>NZ_VFMN01000001.1:1221087-1526359 GCF_006715055.1 Lapillicoccus jejuensis
CGGCCCGCCACGACGCCGAAGCCGGAGCCGGCGTTCGACCAGGTGGGGTCGGTGTAGCCGGGCGGGTTCGCGTCGTACGGCGCCCCGGTGATCTCCTTCAGACCGGCGCTCGAGGCCGGCATGCCGGCGGCGTGCGCCTGGGCCGCGAGCAGGGCCGCCGCGGGGGCGCTCACGGCCGGGGCCGAGCGCTCGTTGGCGAACTCGTCGGCGCGGTCGGCGACCTCGAGGGCGTCGCCGACGTCGCGGCCACCGCCGTCGTCCGCGGCCGCCGCGGCCTGCGCGGTGCGGGCGGCGGACGGGTGCGTGAGGGCGGCGTGGCGCTGGGCCTGGGTCGCCGCGGCGCCGGTGAGGGCGCCGGGCGCGCTCCCGCTCGCCGCGACGGGCCCGGCGGCCACGACGACGACGGCGAGGGCGGCGCCGAGGGCGCCGGCGGTGGTGCGCCGACGGCGCAGGACGGCATGGGGCATGGGACCTCCCGGATCCGAGTCGTTTCCCGGCGTCACCCCCCGGTGCGCAGGACCCGCTGACCCTCGCACCCCGTCGAGGCGGGAACAATCGTCGGCGAAGGCTGCCAGCCAGTTACTAGGTGACGTTCAGCCAAAAGGGGCGAAAGGGTCTGCGACCCCGGTCCAGCCGCCGGACCCGGCGCGCGCGAGCGCCGTCACACGACAGGTGAGCGGGCGCTTACCCGCCAGTAGTGTGCTGCCCATGACCGTGCTCCAGATCGTCGCCGGGACCGTCAGCCTGGCGGTCACGCTCGTCGGGGCGGTCCTGCTCGTGCTGGCCGTGCGCCGGTACCTGCAGGTCTTCCGCCTCGGCGCCCCCGCCCACCGCACCGACGCCCCCGGCACCCGCACGGTCACGTTGCTGCGCGAGTTCCTCGGCCACACCCGGATGTCGCGGCTACCGGTCGTCGCGACGGCGCACTGGTTCACGATGATCTCGTTCGGGGTCCTCTTCCTCACCCTCGTCACCGCGTTCGGCCAGCTCGCCGACCCGACCTTCGCGCTGCCGCTGCTCGGCCACTGGGTCGTCTACGAGTGGGTGACCGAGCTCTTCGCCTGGACCGGCCTGGTCGGCATCGTCGCGCTCATGGTCGTGCGGCAGCGCCAGCACCCGAGGAACAGCCCCGGCGAGGGTGGGCGCCGCTCGCGCTTCTACGGCTCGTCGTCCTGGCAGGCCAACTACGTCGAGCTGACCATCCTCGGCGTGACGATCTGCATCCTCACCCTGCGCGGGCTGGAGTACGCGCTCGGCCGGGCCACCGGCGAGCCCAGCGCGACGGCAGCGCACTACCCCGGGACCGCGTGGCTGGGCAGCCTCTTCGGCACCGGCACGACCGGCCTCGAGGCGGCGATCGTCGTCGTCGCCGCGGTGAAGATCCTCATCTCGTTCGCGTGGATGATCACCATCGCGCTCACCCCGACGATGGGCGTGGCCTGGCACCGCTTCCTCGCCTTCTTCAACATCTGGTTCAAGCGCGAGGCCGACGGCCGCACCGCCCTCGGCGCGCTCCAGCCGATCCAGGTCGCGTCCGGCCCGCTCGACGTCGCGGCCCTCGAGGACCTGCCCGAGGACGCGACGCTCGGCGTCGGCACGGTCGAGGACTTCACCTGGAAGGGCCTGCTCGACTTCACCACCTGCACCGAGTGCGGTCGCTGCCAGAGCCAGTGCCCGGCCTGGAACACCGAGAAGCCGCTCTCGCCCAAGCTGCTCGTCACGACGCTGCGCGACCACCTGTACGAGAAGTCGCCGTGGCTGCTGGCCGCCGAGGAGTCGCGCGACCGGCTGCCCGACACCGTGCGCGCCGCGGCCTCCGACGACCTCGCCCTCGTCGGCCCGACGGGGTACGACGTCGCCTCGCCGCTGGGCGCGTACAACCCGCACGGCCCCGACGCCGTCATCGACCAGGACGTCCTGTGGTCGTGCACGACGTGCGGCGCCTGCGTCGAGCAGTGCCCCGTCGACATCGAGCACGTCGACACCATCGTCGAGCTGCGCCGCTACCAGGTCCTCATCGAGTCGGCCTTCCCGGCCGAGCTCGGCGGGCTGTTCAAGAACCTGGAGAAGAACGGCAACCCGTGGGGCATGTCGCCGCGGATGCGTCTGGACTGGGCCAAGGACCTGCCCTTCGACGTGCCGGTCGTCGGCCGGGACGTCGAGTCGGCCGAGGAGGTCGACTACCTCTTCTGGGTCGGCTGCGCCGGCGCGCTCGAGGACCGCGCGAAGCGCACGACCCGCGCCGTCGCCGAGCTGCTGCACACCGCCGGGGTCACCTTCGCCGTCCTCGGCGAGGGCGAGTCCTGCACCGGTGACTCGGCCCGTCGCGCCGGCAACGAGGTGCTCTTCCAGATGCTCGCCGCGCAGAACGTCGAGACCCTCAACGACGCGAAGGTCACCAAGGTCGTCGTCACCTGCGCGCACTGCTTCAACACGCTGAAGAACGAGTACCCGCAGAACGGCGGGCGGTACGACGTCGTCCACCACACCCAGCTGCTCAACCGCCTCGTCCGCGAGAAGCGGCTCGTCCCGGTCGCCCGCCCCGACGAGGCCCCGACCGGCAAGGCCGCGGGCGCCGCGTCGACGGCGGCCAGCGTGACCTACCACGACCCGTGCTACCTCGGCCGGCACAACAACGTCTACGCCCCGCCGCGCGAGCTCATCGGCGCGCTGCCCGGCGTCGAGTACCGCGAGATGGAGCGCAGCGGCGAGCGGTCGTTCTGCTGCGGCGCCGGCGGCGCGAGGATGTGGATGGAGGAGAAGCTCGGCACCCGGATCAACGGCAACCGCGTCGACGAGGCGCTCGCCACCGGCGCCGACCGGATCGCCATCGGCTGCCCGTTCTGCAAGGTGATGATGAGCGACGGCGTGACCGGCAAGCAGTCGGCCGGCGAGGCCCGCGCCGAGGTCGAGGTCGTCGACGTCGCGCAGATGCTGCTCGCGGCGGTGCGGCGGGGCGAGGAGCCCGCGCAGGTCTAGCGCGCGGGCCGGAACCCGGCCCGCGCCAGACCCCGCCGTAGCACCGGGTGGCCGCGCACGACGTCCCACACCAGCCCGGTCCGCAGGTTCTCGGCCATGAGCAGGATCGGCCCCTGGTCGATCCCGAGGTGCTGGTCGTCGACCCACCCGACGGTGGGGTTGATCGCGTCCAGGAACCCGTGCTCGGTGAGCAGCGCGTCGCCGTACCGGTCCGCCATCGCCCGCAGCGCGGGGAGGGCGATCTCCGGGGCGAAGGGCAGGCAGCCGCCGGCGGCGGTCGGCGCGATCGTGCCGTCGTCCTCGACCCAGCCGGGCCCCGCGCCGCGGGCGAGGTACCCGTGGGTCCGCACCTCGCGGCCGTCGACGAGGTGGGTCCCCTCCCCCGGCCCGTCGCAGGCGGTCAACCCCCACACGTCCTGGTCGTAGCCCCGGAAACCACCCGGGTTCGCGACCGCGTAGGCCTGCTGCGCGTGGGCCGCCCGGCGGCTGTTCTCCGCGTAGTCCAGCCCGTGCGCGCGGCCCCAGTCGTCGCGGACCCCGCGGAAGTCGACCCAGACGTGGCTGTACTGGTGCCCGAAGAGCGGCCCGAAGCCGAGGTGCGTCCGCCCGTGGAACTCCTCCCACGTGCGCCCGTACGACGCCGCCCACGCCGGCCACGCGTCGTCGCCCACCGGGTGCGTCGGCGACCCGAGGGCGAGCAGCACGACGAGCATCGCCTCGTTGTAGCCGCACCAGTCGGCGTCGAGGAACCCTTTCCCGGGAAGCCACCCCATGGAGATCAGCGGCGGGCGCGCCTGCATCCACGGCCACTCGACGCGCCGGTGCAGGGCGTCCGCGAGGGTGCGGATCTCGCGCTCGGCCGCGTCGTCGCCGTCGAACCACCGCTCGGCGAAGAGCACCCCGCCCAGGAGCAGCGCGGTGTCGACGGAGGACAGCTCGACGTCGTCCGACCAGCGCAGCCCGGTGGCCGGGTCGAGGAAGTGGTGGAAGAAGCCGCGGTGGCCGCTGGTGCCCGTGGCCGCCTCCCCCTGCGGGGCGTCGTGGAGCAGCCGGAGGGTGGCGAGGGTGCGCCGTACGGCGTCGTGCCGGGTGAGCCAGCCGCGCGACTGCCCGACCCCCCACGCGGTCAGGCCGAAGCCGACCGCGGCCACCGAGCAGGAGTCGGGGCGCGGCCAGCGGTCCGGGACCAGGCCGGTGTCCGGGTGCGCCGCGTCGGCGAACCACGCGAACGTCCGCCGCTGCAGGTCGTCGAGGAACCGCTCGTCGTCGGGGGCGGGGCCGCTCACCCACCCCACGCTACGGGGAACGCCCAGGATCCTCCCGGCGTGCTGTCAGGTTCTCGCCATGCCGGTTCCGGACACCCGAACCCCTCCGCCCCGGGGCCTGCGCACGGCGAGGGTGGCGGCACGTCACCGGTCCCGCCGTGACGGTCCGGGCCCACCAGGGAGACCCGGGTGGCGGGAGCGGTCCGACGTCACGACAAGGAGACCCGTGAAGAAGAGCCTGACCTGGTCACTGACCGCCGTCACCTGCGCGACGCTGGCCCTCGGCACCGCCCTGCCCGCCCAGGCGAGCACCAGCCCCGCGGGCGCCACCGTCTCCGGCCCGTCGGCCCGGGTGGTCCCCGCCGGCTCCACGCTGTCGGCCCAGGGCCGCGCGACGCTCGACAGCATCATCGCCCAGCTGCCCGCCGACTGGCAGGCCCGGCGCGACGCGGCCGTGGCCCGCGCGCACATCGAGCACTCGCCCGCCCGCGAGGTCCTCGACCGCTCGGTCGCCAACGCCATCGACCCCGGCGACTACGTCTGCAACCCGACGCCGCTGGACGGCTACGTCGACCAGATCCTCTCGGGCGTCGACAACGACAGCCTCATCACCCTCGCCCTCGCGGGCGTGCTCGACTTCCCGACCTACGAGGCGATCTTCTACGGCAGCCCCAAGGACCCGGACTTCGCGCTCCCGGCGGCCTACGCCGGCACCCTGACGACGACCTTCGGCTACGCCCAGCGGTTCTGGGACGTCAAGCTCGAGGACATCCAGCTCATGGCGATGCACGGGGAGATGACCGTCGACGTCGCCCGCATGACGCGGATGGTCAAGCTCTTCTACGGCCTCGACGACGCCAAGGCCGTCAAGCTGGCCCGCCAGCTCGTCGGCATCGTCCGCAGCGACCCGGGCCTGCGGAACGGCCGCAACCCGATCTTCACCCTCAACGCGTTCGCGTTCTCCGCGCAGGGCGAGACCGACCCGCTGTTCCGGGGCATCAAGGACAAGATGGTCTTCGGCGACGGGATCCTCGACGCCCTCAAGGCCCTCGGGCTCAACGCGGTCGGGCCGAAGGCCGTCCTCGGCCACGAGATGGCGCACCACGTCCAGTTCGAGGACAACCTGTTCGTCTCCGACCTGACCGGCCCCGAGGCGACCCGGCGCACCGAGCTGATGGCCGACGCCTTCGGCTCGTACTTCGCCACCCACACCAAGGGCCTCAACCTCGCGCCGAACGCGCTGCTCCAGGTGACCAAGACGTTCTACGACGTGGGCGACTGCCAGTTCACCTCTCCCGGCCACCACGGCACGCCGAACCAGCGCCAGGCCGCCTCCTCGTGGGGCATCGCCGTCGCCGCCAGCGGCGACCCGCTCAAGGTCCTGCCGAGCCTGCGGCTCGACGCGAAGTTCGAGCGGGTGCTGCCGCAGCTCGTCGCGTCCGACGCCCCCAAGGTCCCGGCGGTCCCCGCCGCCTGACCGCGCACCACGCACGCCCGTACGGCGGCGCCCGGGTCACCGGGCGTCGCCGTACGGCGTCCTCCGGTGGTCCTCGGAGCGATCCTCGGAGCGATCCTCGGGGCAGGACTCACAGCAGGCCGCGGCGGCCGGCCTGCACCCCCAGCTGGAAGCGGCTCTGCACGCCGAGGTCGCGCTGCAGCGCGGCGATCCGCCGGGCGACCGTCCGCTCGCTCACCCCGAGCTCGCGTGCGATCGACTCGTCGGTGAGCCCGGCCGCCATGAGCGTCACGAGCAGCCGCGCGGCCGGCGTCACCGGCGGTGCCCACCCGTTCGGGCCGGAGCCGACCGCGGCGGTGAGCGGGACGGCGAGGCTCCAGAAGACCTCGAAGAGGCTGCTGAGCCGGTCGTAGAGGTCGGACGGGCGCACGAGCAGACCGTGCAGCCGCTCGGTGCCGGGCGCCCCGACCATGAGCAGCGCCCCGCCCTCCCCGACCGTGAGGTTGAGCGGCACGTCCCGGTAGACCCGGGCCTCCTCGCCCTGGGCGATGCAGGTCGTGACGGCCCGGACCGCGACCGGGTGCTGGAGGATCCGTGCGCCGTACACCACGCGGTAGGCCACCCCACGGGCCAGGGCCGCCGCCACGCCGGGGGCGACCGCCGGCTCGGCGTCGACGCGCCCGACGGGGCCGATGGACAGGGCGTCCACCCGCGTGCGGGCCCGGTCGTGCAGGGCCCGGCTGGCCGCGGCCACCGCCTCCGTCGTGGTCAGCACCTCGAGGTACGACGGCCCGTCGACGTGCGCCGCCCACAGGTCGCCGAGCACCTGGGCGCTGCGGCGGGCCGCCTCCGCCTGGCGCGAACGGTCCTCGGCGAGGGCCTCGATGGCGGCCCGGGGCGGCAGCGGCTGGACCGGCCCGTCGTCGGTCGCGGCGACCAGGCCCAGGCCGCGCAGCTCGCCGACGGCGGCGTGCACCTGCGCGGGTGGGGTGTCCAGGTGGGCGGCCAGGTCGGCCACGTCCTGGCGCCCGCGGTCGACGAGCAGGACGTACACCGCCTCGGCGGTCGGGCTGGCCCCGAGGTCGCGCAGTGCTCGCACCCCTCGAGTTCTACCAGGCTCCTCCCAGGTCCGACCTCCCCCGTGGGGTGGAGGACGCGTCCGTCGCGCGACGTCCGGATCTCGACAGGACAGATCGCCGGAGCGGGTCTAGCCTCCGATTTTGACAACGTTGTCGAAACAGAAGGAGGACCTCGTGTCCCAGCGTCCAGCACGCGCCCTGCGACCCGCCCTGGCGGTCGTCGGGGCCGTGGCGCTCGCCGCCGTCGGCGGCAGCGCCTCCCTCGCCGCGGCGGCCCCGCCCGGCGCGACGTCGTCCGCGACGGCCACCCCTCACCTGGCCGGCCGCTACTCCGACTACGTCAACCCGATCATCGGCACCTCGGGGTACGTCGACACCTTCCCCGGGCCGGACGTGCCGTTCGGCATGGTGCAGCTCGGCCCCGACACCTCGCCCGACCGGCCCGCCGGTGGGGGGTACGAGTACACCGACAAGGACCTGCGCGGCTTCAGCCTGAGCCACGTCAGCGGCCCCGGGTGCGGTGCGGGCGGCGACCTGCCGATGCTGCCGGTGTCCGGCGACGTCGGCTCCGACCCCGGCTCGCTCGTCCAGCCCTTCAGCCACACCGGCGAGGTGGCCAAGGCGGGCTTCTACCAGGTGACCACCGGCACGGGCGCCGCCGCCGTGACGTCGAGGATGTCGACGACGACCCGCGCGGGGATCTCCCAGTTCGCCTTCCCCTCGGGCGCCGACGGGCATCTCGTCCTCAAGCTCACCGACAGCGCGACCCCCGTCGACGGCACGACCGGTGCCGTGATCGGTGACCGGGAAGTCATTGCCTCGGTGACGACCGGTCACTTCTGCGGGCAGAGCCCCACGGTCGAGGACGACTACACGATCCACGTCGACCTGCGGTTCCAGCAGCCCTTCACGGCGAGCCACGTCACCGGGAAGAGCGCGAACGGCGGCCCGGGCACGATCGTGCTCGACTTCCCCGCGGGCACGACGGTGACGGCCAAGGCGGGTGTCTCCTACACGAGCGACGCCAACGCGGCGCTCAACCTCGCGACCGAGATCCCGGGCTGGAACCTCGCCGCGGTGCGCGAGGCGGCTCGCTCCGCGTGGGACGCCCAGCTCGGGAAGATCGAGGTCGGCGGCGGCACCAAGGACCAGCAGGTGCAGTTCTACACGGCGCTCTACCACGCGCTCCTGCATCCGAACACGTTCTCCGACGTCAACGGGCAGTACCCGGGCTTCGACGGCACGGTCCACACGACCGACCCGGGCCACGTCGAGTACGCGACGTTCTCCGGGTGGGACACCTACCGCAGCCAGGCCCAGCTCGAGGCGGTCGTCGCCCCGCAGCAGATGAGCGACACGGTGCGCTCGATGCTCCACCAGTACGAGCAGATGGGGCAGCTGCCCAAGTGGGCCTTCAACAACGGCGAGAGCTACGTCATGGTCGGCGACCCGGCCGACGGGATCATCGCCGACGCCTACGCCTTCGGCGCCCGCGACTTCGACGTCCAAGAGGCCCTGGCCGCCATGGTCACCGAGGCGACCCAGAAGAACGACGTGCGCCCGGGCCAGCAGGTGAGGGACGTCAAGGGCTACCTGCCCGACGACGGCTCGTACGGCTGCTGCAACTTCTACGGCTCGGCGTCCACGCTGCTCGAGTACGACAGCGCCGACTACGCGATCGCGTCGCTGGCGCGGTCGCTCGGCAACGACTCCGTCTACCAGCGCTTCGCGACCCGCTCGCAGGACTGGCAGAACATCTTCAACCCGGCCACGGGCTACGTGCAGGCCAAGCTGGCCGACGGCACCTGGGCCCCGGGCTTCACGCCCGGCACGAGCACCGGGATGGTCGAGGGCTCGGCGTCGCAGTACACGCCGATGGTCCCGCACAACCTCGCCGCGCTCATCGCCGGCAAGGGCGGCCCGGTGAAGTACGAGTCCTTCCTCGACTCGCTCTTCACCTCGATCGACCACCCGGGGCCGCTCAACGCGGACCTGTCCAACGAGCCCAGCATCGAGATCCCGTGGGAGTACGACTACGTCGGCGCCCCCTGGAAGACCCAGCAGGTCGTGCGGGAGGCGCAGCAGAAGCTCTACTTCAACGCGCCCGTCGGGTCGTTCGGCAACGACGACCTCGGGGCGATGAGCTCCTGGTACGTCTGGTCCAACCTCGGGATGTACCCGGAGACCCCGGGCACCGACACCCTCGTCCTCGGCAGCCCCGTCTTCCCCACCGCCACCGTGCACCTCGCGTCGGGCAAGGCCCTCACCGTCACCGCCCCCAGGGCGAGCACCGGGACGCCGTACGTGCAGTCGCTGACGCTGAACGGCTCCGCGTGGGACAAGCCGTGGGTGCCGGGGTCGCGCGTCCTGCAGGGGGCGAACCTCGCGTTCGACCTCGGCAGCACGCCGAACAAGGCCTGGGGCAGTGACCTGAGCAAGGCCCCGCCGTCGGACCCGACCGGTCAGCAGGACGCGTTCGTGGCCGCCAGCCCGAGCGACGTCATCCTCCAGCCCGGGGGGACGACGAAGGCGACCGTCACCGTGACCAACCTCGCGGGCCGCGAGCGCACGGTGAGGTGGACGGCGACCGCGCAGAGCGGGGTGACGGTCTCGCCCAGGTCCGGCAGCATCACGGTGCCGGCCCACGGGAGCGCGTCCGCCACGGCCACGCTGACCGCGGCCGGTGACGCCGACGGGCGCTACACGGTGACGTTCGCCTTCACCTCCGGGCGCACCGTCCTGCCGACGTCGTCCGTGCAGGTCGCGGTCGCCCCGGCCGGCGACATCTGGCCGTACTACACGAACGCCGGCATCACCGACGACGCGCACACCGGTGCGGCCAGCTTCGACGGGGGCGGCTGGAGCTACTCGGCCCAGGCCCTCGCGGCGGCCGGTGTCACGCCCGGCTCCACGGTGACGGCCGACGGGGTGCACTACACCTGGCCGGACGTCCCGGTCGCGACCCCGGACAACATCGAGGAGTCCGGCCAGACCATCCCGCTGAAGGTGCCCGCGGGCGCGAGCACCATCGGCCTGCTCGGCTCGGCGTCCAACGCCGGTTCGTCCGGGGCGGGCGGGACCGTCACGGTGCACTACACCGACGGGACGTCGTCGACCTTCGACGCGTTCTTCAGCGACTGGACGCTGGGCGGCGGTGGCGGCACCCCGGTGCCGGGTGACACCACGGCGGTGACGACGGCGTACCGCAACTCGTCCGGCGGCCGCGACCCGGTGAAGACCTACGTCTTCTCGGTCAGCGCCCCGCTCGACGCCGGCAAGACGGTCGCGAGCATCACCCTGCCGCAGGCGCAGGGTGGCGACGCGCACGTCTTCGCCATCGGGTTCGACACGACGGGCGCCAGCTCGCAGGCCCCCTCCACCCCGCAGCACGGGGTGGCGGCTCGCGAGGTCGCCCCGACGCCGGCCCACGTCGTCCCCACGCCGACGCGGCGCTGACGACCACCGCTGCGCGGTGACCCACGGCCGGTACGGCGCCCCGAGCGCCGTACCGGCCTCGTCGTTCCCCGGGTCATCCGGACCGCTGCGGGAGAGGGACGTCGACGTCACCCCCCGATCCGGACTGCTGCGGAAGCGGGACTCCGTACGGCGACACCCCGGTCGCCGTCGACGGGTTGGCGAGGCGCCCGCCGCGCTGGCGACGCGGGGCTCGCCGCTGCCGGAAGAGGGCGCAGCAGGACCGGGTCGACCACGAGGGTGCTGATGCCGAGCGGCGCGGCGAGAGCCCGCAGCGCCCTCTCGTGCAATCGCACCGATGCCTGGCCCTCACCGAGGACGGCGGACAACCGCTCCACGGTCGTGAAGGCGACGACCGTCGGCCGGCCGGTCGGGGTCCGAAGGATGCGCAGGGTCACCCCGGCGCGCGACGGGTTCACCGGGACGTGCAGCCCTCCGGCGACTCGGGGGTCGACATCGGTGGGGACGGTCGGCATGCAGGCGCTCCTGGTGCGTGGCGGAACCGGTCGAGCGGCCGGCCGGGTCCGACGCTAGGAGCCGGGACTGTTCTGGCGACGGGCCTTGACGGTGTCCTGACGAGCGCTGTGGGGACCTTGACGTCGTCACTGCGCCGGCCGACGCCCCGACGGGACAGCAGTCCGCGAACCAGGAGGGACGTGGACGTCCCGGCCCCGCAGCAGTCCGCACACCAGGAGGGACGTCGAGGTCCCGTCCCCGCAGCAGTCCGGGGTCGGGGAGGGACGTCGACGTCCCGGTCAGGCAGCGGTCCGGATCCGGTCGGCCCTCAGGGACAGCAGGGCGAGGACGCCGGGGACCGCGAGGACGAGCCAGAGGAGCCCGACGAGGAGCACCGAACCGGGCCGTAGGTCCCCGTTCGTGCCGGCTCGGACCACCGCGACCACACCACCCACCGCGAGCACCACGTCGACGACGACGGCGGCCGTCGTCAGCCCGAGACGTCGCCGGCCGTCGGGACGCCGCCGCAGCGAGGTGAGCGCGAGGACGGCGAGCACGGTGTACAGCAGCACCGGCCCGGCGAGGACACCGCCGATGACGACGAGCAGCCCCTCCAGCTCGGCGTTCGGGCGCAGACCGGTGACGATCATCGACGTCACGACGACGACCCCGGCGACCGCCAGCAGCAGCCGCAGCACCCCCACGGCGACGAGGGCGACGAGGGCCGCCGGTCGGGCGCGCCCGACGGGGGCGGCGCCCGACGCCGTCACGGCCGGGCGGCCGCCGCGAACCGGGCCGCGGTCATCGGCGCCATCCGCGTCGTGCCGAGCACGACCTCGAGGGCGAGCCGGACCGCGACCTGCGGGTCGATGGCGTCCTTGGTCTGCTCGATCGCCGCGGCGAGCGCGCTGGCGGTGACGACGTGCCGGTCGGTGACCGGGGCGTTGAACGACCGCTCGGTGTCGAGCACCGCCGGGCGCACCTCGAAGGCACGGCGCAGCGGCGGCTGTGAGGGGGCGTGGTCGGCGCCGACGGTGAGGGGCACCTCGCCCCAGCCCGGCGTCCCCTCCGCGGACCCCAGCCCGCGCCGCAGCTCGTCGGGCGACGGGAACGCCGACGGGGCGACGACCCGCTCGCGCAGGCCGGACAGGATCGACCAGACGGTGCCTGCGGGCGTCGTACCGGAGCCGGGGCCGACGCCGTCCGCCGGGTCGAGCCCGAGGCGCGAGGCCACCGGTCCGTGCGACAGCGGGGAGCCGGGCGTCAGGTCGTGGTGCTCGACGTCGAAGCCGGAGGCGGCCAGGGCCGCCTCGCCGGTGGCTGCGGCCAGGACGGTGAGGTAGTCCTCGACCCGCACCCGCCCGTCGGGTTCCTGGACCAGCCGCAGTGCGGCCTGCCTGATGCGGGACTCGGCGTCGGCAAGGGTGCCCATGGGCGGTGCGGCTCCTGGCTGGAGGGGAGGACGGGACGCGGCGACGCCCGGGGGACGGTCGTCGCCGTCCCCCGAGCGTAGGGCGTCAGCCCAGCGAGTTCTTGCTCAGGAACTCCTGAGCGACGGCGGAGGCGTCCTTCTTGTCGATGACGACCTCCTTGACCAGCGAGGCGAGCGTCGTGGTGTCGAGCTTGGCCGACACCGCGTTGAGCGCCGAGGAGACGGTGTCGGAGCTCTTCGACTTCGTGATGAGCGGCACGACGTTCTGCGCGGCGAAGAGCGACTTCGGGTCCTCGAGGACGACGAAGTTGTTGGCCGGGATGTTGGGGTCGGTCGTGAAGAGGTTGGCCGCCTGGATCTGGCCGTTCTTCAGCGCGTTGACGGTGAGGGGACCGCCGGCGTCGAGCGACTTGAACTCCTTGAACTCCAGCCCGTAGACCTTCTTGAGGCCGGGCACGCCGGTCTCGCGGGTCTTCCACTCCGGCGGGCCGCCGAGGACGAGGTCCTTGGCGACGGGCGCCAGGTCGGCGATCGACTTGAGGTTGTACTTCGACGCCGTGTCGGAGCTGACGACGACGCCGTCCTTGTCCTCGGCGGCCGACTTGTCGAGGACCTCGAGGGTCGACGGCAGCGACGACTTGAGCTCGGTGTAGACCTCGTCCGAGGTCGTGGCCTTGGCGCTCTTGTTGAAGTACTGGTCGAGGACCCCGGTGTACTCCGGCACCAGGTCGATCGAGCCGTCCTGGAGGGCGGGGATGTAGGTCTCGCGGCTGCCGATGTTGGGCTTGGTCGAGACCTTGACGCCCTTGGCCTTGAGGGCGCCGGCGTAGATGTCCATGATCAGCTCGGACTCGGGGAAGTTGGCCGAGCCGACGACGATGGTGTCGCTGGGGGCCTTCGAGGCGCTGTCGCCGCCACCCGAGAGCGGGTCGCCGCCGCTCGAGTCCGACCCGCAGGCCGAGAGCGCGAGCGCCGAAGCGAGGGCGAGGGCGACGGCCCCGGTGGTCGTGGTCTTCATGTGTGTCAGATCTCCGATGCGGTGGTGGTGGTGACGAGCGTCTCGTCGCGGTCGCGCGACGTACCGGCGGCGTCGGCGGTGCGGGCGTCGGTGGTGGGGTCGGTGGTGCCAGCGTCGTCGTCGCTGCGGGTGTTCCCGCGGCGACCGCGGCCGGCCCGGCCGCTGAGGCCGGGGGAGACGACAAGGCGCTGGACGAGGGCGAGCAGGAGGTCGACGACGATGGCGAGCAGCGCGACGAGGACGGCGCCGGAGGCCATCTGGTCGTAGTCGCGCACCGCCTGCCCGTCGATGAGGAAGCGGCCGAGGCCGTCCAGCCCGACGGAGGCGGCGATGGTCGCGGTCGCGATGACCTGGAGGAAGGCGGAGCGCAGCCCGGACAGGAAGAGCGGCAGGGCGCAGGGGATCTCGACCTTGCGCAGCACCTCCCACCCGCGCATCCCCATGCCCTTGGCGGCGTCGCGGGCGGCCGGGTCGACCTCGTCGATCCCCGCGTAGGTGCCCGACAGGATCGGCGGGATCGCGAGGACGACGAGGACGATCTCGCTCGGCAGCGAGAAGGCGAGGTCGCCGCTCACGTGCGGTCCGATGACGAGCACGATGAGGAAGAGCAGGCCGAGCGTGGGGATGGCCCGCGCCGCCCCGGTGAGGGTGACGGCGACGATCTTGCCCCGGCCGGTGTGCCCGATCCACAGCCCGAGCGGGATGGCGATCAAGGCAGCCACGACCACGGCGAGGACGGAGAAGCGCAGGTGCGCGAGGGTCTGCCCGATGATGTCCGAGCGGTTCGCCGGGTCGGTGAGCCAGCCGAGGATGCCCGCGATCATGCCGGCCTCCCCGCCCGCAGCCACGGGGTGAGCAGCCGCGACAGCAGCACGACCGCGAGGTCGAGCACGAGCGCGAGGACCACGCACGCGACGACGCCGATGACGATGGGGTCGAGGAAGTTGCGGTTGAACCCGTCCGTGAAGAGCGAGCCCAGCTGGGGCACGCCGATGAGGGCGGCGACGCTGACGATGCTGACGTTGCTCACGACGGCGACGCGCAGGCCGGCGGCGATGACCGGCACGGCCAGCGGCAGCTCGACGCGCACCAGCCGCGACAGCCCGCGGTAGCCCATGGCGGTGGCCGACAGCCGCACCTCCTCGGGCACCGCGCCGAGGCCGTCGGCGACGGTGCGCGCGAGCAGCGCCACCGTGTAGATCGTCATGGCGACGAGCACGTTGACCGGGTCGAGGATCTTCGTGCCGATGATGCCGGGCAGCAGGATGAAGACGGCCAGCGACGGCAGCGTGTACAGCAGGCCGGTGCCGATGACGACGGGCGTGTAGAGGGCGGTGTAGCGCCGGGCGAGCCAGCCGATCGGCAGCGACAGCACGAGCCCGATGAGCAGCGGCAGCAGCGAGAGGTAGAGGTGCCGCCCGGCCAGGGTGAGGATGTTTCCCCAGTGGTCGGCGAGGTAGGTCACCGGACGTCCTGGGCCGGCTCGACCCCCGCAGCGCGACCGTCGCCGTGCCCGGACTCCGCCTCGATGAGCGCGAGGACCTCGCGCGGCAGCACGGTGCCGAGCAGCCGCCCGTCGCCGTCGACGACGACGCCGCGACCGGCCGGTGAGGACAGGGCGGCGTCGAGCGCGGCTCGCAGCGAGCCGTCGACGGAGGCGACGGTGCCGCCCCGGTGCAGCCGCTCACGCCGTACGGAGCCCTCGACCCCGCTCGGCTCGACCCACCCCTGCGGGCGGCGGTCCTCGTCGACGACGAGCACCCACGGCGCGCCGACGCCGCGGACCTGCTCGACCGAGGCCCCGAGGGGCACCGTCGGCTCGGGCGACACGGGCAGCTCACCCCGGCGGAAGCCGAGCGAGCGGTACCCGCGGTCGCGGCCCACGAAGTCGGCGACGAAGTCGTCGGCCGGCTGGGCGAGCAGCTCGGCCGGCGGCGCCAGCTGGGCGAGCTTGCCGCCCACCCGCAGCACCGCGACCTGGTCGCCGAGCTTGATGGCCTCGTCGATGTCGTGCGTGACGAAGACGATGGTCTTGCCGAGCTCGCCCTGCAGGCGCAGGAACTCGTCCTGCAGCTGCTCGCGCACGACCGGGTCGACCGCGCTGAACGGCTCGTCCATGAGCATGACCGGCGGGTCGGCGGCGAGCGCCCGGGCGACGCCGACGCGCTGCTGCTGGCCACCGGACAGCTGGGTCGGGTAGCGCTTGGCCATCGAGGTGTCGAGCCCGACCCGCTCCATCAGCTCCATCGAGCGGGCACGCGCCTTCTCGCGGTCCCACCCGAGCAGCAGCGGCACGGTCGAGATGTTGTCGACGATGGTGCGGTGCGGGAAGAGCCCCGCGTGCTGGATGACGTAGCCGATGCCGCGGCGCAGCGTGGCCGGGTCGGTCGTCGCGGTGTCCTGGCCGTCGACGAGGATCCGGCCCGACGTCAGGTCGATCATCCGGTTGATCATCCGCAGCGACGTCGTCTTGCCGCAGCCGGACGGCCCGACGAGGACCGTGATCCTCCCCGAGGGGGCCGTGAGCGACAGGTCCCCCACGGCGACCGTGCCGTCGGGGTAGGCCTTGGTCACGGAGTCGAACTCGATCATCCGTCGTCCTCGCAGGGTCGGTGCCGCCGGGTGCGCACGCGTCGTAAGACCCTACGGTCGGGCACCGACGGTGGCTCTCGTCGTCCCGCCGGGGAGGGCATCCGTGACCTGCGCGTGACCTGTCCGAGACCCTTCCGTGACCGGTGCGCCTGCGCCGGGCCTCACAGGCGGGCGAGGGCGCCGGGCTCCAGCGCCCGCCGCTCGGCGACGTCGAGCCGCTGGTCCTCCAGCGGCACCCCGCGCAGCGTGTGCCGCAGCTCGGCGACGAGGAGCCGGTCGAGCGTGCGACGGCGCATCGCGAGCGGGTGCCCGTCGCGCTCGAGGCCGACGTACGACGCGTCGCCCCCGGCCGCCGTCATCGCCTCGACCACCCGCCGGCTCGCCGAGGGCGAGGTCGTGCGGTCGGTGAGCCCGTGCAGGACGAGCAGCCGCGCCCCCGGGTGGGCGTCGTACCGGTGGGCGGAGACGTCCGCGGACTCGACCCAGGGAGCGAGGCCGACGACGAGGCGGACCCGCTCGTCACCCAGCAGCCGCAGGGCGACCCGACCGCCCATCGAGTGACCGACGAGCGCGACGGGGACGCCGGGGTAGCGCGCGGCGACCGCGTCGAGGGCCTCGCGGGTGTCGGCGAGCGGGCTGGCCTGCGTGCCGTTCCACCCGCGCACCCCGTAGCGCAGCCGGGCGACGGCGAGGTCGCGGCCGGCCCGGCGCGCGGTCCAGGCGAACGGGGCCAGCCACCACACCGGCACCCGCCACCACGAGTTGGCGGCCGTGCTGTTCTCCTGGCCGCCGTGCAGGACGAGGACGACGGCCCGCGGGGTGGCGGGGGTGGCGTCCCAGCGCAGGTCCCAGTGCAGGTCGGAGCGCTGGTCGGAGCCGGTGCCGGTGGTCCGCAGGGTCACCCTCACGAGCCTAGGCGGGCCCCGCGCACCTCGCAGGCGTGCCGCCTCCCCCGCCCCTCACCTGGTACTACGACCATCGCCCGATGGCGACTGCGCCCGCCCGACGACGACGGTGGTCACATCAGGTCGGAACGGTTCCGGCCCCGCCCCCAGGAGAACACCATGACCACCTCGCGTCCCTCCCGTCGCCCCGCCCGTCTGCTCGCCGGCACCGCCGTCGTCGCCCTCGCCCTCGTCACCACCGGCGCGGCCGCCGCCAACGCCAAGGGCGGCGACGTCCGCCGCAGCGGCTCCTGCTCGATGGCGAGCACCTGGAAGCTCAAGGCCAAGCCGGACAACTCCGCGCTCCAGGTCGAGTTCGAGGTCGACCAGAACAAGGTCGGCCAGACCTGGTCGGTCGCCATCACCGACAACGGCGCGAACATCTTCTCCGGCACGCGGACCACGACGGCCCCCTCCGGTTCCTTCACCGTCGCCGTGCGCACCCCGAACCGTGCCGGCGCCGACCAGATCGTCGCCAAGGCCACCAACGCGGCCACCGGCGAGACCTGCCGCGGCGCGCTCAGCATCTGAGCCACCGCGCGCCATCCCCCCGCTCGCTCCCCCTGCTCCCCCCCGGACCCGCGTCGCGCCCGTCGTCGAACCAGCCCGCGACGGGCGCGGCGTGGTCCACACTGCTTCTCGAGGAGAACCACCATGTCCCCTGTGAAACGACTCGCGCTCACCGGCGCGGCCCTGGTCGTCGCCGTCACCCCGGCCGTCGTCGGGCTGGTCGGCAACGCCAGCTTCAGCGGTGCGGTCCCCGTGCGCGTCCCCGCCGGCGCCCAGACGCTCACCCCCTCCGGCACCTCCACCTCGGCGGGTCACGACGCCGGTGACGACCACGGCGGCGCCACCGCCACCCCCTCCGGTACGACGACCCGCGAGGACCGCCCCTCGGCGACCTCCACCCGCAGCGCCGAGGCCGGCGACGACCACGGCGGCGACCGGCCCGCCGGGGTCTCCGACGACGCCACCACCTCCGGCCCGCGGCCCTCCGCCTCGGCCGACGACCACGGCGGCCTGACGAAGTCCGGCTCCACCTCCCACTCGTCCGGCTCGACCTCGGGCTCGACCTCGGGCTCGACCTCGGGCTCGACGCCGCGGTCCACCTCGGGTGGCTCCGGCTCGACGTCCGGCGGCTCGGGCGGCACCTCGGGTGGTTCGGGCTCCACGTCCGGCGGGTCCGGCGGGTCCGGCTCCGGCTCGGGTGGGCACACCGGCGACGCCCCCGCCCCGGCGGGCGCGACGACCCCCGTCGACGACCACGGCGGCCACGGCGGGGACGGGTCCGGCCACCGGTGACCACCACCCCGGAGCACGACGCGCCCCCCGCACCGACGGCACCCCTCGCGGTGACCCGGCCCCTCGAGGTCGGCTCACCGCGGGCGGCCGTGCCCACGTGGGTCACCGTGTCGCGCCCCGGGCGCCGCCTCGACACCCGCGCCGCCCCGACACCGCGACGCACGCTGCTGCAGCTGATCGGGGCGGTCGTCCTCGTCCTCGCGGTCGTCGTCGTGCTCGGCAGCCTCGCCGCGGCCCGGCTCGCCGAGCGCGAGGCGGTCAACGACGCCGCGCACACGACCGACCTCATCGCCGAGGCCGTGGTCCAGCCCGCCCTCACCGACGCGCTCGCCTCGGGCGACCCGACGGCGGTCAAGGCCTTCGACGTGCTCGTGCGCAAGCACGTCCTCGGGGACGACGTCAAGCGCGTCAAGCTCTGGAGCCCCGGCGGCACGGTCGTCTACGCGGACGAGCCGCGCCTGGTGGGCCGCACGTTCCCGCTCGACGCCGAGCAGCAGGAGGTGTTCGAGCACCCGACCACCCGCGCCGAGATCAGCGACCTGTCGGCGCAGGAGAACCAGTTCGAGACCGGCGGCCGCCTGCTCGAGGTCTACCGCCCGGTGTGGACGTCCAGCGGACGTCCCCTGCTCTTCGAGATCTACGCGCCCTACGGGCCCGTGGAGGACCGCGCCACCCAGCTGAGCCGCGGCTTCCTCGGCGTCTTCCTCAGCGCGCTGCTGCTGCTCGTCGTCCTCCTCGCCCCCGTCGTCCTCGGCCTCGCGCGCCGGCTGTCGCTCGCGGCCCGACAGCGCGAGCGGCTGCTCGAGCACGCCGTCGAGGCGTCCGGCGACGAGCGACGACGGATCGCGGGGACGCTGCACGACGGGCCGGTGCAGGAGCTCGTCGCGACGTCCTACGCCGTCTCGGGCGCCGCCGAGCGCGCCCGCCACGAGGGACAGGGCGCTCTGGCCCACGAGCTCGACGGCCTGGCCGGCACGGTGCGCGGGACGATCCGCGCCCTGCGCACGCTGCTCGTCGACATCTACCCGCCGAGCCTGGCCCAGGCCGGGCTGGCGGCCGCGCTCGCCGACCTCGCCCAGGTCGTCGGTCGCCGGGGCGTGCAGGTCCGGCTCGACGTCGACGAGCAGGCGGCCGGTGCGCTGTCGGACGCGCAGCAGCGGCTCATCCACCGGGTGGCCCAGGAGTGCCTGCGCAACGTCGCGACCCACGCCGCCCCGTGCACGGCGACGGTGTCGCTCTCGCGCGACCACGGCCGGACCGTCCTCGACGTCGTCGACGACGGGCCCGGCTTCGACACCGGCCTGGTCAGCGACCCGCGCGACGGCCACTACGGCCTGCGGGTGCTCGCCGACCTCGCCGGCGACGCCGGCGCCGACCTCGAGGTCGCGTCCGCGCCCGGCTCGGGGACCCACTGGCGGCTGGCGCTGCCCGAGACGGAGGCCACCCGATGAGCGACTCCCCCACGACCGTCGTCCTCGTCGACGACCACCCGATGGTGCGGGCGGGCCTGGCCACCCTCGTCGACGCGGCCCCGGACCTGCAGGTCGTCGGCCAGGCGGGCGACGGGCGCGAGGCGCTCGACGTCGTCGCGACGGCCCGGCCCGACGTCGTCCTCATGGACCTCTCGATGCCGGTGATGGACGGTGTCGAGGCGACCCGCTCGGTGCTGGCCCAGTCCCCCGACACCCACGTCGTCGTGCTCACCTCGTTCTCCGACCGCGCCCGGGTCGGCGAGGCCCTCGCCGCCGGCGCGATCGGCTACCTGCTCAAGGACACCGAGCCCGCCGAGCTGCTCGCCGCCGTGCGCTCGGCGGCCGCCGGGCACGTGCCGCTCGACCCGCGCATCGCCGGGGTGCTGCTGCCGTCGGTGGGGGCGCCGAAGCCGGGCGACGGCCTCTCGGCCCGGGAGCGGGAGGTCCTCGACCTCGTCGCCGAGGGCATGGCCAACAAGCAGATCGGCCGCCGGCTCGGCATCAGCGAGCGCACGGTCAAGGCGCACCTCGGCCGGGTGTTCCGCGAGATCGGCGTCGTCGACCGCACCAGCGCGGCCCTGTGGGCGCGCGAGCACCTCTGACGCGGCGTCCCTGACCGGTCACCGGGTTCCGCGGAGACCGCTTCCTCGGCGACCACCGGGACGCGCCCGTACGGGGCGTCGTACGGTCGGGACATGGACCTGGGACTGGAGGGCAAGGTCGCGCTGGTCGTCGGCGGCGCGGGACTCGTGGGCAGCGCGGTCGCGCGGGCCCTGCACGCGGAGGGCGCGACCGTGGTCCTCGCCGGGCGCACCGCGGCGACGCTCGAGGAGCAGGCGGGCGCGATCGGCGACGGCGTGACGACGCAGGTGCTCGACTCGACCGACGACGCATCGGTCAGTGCCGGCGTGGCGGCGGTCGTCGAGCGGCACGGCCGCGTCGACGTCCTGGTCAACTGCGCCGCGCCGTCCGCGCGGACCCTCGACCCGGACAAGCAGGCCGACCCCGAGCAGGTGACGTGGGCCTTCCAGACCAAGGCGATGGGCTACCTGCGCTGCGCCAACGCCGTCCTCCCCGCCATGGTCGAGGCCGGCTGGGGACGGGTCGTGCACGTCAGCGGGCAGAACGCCTACCTCACGACGAACATCACCGGCGCGGTCCGAAACGGCGCCGTCGGCATCCTCGGCAAGGCGCTCGCCGACCAGGTCGCCGGGTCCGGGGTGACGGTCAACGTCGTCCACCCGGGGATCGTCACGCCCGACGCGGTCGCCGAGGTCGAGGTCGGCGCGGGTGGCCAGTCGACGCCCGAGCAGGTCGCCGCCGTCGTGACGTTCCTCTGCTCGCAGGCCGCGGCCGCGGTGTCCGGCGAGAGCGTCTCGGTCGGCCACCGGGTGCGCGGGGTCAGCGCCTACTGACGCCGCGGGGTCCGTCTCAGGACACCCCACATGTTGCTGCTTCTGGACGCGCTCAGACGTCGGTACGGTGGAAGTTCTCGTAGGAGCGGCTGGCCGTCGGCCCGCGCTGCCCCTGGTAGTGCGACCCGTGCTTGGCGCTGCCGTAGGCGTGCTCGACCGGGCTGGAGAGTCGGAAGAAGCACAGCTGCCCGATCTTCATGCCCGGCCACAGCTTGATCGGCAGGGTCGCGACGTTCGACAGCTCGAGGGTGACGTGACCCGTGAAGCCGGGGTCGACGAAACCGGCCGTGGCGTGGGTGAGCAGCCCGAGCCGCCCGAGGCTCGACTTGCCCTCGACGCGCGCGGCGACGTCGTCCGGGAGGGTGACGGTCTCGAGGATCGAGCCGAGCACGAACTCCCCCGGGTGCAGGATGAACGGCTCGTCCGACGCGACCTCGACCAGCCGGGTCAGCTCGGGCTGCTCCTCGGCCGGGTCGATGTAGGGGTACTTGTGGTTGTCGAACAGCCGGAAGTACTTGTCCAGCCGCACGTCGACGCTGCTGGGCTGGACGAGGTCCGGGTCCCACGGGTCGAGGACGACCCGCCCGGCCTCGACCTCGGCGCGGATGTCGCGGTCGGAGAGGAGCACGGGGGAAGGCTAGCGGCGGACTCCGTACGGCGCCCCGCCGGACGCCCGGGAGTCGCGCGGCACCGCGCGGTCGCCCATACTCCCCGCCGTGACCCTCGATGATCTCGGCCTCGCCGTCGCCCGGCAGCTCACCGCGTGCTGGCGCGAGTGGTTCGCCCCGGCCCGGCAGCCGTTCGTCGTGTCCGAGCCGCTGCGGGCGGACCTCGGCGCACCCCCGGTCACCTCCGCCCTCCCCCTGGAGCTCCAGGACACCTTCTGACTCTACGGCGAGACGTTGCGACAGGTCGTCACCCTGGACGAACACGACGTCCGCGCGCTGCCGCCGGCGTTGCGGCATCGGCTCCTGCGGGAGCAGGTGACGGCCGACCGCCGGCTGGTCCCGAGCCTGCAGAGCGTGCCGCAGGAGTGGCGCTCCGGCGTCGCCGCCGACAGCGCGGCCCGACGTTTCGTCTGGTGGCCGAGCACGCTGCAGACCTGCGGGGACGAGCCCCTGCTCGACTTCGTCCGCGAGGAGGCGGGGCGCAGCGACCACGGCCGGGTCCTCGCCACCACCTGGGCCCGGGCTGAGGCCGTCCTCCCGCGAGCGCGCCGTCTCGCCGGCACCTTCGCCGACGCCAGCGGCCCCAACTGCTTCGGGACCGTCATGGCGGCGGCCGGCGTCCCGGGCGCCTCAGAGACGCAGGTGGTGCGCGAACCGTTCGAGAGCTGGTTGGCCGACCGCACCCGGCCGGGGCGCGACGACGACCGGCCCGGGACGGTCCTCGTCTGGCGTGACCAGCAGGGCGCCGTGCAGCACGCGGCGGTCACCCTGGGCGATGGCTGGGCCCTGCACAAGCCGTCACAGGGGTGGATGACGGCTCGCGTCGTGCTGCCGGTCCGCGAGGTGATCCGCGCCACCCGCCAGCCCGGGCACCGCCTCTCCCGCCGGACCGTCACCGACTGGCCGGTCGCACCGCACGCAGCCGCGTTCCCGGTCCTCCGCAGCGGACGCTGCAACAGGCAGTGCGATCAGCACCCGCCGACCCGCCCGCGTACGACGCTCCGCGGCGGTGACCACTGACTGTCGGCCGGTCCGGACCCGTCCGTACGGAGCCGCGCGAGCGCCCGGTGAGGATCGGTTATGCTTCCTGACGCGCCACGGTCGGCCTGTCCGGTGAGTGGTTGCGCGGGCGTAGCTCAATGGTAGAGCGCCAGCTTCCCAAGCTGGACACGCGAGTTCGATTCTCGTCGCCCGCTCCGTCACGGCGGGCCCGAATCCGGGAAACGCCGACACTCAGCGTCCTCACATGTCAGCCTGGCGCCCATGCAGACCAGGGGGCCGTTCGTCGTCGCTGCCGCCGTCGCGCTGGCCCTCACCGCGTGCAGCGGCTCGGCCACCGGCCGACCGGGCACGACGCCCAGCACATCGACGGACGGAGTACCCGTCACACCCCGGGCCACGGCGCCGGCGGCCATCGCCGCGGTCGCGCGCATGACCGAACAGCTGGACGGCGCGAGGACCGGGACGTTCCGACAGAAGGCGACGACCCGGGGCGACTCCTTCACTCTGGACCAGGTCACGGAGACGTCGTTCGACCTCGGCCGACAGGCGTGGATGGGTCGCACCCACTTCGAGGCCAACCCGCCGTCGGCGTTCGACACGGATTTCTCGCAGGCGGACATGAGGGTCGTCGTCGCCGATGGAACGGCGTACATGACGATGCTCAGCTGGCCCACGACGTTGCGAGGACGCTGGCTCGCCGTCGACCCGGGCGCCGGCCCGGCCGCCGGCCCTCAGGGCCTGAGCGGCGAGCCGTTCGCGGTGCTGGCTCTGCGCGGCTTTACCGGCATGTCCGTCGTCCCGTCTTCGGACGGAACCTCGACCATCAAGGGCCACATCGACCTGGGATCGGCGGTCGGCCTGCTCGGCGTGCGTCCCGGGGTGGTCAAGGCGGGGATCGACCCGTCGACCCTCAAGGGACGGGCCTACGCGACGGTCGTCACCGACGCCCAGGGCCTGCCGACCACGCTCACGGTGGACGGGCACGACATCTTCGGCGCCACGCAGCTGCCGGAGAAGCTGAGCACCCTCCTGCCGCGCCAGATCGTCGAGGTGCGCTTCGAGCAGCTCGGCAGCCCGGTCGACGTGGCAGTGCCGGCATCATCCACCCTCATCGACCCCGCCGAGATGGACGCCGGAGACCCGACGGGTGCGACGCCGTCGACCTGACGCGCCGGCTCAGGCCGTCGTACCGACGAGCTTCGCGTCGACGACGAGGTTGTCCGGGTAGTAGTGCTTCGCCGGGTCGTAGTCACCGGCGCAGGTGATCAGCCGCAGCTCCGGGCCGTCGGTGTGCCCGTAGACCAGCCCGGTCGGGAACGTGTCCTTGCTGTACGACGCCACCGACGTCACGGTGAAGAGGGCGGTCCGGCCGTCGCCGCGGGCCACCTGGACGGTGTCCCCGACCTTGAGCTGGCCGAGCCTGAAGAACACGCCGCGCGCCCCGTTGTAGGTGACGTGCCCGGCGAGCACGGCCGGTCCGTCGGCCCCCGGGGTCGGGCTGCCGGTGAACCAACCGAGGGGGGTCGGCCCGGTCGGCACCTGCAACGCCCCGGTCGACGTGAGACCCAGCGACACGACGGACGCGTCGACACCGATGCTGGGGATGACGACCCTGGTCGGGTTCGAGGGCGGGAGGGCGGCAGCCACCGGCGGCGCCGTCGTCGACGGCGCGACCGTCGTGGGCCTCGCACTGCTGGACGACGAGCTCGTCGGGGCCGCGCTGCTGGTCGTCGGCACAGCGGTCGACGTCGGAGAGGAGACCGCGGCGGGCGCCGGCAGGTCCGGGCCCCGCGTCACGGCGAGGGCGACGAGGACGACGCCGAGCACGGCGAGCACGGCTGCGCCCACACCCCACAGACGGGCCCGCGTGGAAGCTCGGCGCGCCGGCTGCGCGGTCTCGGGCCGGTCGGACGGTGTCGCCATGGGGTCGTCTCCTTCTCACGTTCGTGCCACGGCAGGGGGCCGGCGGGCGACGCACGCCCACCGGCCCCCCACGACGAGCGACGGTCAGTTCGTCGCGCGGGCCGCGCTGCGACGACGCAGGGCGAGCGCGCCACCGGCGGCCATCAGGGCGCCGAGCCCGCTGAGCGCGAGCGGCAGGGTGTCGGTGCTGCCGGCGGGCGTGCCACCGGTGTTGACGCCGCCCATCGGCATCGACGTCATCTGGCTGGCGACGAGCTGCCCGCACAGCGCGGGGGCCGTGGCGGCCTGGGGCAGGCTCGGGACCAGCTCGCTCTTCTCGGTCGTGGCGGCCTTGGGGGCCGTGGCCGGGTCGAGACCGTGGATGACGACGGCGGCCTTGCCGGACTTGAGGTCGCTCAGCGTCTGCGCGTCGAGCGTGATGGTGCGCGAGTAGCTGAAGCTGGCGCCGGACGGCGCGGTCTTGATGTTGGTCCCGGCCGCCGGGCTGGTGTCGCCGGAGGTCGACAGCGTGGTGTCGATGGCGCCGTACGACGGGCCGCCTTCGGTCGTCGTGATGACGCCGTCCTTGTTGGTGTCGGCCGACGCGGTCGGGCAGGTGCCCATGCCGCCCTTGCCGTGGATGTGCTGGACGTGCGGGAACGCCGCCCCCATGAAGGTCGCCGCCAGCCCGCTCGCGTGCTCGGTGATCGTGGCCGACGAGCCGTTGAGCATGATCATGACGTCGGCCTTCGCCGAGGTCTGGTTGTTCAGCGGCACCGGCGTCAGGGTGGCGGAGTACATGGTCCCGCCCGTCGACGTCGGCGCGGCGGCCGAGGCCGTGGTGGCGGCGAGGAGCGGCAGCGCGGCGAGGGCGGGGGCGAACATGACAGCGTGGCGGAGCTTCATCAGCGGAGTCCTTCCGGGGAGCGGCCCACCTGGTCGGAGGCCGTGGGACGGTGCGCGAGGCACCATGGAGCACTTCGACCCTGACGCCGCGGCAGATTGGCGGCCGGTCAGTTTCCCAGGAAACTGTCAGGAAACGCTCAGGATGAGTCGGCATCCAAGCCGGCAGCCCGTCGGTTCCGAACCCTTCGTCGAGAGCGCCGACGACGAGCGTTCACGATCAAGGAGATCGCGTGGCACAACATCGGTTCGCATTCCGCGGACACGGCACCGGCACGTCCCTGCTCGTCTCGGCCGCCGGACTCGCTGTCGCGCTCACCCTGGCCGCCTGCGGTGGGTCGTCGACCGCCGCTTCCCCGTCTCCCTCCGCTACCTCGTCCTCGAGGCCGTCCACGACGCCGTCCACGACGTCGCCGAGCCCGACCGCCTCCGCCACCGCCTCCGCCACCGCGACGTCCACCGCGGCCCAGCCGTCGGCCACCGCTTCCATGGTCTGCGGCCCCGAGATCAAGGACGCCCTCGTCACCGCCCTGCAGCTGAGCACGCCGCCGGCGACGACGAACACGTACGTCGACCGCCTCTTCACCTGCACCTACCACCTGGCGCAGGGGCCGCTCGTCCTGTCCGTCATGGACACCACCGACGTCCCGTCCGCGACGAGGTACTACGACGCGCTGCGTCGGAAGCTCGGCAACCCCCAGCCGCTCACCGGCGTCGCCTCGCTGGGGCTGCCGTCCGTGCAGACCGCGTCCGGCGTCGTCGTCTTCCTCAAGGACGACAAGACCCTCGAGGTCGACGCCAGCGCGCTGCCCGCCACCCTCGGGCCGAACCAGCAGACCCGCGCCGACCTCGCGTACCAGATGGCCAGCGACGTCATCGGCTGCTGGCGCGAGCACTGACGCGGCCCACCATGCTGCGGTGACCACCGAGCTGCATCGCACCTTCCAGGCCGACACCCGGCCGACGATCGTCTGCCTGTGCGGGTCGAGCCGCTTCCACGACGCCTTCCAGCGGGCGTCGTACGAGCGCACGATGGCCGGCGAGATCGTCCTGTCGATCGGGTTCTACCCGCACGCCACCGCCGAGCACGGGCACGGGCACGGCGAGGGCGTCGGCCACGACTCGGCCGAGAAGGTCGCGCTCGACGAGCTGCACCAGCGCAAGATCGACCTCGCCGACTACGTCCTCGTGCTCGACGTCGACGGGTACGTCGGCGAGTCGACCCGGCGCGAGGTCGAGTACGCCGCCCGCCACGGCGTCCCCGTCCGCTACCTGTCGCACGAGGACCGGCCGGGCTAGCGTCGGACGGTGCTCATCTTCTCGATGTCGGTGTCGGTCGACGGGTTCGTCGCCGACCGCGACGGCGACCTCGGCTGGGCGCCGCCACCGAGCGACGAGGTCTTCGCCGCCCACCTCGAGCGGGTGAGCAGCCTCGGCGGCTACCTCCTCGGGCGGCGGCTGCACGCGGCGATGCTGCCGTGGGAGACCGACGCCGCCATGCGCTCCACACCGCCGTACGACGCCTTCGCCGACGCCTGGACGGCGCTGCCCAAGGCCGTGTTCAGCCGGACCCTGACCACCGTCGACGGGAACGCTCGGCTGGCCGACCGCCCGCTCGAGGACGAGATCCGCACCGTCCTCGACGCCACCGACCGTCCCGTCGAGATCGGCGGCGCCGACCTCGCCGGACAGGCCGTCCGGCTCGGGCTCGTCGACGAGCTGCGGATCTTCCGCGTGCCCGTGGTCCTCGGGGGCGGGACGCCGTACCTCCCGTCGCTCGAGAGTCCCCGCTCGCTCGAGCTGGTCGCCACACGCGCCTTCGCTTCGGGCACGCTCGAGGAGCGCTACCGCTTCAGCAGGTGACTCGACCGCGTCGGTCGGCTGTCAATAGCCACGACAGTGTCCGTTCCGCCCCGCTTCCAGGGCGTCGTACGGACCATTGCCCGCCGGGCGGCGCACGGACAGGATGGGGTCATGGCCGACGACGTCGACATCCAGCAGCACATCTCCGGGCTCATCGACGAGGAGCACGCCCTGCGCGACCGGCTCGCCAAGGGCGAGATCAGCGCCGACGAGGAGCACCAGCGCCTGAGGTCCGTCGAGGTCGAGCTCGACCGCTGCTGGGACCTGCTGCGCCAGCGCCGCGCCCGCCGCGAGTTCGGCGAGGACCCCGAGGGCGCGCAGGTGCGCTCCGAGCGCACCGTCGAGGGCTACACCGGCTGACGCCGGCTTCCGTACGACGCCCCGGACCGCCCGTGCCAGCCCTGCTCCCCACGGCCGACCAGGTCCTCGCGCTCCCGCCGGCACTGACCCTCGTCGTGCCGCCGGAGTACACCGACGCCAACGGCCACATGAACATCGCGAGGTACCTGCAGCTGCACAGCGACGCGGGCTGGGTCGCGTTCTCCCGCTTCGGTCTCGGCGAGGAGACGGCCGCCGCCGGTGGACCCGCGACCTTCGACGCCGAGCACTACCTGCGCTACGCCGCGGAGGTGCACCAGGGGGACGAGATCAGCGTCCACCCGCGCCTCGTCGCCCGGTCCGCCCGCGCCGTCCACCACGTCCAGCTGCTGCTCGACCGGACCACCGGCCAGGTCGCCAACGTCTTCGAGGCGGTGAGCGTCAGCGTCTCGCTCGAGACGAGGCGCAGCGTCGCCTTCCCGCCCGAGGTCGCGGCCGCGCTCGACGCCCGGC
Organism: Lapillicoccus jejuensis; assembly: GCF_006715055.1. NCBI lineage: Bacteria > Bacillati > Actinomycetota > Actinomycetes > Micrococcales > Intrasporangiaceae > Lapillicoccus > Lapillicoccus jejuensis. The sequence goes on from NZ_VFMN01000001.1 coordinate 1,249,141, forward strand.
TCGCCGTCGACGCGGCGCTGCCCTGGCCCGCCCCGACCTGCGGGGTGCTCGGCGTGCGCTGACCCCGAGCGCGGCACCCTCTTCCCTCCGACGTCCAACTCTGGAAGATTGTCACCATGTCGGACGTGAACAAGGATGTTTCCCACTCGACGCTCGGACGCCGGGGCCTGCTCGGCGCGGCGGGCGCCGGAGCCGCGACCGTGCTGGGGGCGGTCGCGGCCTCGTCGGCCCACGCGGCCGGCAGCCCCACCCCGAGCGACCTCGCCGCCGCGAAGCGCCGCACCGTCACCCCCGGTGCCGACGTCGCCGCCGCCGACGGGTGGTCGATCTTCGCCGGCCGCCGCATCGGTGTCATCACCAACCCGACGGGCGTCGTCCGCGACGGCCTGCGCAGCATCGTCGACGTCATGGTCGAGAGCGGCAAGGTCGAGGTCGGCGGGGTCTTCGGTCCCGAGCACGGCTTCCGCGGCACCGCCCAGGCCGGTTCCTCGGAAGGCACCTACGTCGACGAGCGCACCGGCGTCACCGTCTACGACGCGTACGGCGCCTCGATCGACTCCTTCGGCACGATGTTCTCCGCCGCGAAGGTCGACACGATCGTCTTCGACATCCAGGACGTCGGCGCGCGGTTCTACACGTACATCTGGACGATGTACAACGCCATGGCCGCCGCGGCCAAGGCCGGTCTGCGGTTCGTCGTCCTCGACCGCCCCAACCCTGTCGGCGGTCAGGCCAAGGGCCCTGTCCTGCAGCCCGGCTACACCTCCGGCGTCGGCCTCGACGCCATCGCCCAGCAGCACGGCATGACCGCCGGCGAGATCGCGCGCTTCTTCAACGGCGAGTTCATGCCCACCGTCGCGGGGGCCACCATCAAGCAGGTCCAGGTGGTCCGCGTCGAGGGCTGGAACGCCCGGCGCACGTTCGACGCCACCGGTCTGCCGTGGATCCTCCCCTCGCCCAACATGCCGACCCCGACGACCGCCGTCCTCTACCCCGGCACCTGCCTGTTCGAGGCGACCAACCTCTCCGAGGGCCGCGGCACGACCAAGCCCTTCGAGCTCATCGGGGCGCCGTACGTCGACTTCCGCTGGGCGGAGAGGCTGCAGCAGGCGACGCTGCCGGGCGTCGAGTTCCGCGAGGCCTACTTCACCCCGACCTTCTCCAAGTGGCTGAACACCACGTGCGGGGGCGTGCAGGTGCACGTCGACGACCCCGACGCCGTCGACGCCATCCTCACCGCGACGACGATGATGACCGTGGCCCGCGACCTGTACCCGGCGAAGACGTGGGGCGGCACCGGGGGCGCCGGCGCCACCGACGGGTTCGACTGGCGTGGCGACGCCGGCCGCTGGATCGACCTGCTCACCGGCTCGGACCGCTTCCGCACGATGTTCGCCGCCGGTGCGAGCGCGCAGCAGATCGCGGCCGCCTGGCGCTCCGAGCTCGCCGCCTTCGAGCGCCGCCGCCGGCCGTACCTCATCTACAACCGCTGACCCGGTCGGCGGGGCGGCGCACGGAAATGCCGTCGCGCGCCGCCCCGCACCGGTGGCAGCCTGGCTCCACGTGGATCCCCTGACCCCCGACGACCTGCGCGCCGCCATGGCCAACTGCTCCAAGGGCGAGGCCAAGCGGCTCAACCCGCCCGCCGACCTCGCCTCGACCCCGTGGGCCGAGACCGAGCTCCTCGGCTGGCGCGACCCCAAGGCGCCGCAGAAGGCCTACCTCGTGGCGCCGTACGACGACCGCGTCGTCGGTCTCGTGCTCCGCACCCCCGACCGCGTGAGCGGTCGGCCGGTGATGTGCGACCTGTGCCGCACCACCCACTCCGCCGGGGGCGTCGCGCTGCTCGTGGCCCCGCGCCCGGGCGCCCGCGGCCGCGACGGCGACACCGTCGGCACCTACCTGTGCACCGACCTGCAGTGCTCGCGCTACGCCCGCCGCACGACGGCGACGGCCGAGGTGCGCCCGGCTCCCGGCCTCGAGCCGCAGGAGCGGGTGGCGCAGCTCGCCGAGCGCGTCAGCGCGTTCGTCGCGCGCGTCCTCACTTGACGCAGGGGACCCCGCCACCGGACAGCTGCGACAGGTCCGTCGGCGCCGGCTCCTTGGTCGCCGGGACGGGCTGCGGTCCGCTGGTCGTCGGCGCGGACGACGAGGTCGTCGCGCTCGACGTCGGCCCGGTGGACGTCCCTGCACTGGTCGTCGACGACGTCGATGGCGTCGACCCGGTCGGGGCCGGCGACAGCAGCGACGTGACGATCGCGCGGATCTGCTCGGTGTCGACGATGTTGACGTCCTCGCCGCGCGCGTTCTGCCCGAACTCCTTGACCGGCAGCGTGTAGTACGACACGTTGCCGCCCGCCATGTCGCGCGCCTGCCCGAGGAACGAGAACAGGTCCAGCCCCGAGTCGACCGCGGTGTTCTGCTTGACGACGTCGAGGATCCCGTTGATCTTCACCGGGTTGGTGAGGACGCCGGCGTCCTTCATCTGCGTCGCCAGCGACGTGATGAAGGCCTGCTGACGGCGGGAGCGGTCGAGGTCGGTGAAGTTGAGGCTGGTGTTGGGGTCGCGCCGCTGGCGCACGAAGGCCAGCGCCTGCGCCGCGTCGATCTCCTGCTCGCCCGCCTTGAAGTCCGCTCCGGAGTAGCGGTCGGACGTGTCGTGCAGCAGGCACACCTTGATCGGCTGGACGACCTGCGCGAGCTGGTAGAAGGCGACCATCGTCACCTCGACGAAGTGGTCGATGTGCACCTGGAGGAAGTCCTGCACGGTCTGCACCTGCGCGAGGCGACCCGCGTCGCGCGCCTTCTGGTACTTCTCCGCCGCCGTCATCCCGTTGCCGGCGCTGCCGGCCAGCCGCCGCTGCTCCTGGTCGACCGCCAGCCCGTAGGCCTGCTTGATCTTCTCGGTGCACGTGCCGTCGGGGCAGCCGTGCAGCGGGACGTAGTCGTCGCGGGGGATCGAGATCTCCACCGCCTTCCCCTGTGCCGGGATGTGCAGCAGCATCAGCACGTTGCTGTTGAGCCCGCCGTCGGACTGGTCCCCGGCGTGCAGCGCCTCGTAGATGTCCTGCGGCAGCGGGTTGCCGTGCACGTCGACCCGGCTGTCCAGCCCCATGATGAGGATGTTCGTGTCCTGGCGCGGCGCCGACGAGGTCGTCTCCGTCCCCGACGGGGTGTTCCCCGCGAGCGCGTCCGACGTCGTGAGGTCCTTCTTCAGCCCGACGTACTCGACCACCACGAACCCGACGACCGCCACGAGGGCGAGGACGACGAGGCCGATGATGCTGTTGCGCAGACGGTGCGACCGCCGCGGGGCGCGGTGTCGGGGGGCAGGGGCGGTCATGGGTGCGTGGGGTGCCCTTCGGCTGGGGGACGCGAACGGCCCATCGTGCCGTCACCACCTGTGAGTGTCGTGCAGGAAGACCGCACGCGCAACGAACGGCCCGGGCGCCCCACCCACCTCGCCCGCCCCGCTCCGGGGGCCAGGGTTGAATGAGGCCATGACGACGGAGTCGACCACCACCTCCAGCGAGGCCCGCACCGCCCACGGGCCCGTGCGCGGCACCCACGCCGACGGCGTGCACCGCTTCCTCGGCGTCCCGTACGCCGCCCCGCCCTTCGGTCCGCGGCGCTTCGCCCCGCCGCAGCCGCCGCAGCCGTGGAGCGAGCCGCGCGACGCGACGACGTACGGCGCGACGGCCCCCAAGCCGCCGTACCGCGCCACCGTCGCCGAGCTGCTCCCCGAACCCACCGTGCCCGGCGAGGACTGCCTGCACGTCAACGTGTGGAGCCCGGACCTCGACGGGTCGGCCCCGGTCCTGGTCTGGGTGCACGGCGGGTCGTTCCAGAACGGGTCGAACGCGGTGCCGGTCTACGACGGCACCGCCTTCGCCCGCGACGGCGTCGTCTGCGTCACCGTCAACTACCGGCTCGGCGTCGACGGCTTCGGGCACTTCCCCGACGCCCCCGACAACCGCGGGTCGCTCGACCAGATCGCGGCGCTCGAGTGGGTGCGCGACAACATCGCGGCCTTCGGCGGCGACCCGACGCGGGTGACGATCTGCGGCGAGTCCGCGGGCGCGTTCGGCATCACCACCCTCACCGCGATGCCCGCCGCGCGCGGGCTCTTCGGCCGCGTCATCGCCCAGAGCGGCGCCGGGCACCACGTCCTGCACCCGGCGTCGGCGCAGAAGATCACCGCGGCCCTCGCGCAGCGGCTCGGCGTCGAGCCGACGGCCGCCGCCTTCGCCGACGTGCCGCTCGACCGCCTGCTCGCCGAGCACGACGACCTCGTCCTCGAGGTCGGCAAGGACCCCGACCCCGCCAAGTGGGGCGAGGTCGCGGCCAACCTCATGCTCTTCGAGCCGGTCGTCGACGGCGACAGCCTCCCCGGCGTCCCGTACGACGTCATCGCCCGCGGCGAGGGTGCCGACGTCGACCTGCTCATCGGCACCACCGACGAGGAGCACGGCCTCTTCCTGCACCCCGTCCTCGACCAGCTCGGCGAGACCCGGGTGCGCGCGACGATGACGGCGTTCGGCGCCGTCGACGGGGCGTACGAGCACTACGCCGCGACCGTCGTCGGCCCGACCGGGCAGAGCCGGCCGGGTGACGTCCTCGTCGCCGCGATGACCGACTGGTTCTTCCGGCTGCCCGCGATCCGGCTCGTCGAGGCCCGCGAGTCGCTCGGGAAGCCCTCGTACGTCTACCAGTTCGGCTGGCGCACCCCCGTCCTGGGCGGCGTCCTCGGCGCGTGCCACGCGCTCGAGATCCCGTTCGTCTTCGACACGCTCGACGTGCCCGAGGCGCAGTGGCTCGGCGGCGCCGACGCGCCGCAGGCCCTGGCCGACGACATGCACGCCGCCTGGGTCGCGTTCGTGCGCGACGGCGACCCCGGCTGGGCGCCGTACGGGCCGGCACGGCGGGTCCGCCGCTTCGGCGGCCCGGGCGACGGCACCGTCGTCGACGACCCGGACCGCGAGCGCCGCGAGGCCTGGCCGCACCGCTGACCCGGCGCCCGCCGACGAGGACGACCGGCAGACCGGACGACCGACGACACGTACGACGATGTCGAACGCTCGCCCTTGTCGGGGGCGGCGGGGCCGGAGAGAGTGGGCGGCACGAGGGCGCCACCGCTGACGCCCGTGAGCCGTGAGGCTCCGGTGGGCGGTCGCCCACCGCTTCGCGGCCCGCCCACACCGGGTCGCCAGAACGAAAGGGCCGGCCCATGCTCACCGGCGTCTTCCTACCCGAGCTCCTCGGCACCGCCGTGCTCACCCTGCTCGGCTGCGGGGTCGTCGCCAACGTCCTGCTCGCCAAGACCGGCGGCTTCGGCGGCGGCACCCTGATGATCAACTTCGGCTGGGGCCTCGCGGTCTTCGCCGGCGTCTACGTCGCCTACAAGTCCGGGGCGCACCTCAACCCCGCGGTGACGATCGGGCTGCTCGCCTCGGGTAACGACCTCGGCGGCGACACCGCCGTCAAGGCCGTCGTCTACATCGTCGCCCAGCTGCTCGGCGCGTTCATCGGGGCGGTCCTGTGCTGGGCCGCGTACCGCAACCACTACGACGAGCCCGAGACGTCGGCGGCCGACAAGCTCGGCACGTTCAGCACCGCCCCGGGCATCCGCTCCTACGGGTGGAACGTCGTCACGGAGATCATCGCGACCTTCGTGCTCGTCTTCGTCATCATCGCGTTCGGCAAGACCCCGACCCAGCTCGGCCCGCTCGCCGTCGCCCTGCTCGTCGTCGGCATCGGCGCCTCGCTCGGTGGCCCGACGGGCTACGCCATCAACCCGGCCCGTGACCTCGGCCCACGCCTCGCCCACGCGATCCTGCCGATCAAGGGCAAGGGCGGCAACGACTGGGGCTACGCGTGGGTGCCGATCGTCGGCCCGATCATCGGCGGCGCCCTCGGCGGTCTCGCCGCGCACGCCATGCAGTACGTCTGACCGGCAGCACCCCGCAGCACCCAGAGCACCTGCAGCACCAGCCACTCACCGACGAGAGGACCGCTCCACCATGAGCAGCACCGACACGTACATCCTCGCCATCGACTCCGGGACGACGTCGTCCCGCGCGATGATCTTCGACCGCACCGGCTCGGTCGTCGCGATCGACCAGACCGAGCACCGGCAGATCTTCCCGCGCGCCGGGTGGGTCGAGCACGACGCGCTGGAGATCTGGAACAACACCCGCGACGTCATCGGCGGCGCCCTGGCCAAGGCGAACCTCAACTCCAAGAACATCGCCGCCGTCGGCATCACCAACCAGCGCGAGACCGCCGTCGTGTGGGACAAGCGCACCGGCAAGCCGGTCTACAACGCCATCGTCTGGCAGGACACCCGCACCCAGAAGATCGTCGACCGGCTCGCCGGCGACGAGGGCGCCGAGAAGTACAAGAAGACGGTCGGTCTCCCGCTGGCGACGTACTTCGCCGGTCCGAAGGTCACCTGGATCCTCGAGAACGTCGACGGCGCCAAGGAGGACGCGGAGGCCGGGCACCTGCTCTTCGGCACCGTCGACACCTGGGTGCTGTGGAACCTCACCGGCGGCGCGGAGAACGACGGCGTCCACGTCACCGACGTGACCAACGCCAGCCGCACGATGCTCATGGACCTCTCCTCCCTCACCTGGGACGAGTCCATCGCCGCCGACATGGGTATCCCCCTGTCGATGCTGCCGGAGATCAAGAGCTCCTCCGAGGTGTACGGCGAGTGCCGTCCCGGGATCCTCAACGGCACCCCCGTCGCGGGCATCCTCGGCGACCAGCAGGCGGCCACCTTCGGCCAGGCCTGCCTGGCCAAGGGCGAGGCGAAGAACACCTACGGCACCGGCAACTTCATGCTCCTCAACACCGGCGAGGAGCAGGTCCCGAGCGAGAACGGCCTGCTGACCACGGTCTGCTACAAGCTCGGTGACAAGCCGACCATCTACGCGCTCGAGGGCTCGATCGCCGTCACCGGCTCGCTCGTGCAGTGGGTCCGCGACAACCTCGGGCTCATCTCCGCGGCGCCCGAGATCGAGACGCTGGCCTCCAGCGTCGACGACAACGGCGGGGCGTACTTCGTCCCCGCCTTCTCCGGCCTCTTCGCCCCGCACTGGCGCCCGGACGCCCGCGGCGCCCTCGTCGGTCTGACCCGCTACGTCAACAAGGGCCACATCGCCCGCGCCGTCCTCGAGTCGACCGCCTTCCAGAGCCGCGAGGTCATCGACGCGATGAACGCCGACTCCGGCGTCCCGCTCACCGAGCTGCGCGTCGACGGCGGCATGGTCGCCAACGAGCTGCTCATGCAGTTCCAGGCCGACCTGCTCGGCGTCGACGTCGTCCGGCCGAAGGTCGCCGAGACGACGGCCCTCGGGGCGGCGTACGCCGCCGGCCTCGCCGTGGGGTACTGGGAGAACGAGGAGGACATCCGCACCAACTGGGGCGAGGACAAGCGGTGGTCGCCGCAGATGCCCGAGGAGGAGCGCGAGCGTCTCTACCGCAACTGGAAGAAGGCCGTCACCAAGACGTTGGACTGGGTGGACGACGACGTCGAGTGACGTCACCGCCCCACCGGACCCCGCGTCCCACCGTCCGTGCGGCCGCCCCGCGGCCGCACGGACCCCGCACCACCACCCACCGCTGAACCCGCTCCACCTGGAGGACCCCCGATGCCCGACCCCGTCGCCCTCGACCCCGGCTACCGCTCGCGAGCCTGGAAGGCCGCCACCACCGACCCCGTCGACGTCCTCGTCGTCGGTGGCGGCGTGACGGGGGCGGGCATCGCCCTCGACGCCGTGACCCGCGGCCTGCGGGTCGTCCTCGTGGAGCAGAGCGACCTCGCCGCCGGGACGTCGTCGCGCAGCTCGAAGCTCTTCCACGGCGGCCTGCGCTACCTCGAGCAGCTGAACTTCTCGCTCGTCCGCGAGGCGCTCAAGGAGCGCGAGCTCATGCTCACCCGGATCGCCCCGCACCTGGTCAAGCCCGTGCGTTTCCTCTACCCGCTCCAGCACCGGTTCTGGGAGCGGCCGTACGTCACCGCCGGCCTCACCCTCTACGACACCATGGGTGGCGCGCGCTCGGTGCCCCGGCACCAGCAGCTGACCCGCACCCAGGCGCGCCGGCTCGTCCCCGCGCTCAAGGCCGACGCGCTCGCGGGCGCGCTCGCCTACTACGACGCCCAGGCCGACGACGCACGGCACACGATGATGGTCGCCCGCACCGCGGCGGCGTACGGCGCCACGATCCTCACCTCCGCGCGGGTCGAGGGCTTCGAGCACGCCGGTGAGCGCGTGACCGGCGCCCGGGTCACCGACGTCGAGACCGGTGAGGAGCACCGCATCGAGGCGTCGGTCGTCATCAACTCGACCGGCGTGTGGACCGACGAGATCCAGACGATGGCCGGCGGCCGCGGCCGCTTCCACGTCCGGGCCTCCAAGGGCGTGCACCTCGTCGTCCCGCGCGACCGGATCAGCTCCGAGGTGGGCATGATCCTGCGCACCGAGAAGTCGGTCCTCTTCGTCATCCCGTGGAACACGCACTGGATCGTCGGCACCACCGACACCGACTGGAACCTCGACCTCGCGCACCCGGCCGCGAGCAAGGCCGACATCGACTACGTCCTCGAGCACGTCAACAAGGTGCTGGCCAACCCCCTCACCCACGACGACATCCAGGGGGTCTACGCCGGGCTGCGGCCGCTGCTGTCCGGGGAGAACGACTCGACGTCGCAGCTGTCGCGCGAGCACGCCGTGTCGCGCCCGCAGCCGGGCCTCATCTCCATCGCCGGCGGCAAGTACACGACCTACCGGGTCATGGCCGCCGACGCCGTCGACGCCGCGCTCGAGGACCTGCCCTCGGGCACCCCGGCCAGCGTCACCGAGGACATCCCGCTGCTCGGCGCCGAGGGCTACCGCGCCCTGGTCAACCAGGTCCCGCGGATCGCCGCCCGGCACCACCTGCCGGAGTGGCGCGTCCAGCGGCTGCTCGACCGCTACGGCTCGCTCTTCGGCGAGCTGGTCGACCTCGCCACCGAGGACCCGTCGCTGTGGGAGCCGCTCGCCGCCGCGCCGGAGTACCTGCGCGTCGAGATCCGCTACGCCGCCGACCACGAGGGCGCCCTGCACCTCGACGACATCCTCGCCCGGCGGACCCGGATCAGCATCGAGACCGAGGACCGCGGCGTCGACGTGGCCCAGGAGGTCGCCGAGCTCGTCGCCCCGGTGCTCGGCTGGGACGAGGGCCGGGTCACCGACGAGGTGTCGGCCTACCGCGCCCGGGTCACCGCCGAGCGCGAGTCGCAGCGGGCCCCCGAGGACCAGGCGGCCAACGCCGAGCGGCTCGTCGCGCCGGACATCCGCCGCCGGTCGGTGGGTCGCGCGCTCGCCTGAACCACCCTCCAGATCCCTCGGCGCCGTACGGCGTCGGTAGCGTCCGCATCGCCGAGGCACCGGTGCCCCGGCGGTGCGGACGCTGTGCTTCCCGGGGGCGCGGCTAGCATCGCGAGGTGCCGGGGACGATCCAGTCGGTGGCCAGGGCGGCGGGGATCGTCCGGGTCCTCGTCGCCGCGGGCGCGCCGCTGGACCTCGCCGAGGTGGCGGCCGCGGTGGGACTGGCCAAGACGACGACCCACGGCCTGCTGAGCACGCTGCGCGAGGTCGGCTGGGTGGAGCAGGACCGGGCGGGGCGCTACCGCGCCGTCGCCGGGCTGCAGGGGCTCGCGCAGGCGGTCGACCTCGCCGACCTGCGCAGCGTCGCGACGCTGTGGATGGACCGGCTCGCCGCCCTCTGCGGGCTCGAGGTGCTCCTCGTCGCGCCGGAGCACGGGCGGGCGGTCGTCGCCCAGCACGTCTTCCGTCCCGACAACAGCCCGCAGCGGCTGCGGGTCGGCGACGACCAGCCGGTCCACGCGACCGCGACGGGCAAGCTCCTGCTCGCCTGCTGCGCCCCCGGCCAGCTCGACCGGCCGACGGAGCCGCTGCACCGCTTCACCACCCGCACGCTCACCTCGCTCACCGACCTCGACGCCGAGCTCGAGCAGGTCGCCGCCGACGGGGTCGCCGTCGGTCGGGGGGAGCAGGTGCGGGCCCGGTACGGCGTCGCGGTGCCGGTCCGCGACGGCCTCGGGTACGCCGTCGCCGCCCTCGCCGTCGCGGGGCGGCGCGAGGAGGTGCTGCACGGGGACGTCGTCCGGGCCGAGCTGGTGTCGTCGCTGCGCGGGGTGGCCGTGTCGCTGCGGCACGCGTGGGCGGCGGGCCCGTGAGCAGCGACCCGAGGTACGTCGTCGCGGTCGACCAGGGCACGACGTCGACGCGCAGCATCGTCTTCGACCTCCAGGGCCGGATGGTCTCGCTCGCCTCGCGGCAGCACCGCCACCACCACCCGCAGCCCGGTTGGTCCGAGCACGACCCGGCCGAGATCTGGCGCCACGTCCAGCACGTCGTCCCGCAGGCCCTCGACGACATCGGCGCCGACGCGAGCCAGGTCGTCGCGCTGGGCATCGCCAACCAGCGCGAGTCGTGCCTCGTGTGGGAGCGGCGCACCGGCCGGCCGCTCACCCCCGTCATCACGTGGGAGGACACCCGCGCCGGCGACGTCGTCCAGCAGGTCCTCGACGCCGGCCACGGCGACCTCGTCGTCGAGCGCACCGGCGCCCCGGTCTCGACGTACTTCGCCGGCTCGCGGCTGCGCTGGCTGCTCGACCACGTCCGCGGGCTGGCCGAGCGGGCCGAGCGCGGCGAGGTCTGCTTCGGCACGATGGAGACCTGGCTGGTCTGGAACCTCACCGGCGGCGCGGACGGCGGGCGGCACGTCACCGACGTCACCAACGCCAGCCGCACCAACCTGCTCGACGTGCGCGGGCTCGACTGGGACCCGCGGATGCTCGAGGTGTTCGGCGTCCCGCACGCGATGCTGCCGCACGTCGAGCCGACCACCGGTGACTTCGGCACCTGCACGTCCGTGCTCCCGGGGGTCCCGGTCGCCGCGGCGATGGGCGACCAGCAGGCGGCGCTCTTCGGCCAGACCTGCTTCGCGCCCGGTCAGAGCAAGGCGACCTTCGGCACCGGCGCCTTCCTGCTCGTCAACGCCGGCTCCGAGGTGCCCCCGTCCGGGCACGGGCTGGTCCCGACCGTCGCCTACGTGCTGCCGGGCGAGGCGCCGGTCTACGCCCTCGAGGGGTCGGTGGCCGCCGCCGGCTCGCTCGTCCAGTGGTGTCGCGACGCGCTGCGGCTCGTCCCGACCGCCCCGCGCATCGAGACCCTGGCGCGAACCGCCCCGGACAACGGCGGCTGCTACGTCGTCCCCGCCTTCTCCGGCCTCTACGCGCCGCGCTGGGACGCGCACGCGCGCGGCGTCATCGTCGGCCTCACGGCGTACGTCGACCGCGGGCACCTCGCGCGCGGCGTCCTCGAGGCCACCGCCTGGCAGACCGCCGAGGTCGTCGAGGCGGTCGCGAGCGCGCTCGGCCACGGCCTCGACGCGCTGCGGGTCGACGGCGGCATGACGACCAACCACCTGCTCATGCAGACCGTCGCCGACGTCCTCGACGTCCCCGTCGAGCGGCCGCTCTTCGCCGAGACGGTGTCGGTCGGGGCGGCGTACGCGGCGGGCCTCGGCGTCGGCGCCTGGGGTGATCTCGACGCGCTGTCGCGGCTGTGGCGGCGGGCCGCCCGCTGGGAGCCGGCGATGCCGGACGCCGTACGGCGCCGTGAGCGGGCCCAGTGGTCACGCGCGGTCGAGCGGGCCCAGCACTGGGTCGAGCTCCCCGAGGGCCCCGACCAGCTCCTGCTGTCCGCACCCGAACCCCCACCAGTCCCGGAGGACCGACCATGACCGTTCTCGACCGCTTCCGCCTCGACGGGAAGGTCGCCGTCGTCACTGGCGGCACCCGCGGCCTCGGCGCCGGCTTCGTGCGCGCCCTCGGCGAGGCCGGGGCCGCCGTCGTCCTCGGCGGGCGCGACGAGGAGGCGGCCGCCGTGCGGCTGACCGAGCTGACCGCCGCCGGGATCGAGGCGCAGTTCGTGCGCGGGGACGTCACCGTCCCCGCCGACGTCGAGGCGCTGCTCGCCGGGGCGCTCGACGCCTTCGGCCGGGTCGACGTCCTGGTCAACAACGCCGGCACCTGCGTGCACGCCCCTGCCCTCGAGGTGACCGACGAGGACTGGCACGGTGTCATCGACACCAACCTCAACGCCGTCTGGTCGTGCTCGCGGATCATCGGCGGGCACCTCGTGCGGCAGGGCGCGGGCACGATCGTCAACATCGGCTCGATGTCCGGCGCGATCGTCAACCGGCCGCAGTGGCAGCCGGCCTACAACGCCTCCAAGGCGGCGGTGCACCACCTCACCCGCAGCCTGGCGGCCGAGTGGGCGCCGTACGGGGTGCGGGTCAACGCGCTCGCGCCGGGCTACATCCGCACGGCGATGTCACCGGTCGAGGAGCCGCGGTTCCGGCGGATGTGGGTCGAGGACGCGCCGATGCAGCGGGTCGGCGAGGTCGAGGAGCTGGGCGGCGCGGTCGTCTTCCTCGCCAGCGACGCGTCGTCGTTCGTCACCGGGTCGGTGCTCACCGCGGACGGCGGCTACTCCGTCTTCTGACCCTCCCCTTGCGGGTTGTTACCGGCCGGTAGCATCATGGGTTACCGGCGGGTAACTCCATCGTCCCCGCCTCCCGTCGACCGCAGTGAGGCAGCAGCATGGGGCACTACCGCAGCAACGTCCGCGACCTGGAGTTCACCCTCTTCGAGGTGCTCGGCCGGGGGCAGGTCCTCGGGCACGGCCCGTACGGCGACGTCGACGAGGAGACCGCGCGCGAGATGCTCCACCAGGTCTCCGTCCTCGCCGAGAAGGAGCTCGCGGCCAGCCTCGTCGAGTCCGACCGCACGCCGCCGGTCTACGACCCGGTCGAGCACACCGTCGCCGTCCCCGAGGCGTTCAAGAAGTCCTACCGGGCCTGGACCGACTCGGGCTTCTGGAACGTCGACGTCCCCGCCGAGCTCGACGGGACCGTCGTCCCGCCGTCGTTCAAGTGGGCGATGTGGGAGATGGTGCTCGGCGCCAACCCCGCGGTCGGGATGTACGCGGCGACGTACTCCTTCGCGAAGCTGCTCTTCCTGCTCGGCACCGACGTGCAGAAGCAGCTGGCGAAGCTGATGATCGAGCGCCACTGGGGCGCCACGATGGTGCTCACCGAACCCGACGCCGGGTCCGACGTCGGCGCCGGCCGCACCAAGGCCGTCCAGCTGCCCGACGGCACCTGGAGCATCACCGGGGTCAAGCGCTTCATCACGAGCGCCGAGCACGACCTGAGCGACAACATCGTCCACTTCGTGCTGGCCCGCCCCGAGGGCGCCGGCCCAGGCACCAAGGGGCTGTCGCTCTTCATCGTGCCGAAGTTCCACGTCGACCTCGAGACCGGCGAGCTCGGGGAGCGCAACGGCGCCGTCGTCACCAACGTCGAGCACAAGATGGGCCTCAAGGTCTCGACGACCTGCGAGGTGACCTTCGGCGACGGGACGCCGGCGATCGGGACCCTGCTCGGCGACGTCCACGACGGCATCGCGCAGATGTTCCGGGTCATCGAGCACGCGCGGATGCTCGTCGGCACCAAGGCGATCGCGACGCTGTCGACGGGCTACCTCGGCGCACTCGACTACGCCAAGCAGCGCGTCCAGGGCAGCGACCTCGCCGCCGGCGGCGCCAAGGACGCACCGCGCGTGACGATCACCCACCACCCCGACGTACGCCGCTCCCTGCTGCTGCAGAAGGCCTACGCCGAGGGCCTGCGCGCCCTCGTGCTCTACACCGCCTCGCAGCAGGACGTCGTCGACCAGGCGCAGCTCGAGTCCGGGTCCGAGCAGCTCGAGCCGAGCTCGCCGGCCGACCTCGCGCGCCGGGTCAACGACCTGCTGCTGCCGATCGTCAAGGGCCTCGGGTCCGAGCGCGCCTGGGTGCTGCTCGGCACGGAGTCGCTGCAGACCTACGGCGGCTCGGGCTTCCTGCAGGACTACCCGGTCGAGCAGTACGTGCGCGACGCCAAGATCGACACCCTCTACGAGGGCACGACGGCGATCCAGGGCCAGGACTTCTTCTTCCGCAAGATCATCAAGGACCAGGGCGTCGCCATCGGGCACCTGGCGATGCAGATGACCGAGTTCGCCAAGGACCTCGGCGCTTTCGGTGGCGCGCTCGACCGCGAGCGCGGGCTGCTCGCTCAGGGTCTGGCCGACGTGCAGGGGATCCTCGAGTACCTCGGTGGCGAGGCGTTCAAGAGCGACCCGCGCTCGGGCGGCGACCCGCGCAACCTCTACAAGGTCGGGCTCAACACGACCCGCTTCCTGCTCGCCGCGGGCGACCTCGTCGTCGGCTGGCTGCTGCTGCGCCAGGCCGAGGTGGCGCACGAGGCGCTGACGACGCGTGGCGACGCGCTGTCGGGCGCCGACCGCGACTTCTACACCGGCAAGGTCGCGGCGGCGCAGTTCTTCGCGCGGACCGTGCTGCCGCGCCTGGCCGCCGAGCGGGCCATCGCCGAGGGCACCGACCTCGACGTCATGGACCTGCCGGAGTCGGCCTTCTGACGTCGTCCGGACACACGGAACCCCACGTGCCGCGGCGCCGTACGGGCCGCGGACGTGGGGTTCCCTGTGTCCGGTGGGGGGTCAGCGCTCCTCGACGCGACGCTCCTCGACGACCCGCTGGTCGTTGGCCGGGTCGTAGGGGTCCTGGACGACCCGCTCGCGGCGCTCGACGCGGTCGCCCGCGGTGAGCCGGCGGTTGCGCTGGCCGTTCTGGATGGTCCCGAAGACCAGCGCGAGGACGCCGCCGGCCATGAGGATCCACCCGACGGTGTTGAGGTTGGTGTTGAGATACTGGGTGTCCAGCGTCGTGAAGGTGCAGATCGCACCGACGACGAGCAGGAGCACGCCGAGGCCGATGCCCATGGTCGCTGCCTTTCCCTGACGCGCCGTGGCCCGCTGCCACGCCGCAGATGACGCTCAGTACCCCGTGGCGCCCGACCGGACACAGGCAACCCCACGCCTTGGCGGACGCGGCACCGTCAGGACGTGGGGTTTCCTGTGTTCGGTCAGACGCCGCGCAGGTCGAGCGCGAGGGTCGACGGACCGTCCGCCGTGAGGCGCAGCGGGATGCCCCAGTCCTGCTGGAACAGGTGGCAGGCGGCGTGCTCGGCGTCGGCGTCGCACGCGGCGGCCTGGACCGACACGTGCAGCGTCCCGGTCGCGATGCCCTCGGCGAGTCGCAGCCGGCGGGTGAGCCCGGTGGCCGACCCCTCGCCCTCGAGCAGCAGCGACGGCGGGGTCGAGGAGACGACGAGGCGGGTCGGGTCGCCGTACCGGTCGTCGAGCTCCTGCCCGGCCGGCGGGGTGAAGGCGACGGTCAGCTCGACCTCGCCGGGGGCGAGGTCGGTCGGCGGCCGCTGCACGCGGTGGGCGCCGCCGTCGACCCGCTGCGCCTGCGCCGGTACGGCGACCCGCACGAGCCGGTGCGACGCGGACTCGACGACGACCAGGCGCGCCTCGCCGGTCTCGGCGTCGGTCTCGACGGCGGCGTCGCTCGGCTCGAGCAGCCCGGTCGCGAGCGTCGTCACCTGGTTGGTGACCGGGTCGAACCGGCGGACGGCACCGTTGTAGGTGTCGCTCACGGCGACCGACCCGTCGGGCAGCACGGTGACGCCGAGCGGGTGCTGGAGCAGCGCGTCGCCCACCTCCTCGCTGCCGAGCGGACCATGACCCGAGCCGTCGCGGTGGCCGAAGTCGAAGAGCCCGGTGCCGACGTGCGTGACGACGGTGACGTCGCCGTCGTCACCGCGCGTCAGCGAGCGCAGTGCGGACGACTCGGAGTCGGCCAGCCACAGCCGCCCGTCGGTCCCGACCGCGAGCCCGGACGGCTGGGCGAACCACGCGGTCGCCGCGGCGCCGTCGCGGATCCCCTCCTGGGTCGTGCCCGCGAGGACGGCGACGGTCGATGCCGACGGGTCGGGGTCGAGGCGCAGCTCCCACAGCTGGTGGACGCCGGCCATCGCGACGACGACCCGGCCCTCCCACCAGGCGAGGTCCCACGGCGTCGACAGCGCCTGATCCAGCGCGGGCCCGCCGCCGGAGCGTTCGCGCAGCTGCTCGCCGGTGCCGGCGACGACGCGGACCTCGTCGTCGGTCAGCGACAGCGCGACGACGCGGTGGTGCACGGAGTCGGCGACCAGGACGTCGTACCCCAGCCGCTCGCGCTCTGCCTCCGGCAGCAGGAGCAGGCCCTGCGGCTCGGCGAGGACGCCCTCGCCGCCCCAGCGGCGGCGCTCGGTCTCGATGTCGGCCTCCAGCCACACCACCTCGTGGTGCGCGGTGTCGGTGACCAGGAAGCTTCCGTCGTCGAGCGCGACCACCTTCCCGGGAAAGGACAGGGCGCCCGGGTGGGGCTCCGGGGCGACGTACGGCGAGTCGCCGCTGCGCAGGGTGCCCTTGGCGCGGTGCTCCTCGAGCAGCTCCTCGACGAGCGAGACGAGACCGGGGCCGTGGCCTTCGCCGGACAGCGACGCGACGACGTACCCCTCGGGGTCGACGACGACGAGGGTCGGCCAGGCGCGCGCGGCGTAGGCGCCCCAGGTGACGAGCTGCGGGTCGTCGAGGACGGGGTGGTGGACGGCGTACCGCTCGACCGCCGCCTCGACCGCGGCCGGCTCGCCCTCGTGCTCGAACTTGGGCGAGTGCACGCCGACGACGACGAGCTCCTCGGGGAAGCGCGCCTCGACCGGCCGCAGCTCGTCGAAGACGTGCAGGCAGTTGACGCAGCAGAAGGTCCAGAAGTCGAGGACGACGACCCGTCCGCGCAGGTCGGCGAGGCTCAGGTCGCGGCCGCCGGTGTTGAGCCAGCGGCGCCCGACCAGCTCGGGGGCGCGCACGCGCGCGCGGGAGCGGAGCGAGGGGGTGGTCGTCACGGGGTCGGCAACCCGCCCGTACGACGCCCTGTTCCCGGGTCCGGGACGCGGATCAGCGCAGCCCGCCGGGCAGCCGGCGGTCCGCCAGGACGGGGAAGTCGGTGCGCCACGCGTCGGCGAGCCCCGGGTCGATGTCGACCGAGAGGACCTCCTCGTCGGTGCCCGCCTCGGCGACGACGTCACCGGTCGGCGCGACCACGATCGAGTGGCCGCCCAT
The DNA here is from genome assembly GCF_006715055.1 of Lapillicoccus jejuensis. Classification (NCBI taxonomy): domain Bacteria; kingdom Bacillati; phylum Actinomycetota; class Actinomycetes; order Micrococcales; family Intrasporangiaceae; genus Lapillicoccus; species Lapillicoccus jejuensis. The sequence continues at coordinate 1,266,290 of NZ_VFMN01000001.1, forward strand.
CTCGTGCCGCGCGTGGGTCCCCGCGGTGTTGCAGGCGAGGACCCAGCACTGGTCCTCGATGGCCCGGGCCTGCGCGAGCAGCGTCCAGTGCCCGACGCGACGGGCCGGCCACGCGGCGGGGATCGCGAAGACCCGCGCCCCCTCGTCGAGCAGCGCCCGGTAGAGCTCGGGGAAGCGCAGGTCGTAGCAGGTGGTCAGGCCGGTGCGGACCGTGCCCCCGGCACCGTCGGGCAGGTCGACGAGGACGAGCTCGTCCCCGGCCTCCATGAGCTTCGGCTCACCGGCGCCGAAGCCGAAGCGGTGGATCTTGCGGTACGTCGCGAGCAGCCCGCCATCGGCGCCGAAGAGCAGCTGCGTGTTCCACAGGTCCTTGCCCTCCGGTCCGGCCTGCGGGTGCTGCTCGACGATCGAGCCGGCGAGCAGGGTGACGCCGGCGTCGCGCGCGGCCTGGCCCATCACGGTCGCGACGGCCCCGGAGACCTCCTCGGCCCGCTCGCCCCAGTGCCGGTAGTCGAACCCGCCGGCCGCCCACAGCTCGGGCAGGATCACGAGGTCGTGCCCCCGCTGCTGCCGGACCAGGTCGGCCGCCCGGTCGACGCGCTCGCGGACCGGTTCGTCGTCGCCGTACGCCAGCTGGACCAGGGCCACCTTCATGCCACGGATCCTAGGACCGCTCCTCAGGCGCGGTCGCGCATCCGCGCGAGGCGCTCGTTGTAGGCGGTGAGCTCGGCGTCGCCGTCGCGGTCGGCCTGGCGGTCGCGGCGGGTCGTCTCGGCACGGTCGCTGCGCACCCAGGAGCCGACGACGAGCATGGCGAGGATGAGCGTCGGGGCCTCGCCGACGGCCCAGGCGATGCCACCGCCAAGACGCTGGTCGGCGAGCGGGTCGGGCACCCACGCCACCTTGATCGCCTGAAAGAAGTCGGGCGCGAGCAGGGTCGACCCGGTCATCAGCGCGACGCCGAAGAAGGCGTGGAAGGAGATCGTCACGAGCAGGATGACGAGCCGCAGTGGCGGCGACCACTTCGGCGCGCCTGGGTCGACGCCGACGAGGACGTAGGCGAAGAGGTACCCCGTGAGGATGAAGTGGGCGATCATCAGCACGTGACCCGTGTGGGTCTCCAGCGCCAGCCCGAAGAGCGGCGAGTAGTAGAAGACCGCGAGGCTGGCGAAGAACAGCACGGCGGCGACGACCGGGTTCCCGAGCACGCGCAGCAGGCGCGAGTGCACCATCCCGAGCAGCAGCTCGCGCGGACCGAGGCTGCCGTCGCGCCGGGCCGGCAGCGCCCGCAGCGCGAGGGTGATCGGCGCCGCGAGGACGAGCAGGAGGGGCGCCAGCATGGCGACGACCATGTGCTCGATCATGTGCCAGGAGAACGAGACCCGCCCGTAGACACCGGGCGCCCCGCACACGGCGTAGACGACGGTCGCCCAGCCGGCGACCCACGACACCGTCCGCAGCACCGGCCAGGCGTCGCCACGCCGGCGCAGCCGGACCACCCAGCCGACGTAGACGAGGACGAGGACGATCCCGAGCAGGCCCCACAGCCAGTCGAAGCGCCACGTCATCAGCCACGACAGGCCGGAGGGGGCGGCGGGCGCGGCGTACCCGGTGAGCGACTGCGCGGTGTCGACGGGGACGACGGCCTCGGGCACCGGCGGTGCGGTGCGGGCCAGCGCGGTCGCGAACCCCATCGCCACACCCATCACCGCGAGCTCGACGAGGACGAGCCGGGCGAACAGCCGCCCGGAGGTCGGGTCGTCGGCGAGCCGCCCCACCACACGCCGGCGCTGCTGCCAGCCGAACCCGCCGAGCACGACGAGCGCGCCGGCCTTGACGAGCACGAGGGCGCCGTACGGCGTCGCGAGGCCCGCGAGGTCACCGACCCGCACCCAGGCGCCCGCCACCCCGGAGACCAGGACGGCGCCGTAGCACCACAGGGCCAGGGTGGAGAAGCGGGCGACGACGGGGCCGAGCCGGCGACCCAGCAGCGGCCGCAGCACCGCGATCGCGACGAGACCCCCGACCCACAGCGCCGCCCCGACGAGGTGCAGCGCCAGGGTGTTGACCGCCGTCTCGTGGTCGGCGTTGCCGCCCGCGTGCCCGGCGAGGGCCAGCGGCAGCAGCGCGCCGACGGCGACGACGGCCGCCGTGCTCAGGCCCTTGCGGGAGAGCGACACCGCGGCGAGCGCCGTGGCGACGGCGACGAGCACGGACGAGATGATCCCGACCCGCAGCGCCTCGAGAGACCAGGCGAAGGTCTGCAGCTGGGCCCAGAAGACCGGGCTGGTCAGCGGCGTCCCCGCCGCGTCGGCGAAGCCGAGGACGACCCCGCCGAGGCCGGCGACGACCCACACGACCCCCGACCACAGGGCGAGCCGGGCGGCGCGGAGCATCGTCGGCGACGCCTCGGTCGCCGACCCCTTGGGCCCCGGCACGAGCCAGGCGGCGACGACGAGCAGGCCGATGGTCACCGAGGCGGCGAGGTCGTGGGCGATGCGCAGCAGCGGCAGGGCCCACCGGACCGCCGGCCCCGCGTCGGTGACCCCGGCGACAGGGGCCGTCGCGGCGCCACCGAGCGCGACGGCGACGACGCACGCGAGGAACCCGACGACCACGAGGCCGAGCAGCGGCAGCCGGTCCGGGGTGCGGGGGCCGGACGCCCTCCCCGGGGCCGGGGTCGCCGTCGAGGAGGTCGTCGTCATGCCTCCCAGGGTAAGGACGCCGGCCGGGCGGGAATGCCGGCGGTCACCCATCAGTTGCTTTGCGCATGCAACTGATCCGTGTCATAGTTGCATGAACCAAACAACAACCTCCGGGAGTCCGCATGACCGTCACGACCGAGACCGCGACCGCGATCTCGTCGTCCCTGGTGCGGGTCACCAAGCTGCTGCACGCGATGCGCTCGCAGATGCCCGTCCAGCGCCTGCTGGAGGGGCTCGGGGGACCCGCCCTCCAGGGGCTGGACCACTCGCACGTCCCGGCGCTCTTCGTCGTGTCGCAGGAGCCGCACCGGGTCTCGGCCCTCGCCGAGGCCGTCCACTCCGACGTCTCGACCGTCAGCCGGCAGGTCACGCACCTGACCCAGCTCGGCCTGGTCGAGAAGATCGGCGACCCGGCGGACGGCCGGGCGCAGATGGTCACCCTGACGGCCGAGGGTCGCCGCGTCATCGACGAGCTCGTCGCCCGCCGCGGCGAGTGGTTCGCCCACCTGCTCCAGAACTGGAGCGAGGAGGACGCGGCCTCCTTCCTGCGTCACCTCGACCGCTTCAGCGGCGACGTCGCCGAGTTCCGTGCCCAGCTCTCCTCGCACCCGGGATCGCACCCCGGCGAGAGCGGCACCTCCACCAGCACCACCGAGCCCGGGCAGCGCGGCCCGCTCGTCCACGCCACCTCGCACCACCAGGAGTCCTGACCATGGCCTCAGCCACCACCGCGCCGGACACGGCGCAGGACGACGGCGTCCTCAGTCATCGCCAGATCGTCACGATCCTCATCGGCCTGATGATGGGGATGTTCCTCGCCGCGCTCGACCAGACGATCGTCGCGACGTCGATCCGCACCATCGCCGACGACCTGCACGGCCTCTCGGCCCAGGCCTGGGTCACGACGGCGTACCTCATCACGTCGACCATCGTCACGCCGCTCTACGGCAAGCTCTCGGACATGTACGGCCGCAAGCAGTTCTTCCTGCTGGCCATCAGCCTCTTCACCATCGGCTCGATGCTGTGCACCCTGTCGACCTCGATCGGCATGCTCGCCGGCTTCCGCGCCGTCCAGGGCCTCGGCGCGGGCGGTCTGTTCTCGCTCTCGCTGGCCATCATCGGCGACATCGTCCCGCCGCGCGAGCGCGCGAAGTACCAGGGCTACTTCCTCGCCGTCTTCGGCACCTCGAGCGTCCTCGGCCCGGTCATCGGCGGCTTCTTCGCCGGCCAGTCCTCGATCCTCGGCGTCACCGGCTGGCGCTGGGTCTTCCTCGTCAACGTGCCGATCGCCATCGCCGCGCTGTTCGTCGTCCAGACCACGCTGCACCTGCGCCACCGCCGCAACGACCACCGCATCGACTGGTGGGGGGCCGTGACGCTGTCCGTCGCGCTCGTGCCGCTGCTCATCGTCGCCGAGCAGGGCCGCGACTGGGGCTGGGCCTCAGGCCGCTCGATCACCATGTACGCGATCGGCGCCGTCGGCATCGTCGCCTTCCTCCTCGTGGAGCGGGCGATGAAGGAGGAGGCGCTCATCCCGCTGCGCCTCTTCGGCAACCGCACCGTCGCCGTCGCCTCGATCGGCTCGATCTTCATCGGCATGGGCATGTTCGGCGGGCTCGCCGCGCTGCCGCTCTACCTGCAGATCGTCAAGGGCGCGTCCCCGACCGAGGCCGGGCTGCTCCTGCTGCCGCTGACCCTCGGCATCATGACCGGCTCGATCTTCTCCGGCCAGATGATCTCCCGCACCGGCCGCTACCGGCGCTACCCGATCATCGGCGCGGCACTGCTCACCGCGGCGCTCTTCGCGTTCCACTACGTCGGCGCCGACACCCCGCTGTGGCAGACCATGACGATCATGGTGTTCTTCGGCATCGGCCTGGGCTTCAACTTCCAGCCGCTGACCCTCGCCGTGCAGAACGCGGTCAGCCCGCGCGACATCGGTGTGGCCACCTCGTCGGCGACGTTCACCCGCCAGATCGGCGGCACGCTGGGCACCGCGGTGTTCCTCTCGATCCTCTTCTCGACGGTCGGCGACAACATCTCGAAGGCCTACCAGACGGCGACCGGGACGGCGTCGTTCCAGCAGGCCGCGGCCTCGGCCACCGGCGCGACCAAGCAGTTCCTCACGGGGCTGCAGGGGGGCGGCAGCTCGATGAGCGGGTCGCTCAACGACACCTCGTTCCTGGCCAACCTCGACCCGACGATCGCGCACCCCTTCCTCGAGGGGTTCTCGACCTCGATGCAGACGGTGTTCTTCGTGGCCACCTTCGTCCTGCTCGCGGCCTTCGTCGTGGCGCTCTTCCTCCCGCACGTCGAGCTGCGCGGGGGCTCGCCGCAGTCCGAGCGGATGGCCACCGAGCGGTCGGACGCCGAGGCGGCGGCCGCCACGGAGCGTCGCGAGGCCGAGCCGGCCCTCGTCGGCGCGACCCCGCAGGACGCGTCGGTGCTCGCCACCGACGGCGTCCACCCGACCAACGGCTCGAACGGCTCGAACGGCTCGAACGGCCACGCCGACGACGCCCTGTCGAGCGCCCGGGTGCACATCGAGGACCCGACGCTCTTCGCGGACCAGTCCGGTCTCGAGCCGGTCGTCGAGACCACCTCCGGCGGGCGCCACGAGGCGACCGCCGAGGAGATGGCGGCCCTGGCCCGCACCCGCGACGACGCCGAGGCGTCCCGCCCCGGCCGGCACCGCGCGGAGCCGGGCGAGCAGCTCTGAGCCCCGGCTCCCTCCCGGGAGCAGCACGACCACCGGTGCGCCGGGTCCCCCTGGGGCCCGGCGCACCGCCGTCCCCGGGCCTTCGTACGGCGACCGCGCCGGGCACCTTCTCGAGGTGCCCGGCGCGGCGTCGTACGGCAGGCTCCCAGCGGGAGTTCGCCCGCCGTTCACGTCGGCGTCGCCCCGTGTCGTCCGGCGCGGAGCAGCGTGCTGGGCGGCCCGCACCCCACCCCACACCCGTTCCCAGGAGTCGAGATGACCTCGATCGACCGCCGCCGCTTCCTCCAGCTGACGGGCGGCGCCGCCGCCCTCGCGTCGTTCCCCGCGCTGCTCGAGGACAGCGTCGCCCGCGCCGCGTCCATCGCGCCGGACCGCCGCACCGGCTCGATCCAGGACGTCGAGCACGTCGTCGTCCTCATGCAGGAGAACCGCTCCTTCGACCACTACTTCGGCACGCTGCGCGGCGTGCGGGGGTACGGCGACCCGCACCCCGTGACCCTGCCCTCCGGGAAGTCCGTGTGGCACCAGCCGACCGGCGCCGGCGGCGAGGTCCTGCCCTACCGGCCCGACGTCGACGACATGGGTCTGGCCTTCCTCGGCGACCTCGACCACGGCTGGGAGGGCGGGCACGACGCCTTCGCGGCCGGCCGCTACGACCAGTGGGTGCCGACGAAGACGTCGCTGACGATGACCCACATGCAGCGCGGCGACCTCCCCTTCCAGGCGGCGCTGGCCGACGCCTTCACGGTCTGCGACGCCTACCACTGCTCGCTGCTCGGCCCCACGGACCCCAACCGCTACTACCTGTGGACCGGGTGGGTCGGCAACGACGGCCGGGGCGGCGGGCCGGTCATCGACAACGCCGAGAAGGGGTACGACTGGTCGACCTACCCCGAGCGGCTCGAGAAGGCCGGGGTGAGCTGGAAGGTCTACCAGGACGTGGGCGACGGCCTCGACGCGAGCGGGTCCTGGGGCTGGACCAGCGACCCGTACATCGGCAACTACGGCGACAACTCGCTGCTCTACTTCCACCGGTACCAGGACGCGGCGGACGGCTCGCCGCTCGCGCAGAAGGCCCGCACCGGCACGAACGCCAAGGCGGGAGAGGGCTTCTTCGACCGGCTGCGCGCCGACGTCGCCGCCGGCACGCTGCCGTCGGTCTCCTACGTCGTTGCCCCGGAAGCCTTCACCGAGCACCCGAACTGGCCCGCCAACTACGGCGCCTGGTACGTCGCCCAGGTGCTCGACGCGCTGACGTCGAACCCCGAGGTGTGGAGCCGCACCGCGCTGTTCATCACCTACGACGAGAACGACGGCTTCTTCGACCACGTCGTGCCGCCGCACCCGCCGACCCCCGTCGTGCCGGGCCGCTCGACCGTGTCCACCGCGAACGAGGTGTACGTCGGGCCCGACGGCCAGACCGGTGGCTACGGGCTGGGCCAGCGGGTGCCGATGCTCGTCGTGTCCCCGTGGTCGACCGGCGGCTGGGTCTGCTCGGAGACGTTCGACCACACCTCCGTGATCCGTTTCCTGGAGAAGCGCTTCGGCGTCCGCGAGCCCAACCTCACCCCGTGGCGCCGGGCGGTGTGCGGCGACCTCACCTCGGCCTTCGACTTCACCGGGACGCGGACCACCGTGCCGACGCTGCCCCCGACGGCCGGCTACGCACCGCCGGACCGCGACCGGCACCCCGACTACCGCCCGGCCCCGCCGACGGACCAGTCGGTGCCGTCGCAGGAGAAGGGTGTCCGTCCCTCGCGGCCGCTCGGCTACGACCTGCGGGCCGACCTCGCGGTCGACGGTGCCCGGCTGCGCGCCACCCTCCGCAACGAGGGGACGCTCGGCGCCCACGTGCAGGCCCGGGCGGCGTCGCCCGTCGACGCGCTGCTGGCCGCGCCGCGCTCCTACACCGTCGGAGCGCACGACGACCTCGTCGCCGACTGGCCGGTCGGGGCGTCGTACGACGTCGAGCTGCACGGCCCGAACGGGCTGTACCGGTCCGCGGCGGGGACCACCGCGCGCCGGACCGTCGAGGTCGCCGCCGTGCCGCGCCGCTCGTCCGACACCCTGCAGCTGGTCCTCACCAGCGGGGCGGCGGCGCCGGTCCTCGTCACGCTCGCCGACCGCCAGGCCGGCACCGAGCGGACCCTGCGGGTGAGACCGGGCGCCCGGGTGACGACGCACGTCGACACGAGCGCCACCGGCGGCTGGTACGACGTCGTGCTCACCGTCGACGCGGACGCGACCTGGCGTCGCGGCCTCGCCGGTCGCGTCGAGACCGGCGGCGCCCGGACGAGCGACCCGCTGCTCGGGGCCTGACGCGAACGCCCGGGCCACCCCGGGCGGGCGGGCGGTTAGGGTCGGACAGTGCGACGGACGATCGAGGTGGCCGGCCCCGCTCCCGTCGGCGAGGTGTGGGAGCGGTACGCCGTCGTGTCCGCCTGGCGGACGTGGTCGCCGCCGATCCGCCACGTCGACGCCACCGCTCCGCGCATCGCGCCCGGCGTCACCGGGCTGGTCCGCGGACCGGCCGGGGTGCTCGTGACGTTCCGCGTCGACGAGGTCGACGAGGAGCGGCGCACCTGGGCGTGGGAGGTGCGCAGCGGCCCCGTCGCGGCCCGTCTCGAGCACGGGGTGCGGGTCGCCGAGGGCGACGCCGGCAGCGTCACCACCCTCACCGTGGACGGTCCTGCGGCCGTCGCGCTGGTCTACCCCGAGGTCGCCCGGATCGCGCTGCACCGCCTCGTCGCGGCCTGACCCCCGACACCCGCCGCCTCGGCGCGGTGGTGACCCGGTCACGCCGTACGGACGCCCGTCGTGAACGGGTGGCACCCTGGTGCCGCTGGCAGGAGGTGCCCGTCCTCTTGCGTCGGTCTGTATACAAGATACGTTCGGTGGCCACCGCCCCCGAGCAGACCGGAGCGCCCCATGCGCCGCCCGACCCGCCTTCCCCGCCGGCCCGGACACCGCCCGGCGACCACCCTGCTCGCGACGGCCGTGCTGGCCACCGTGGGCGTCCTCGGGGCCTGCAGCTCCGTCACCCCCGCCGGCACCTCCGCCTCCGGCGGGGCGTCCGGCGGTACGGGGGGCGGGGCCGCCGCGGACTCCTACGGCTCGCCCGCCGGCGCGTCCGCGGTGAAGGACGGCGGCGACCTCGTCGTCGCGCTGTCGGCCGAACCGGACGCCCTCGACCCGGCGACCTCGCGCAGCCTCTACTCGCGCTACGTCTTCCAGACGATGTGCCAGAAGCTCTACGACGTCGACCAGAGCACGAAGATCGTCCCGCAGCTCGCGACCGCGCTGCCGACGGTGAGCGACGGCGGGAAGACCGTGACCATCCCGGTCCGCACCGGCATCACCTTCTCCGACGGCACGCCGTTCGACGCGACGGCGGTCAAGGCCAGCCTCGAGCGCGAGCTGACCCTCAAGACCTCGGCCCGCCGCAGCGAGCTGGGCCCCATCGCGTCGATCCAGGCGCCCGACGCCTCGACGGTCGTCATCACGCTCAAGGCGCCGTTCGCGCCGCTCACCGCCGCCCTCACCGACCGCGCGGGGATGATCGTCAGCCCGACGGCGGCGCAGAAGCTCGGCACGAAGTTCGGCTCGGCGCCGGTGTGCGTGGGGCCGTTCAAGTTCTCGAACCGCGTGCCGCAGAGCTCGATCGAGGTCGTCAAGGACCCGTCCTACTACGACGCGAAGAACGTCCACCTCGACAAGATCACCTACCGGATCATCACCGACGCGAGCATCCGCGCGGCCAACATCAAGTCCGGCGACGCGCAGGTGGCCGACTCGATCAGCACCCAGGACGTCGCGTCGCTGTCGTCGACGTCGGGCCTGACCGTGCTGCAGTCGCCGAGCCTGGGCTACCAGGGGCTGACCTTCAACATCGGCAACACCAACGGGGTCGGTGAGACTCCGGGGCAGATCGACACCCCGGAGGCGAAGAACCCGCTGGTGCGCCAGGCGTTCTCGATGGCCATCGACCGGCAGTCGCTCAACCAGGTCGTCTTCAACGGCGCGTACGCGCCGGCCTGCTCGCCGATCGCCCCGCAGACGGAGTACAGCTCGGAGGCGGCGCAGGCCTGCCCGGCGCACGACCCGGCCAAGGCCAAGCAGCTGCTGCAGCAGGCCGGGGTGCAGGTGCCGTTCCCGCTCGCCATGCAGATCTCGAACAACCCCGACAGCCTGCGGCTCGGGCAGGCGCTGCAGGCGATGGTCAAGGAGGGCGGCTTCGACCTGCAGATCAAGCCGGTCGAGTACTCCGCGCTGCTCGACCTGCAGGACAAGGGTGACTTCTCGCTGGTGCAGCTCGGTTGGTCGGGTCGCATCGACCCGGACGCCAACATCACCAACTTCGTCGGCACCGGGGGCAGCCAGAACGTCTCCGGCTTCTCCGACCCGAGCCTCGACGCCCTGCTCGACCAGGCCCGTCAGACGCAGGACGCGGCGAAGCGGCAGGACCTCTACGGCCAGGTCGTCACCAAGCTCGAGCAGAGCGACCCGATCGTCTACCTGTACCGCCAGCGCAACCTCACCGCGGTGAGCAGCAAGGTCCTCGGCGTCCAGGTCTTCCCGGACGGCGTGATCCGGCTGGCCGGCGCGGGCCTGGCCCGCTGAGGCGCGGCGATGGGGAAGTACCTGCTCGTCCGGGCGGCGCAGAGCCTGCTCACCCTCGTCCTCGCCTCCGTCGTCGTCTTCCTCGGGATCCGGGCCCTGCCCGGTGACCCCGCGCTCGCCCTGGCCGGCGAGGAGCGGACCCCGCAGGCGCTGGCCGCGATCCGCGCCGAGTACGGCCTCGACAAGCCCGAGGTCGTCCAGTACGGCGTCTTCGTCAGCCACGCGGTGCGGGGGGACCTCGGGACGTCGGTGCGCACGGGGATCCCCGTGTCGGACATGCTGCGGACGGCGTTGCCGGTGACGCTCGAGCTGTCGCTGCTGGCCATCGTCATCGCGATCGTCCTCGGCGTGGGCAGCGGCGTCGTCGCCGCGGTGCGCCGCGGCCGGCCGTCGGAGTGGGTCGCCAACGCGTTCGCGCTGCTCGGCCTCTCGGTGCCGCACTTCTGGCTGGGTCTCGTCGCGATCCTCTACCTGTGCGTCGCGACCGGGTGGTTCCCCGCGTCCGGGTTCGTGCCGCTGAGCGCCTCGGTCGGCGACAACCTGCACCACCTCGTCCTGCCGTCGGTCATCCTCGGCACGGGGCTCGCGGCGGTCATCATGCGCCAGACACGCAGCTCGATGCTCGAGGCGCTCGGCACCGACTACGTCCGTACGGCGCGCGCCAAGGGCCTGTCCCCCGGTGCGGTCGTCGGGCGGCACGCCCTGCGCAACAGCCTCATCGTCGTCGTGACGATCGTCGGGCTGCAGCTCGGCGGGCTCATCTCCGGCGCCGTCGTCACCGAGCAGATCTTCGGGCTGCCCGGCTTCGGGAAGATGACGATCGACGCGGTCTTCCAGCGCGACTACGCGGTGATCCAGGCCGTCGTCCTCGTCACCGCGACGGCGTACATCGTCCTCAACTTCGTCGTCGACCTGCTCTACTCCGTCATCGACCCGCGGGTCCGTGTCGCCGGGGAGGCCTCGTGAGCGTCGACGCCGGCCTCACCACGGCCGACCCCGCGACCACGCCGTCGGCGCCCCGCGCCGCGGGTCGGCGCGGGCTCGTCCTGCGGCGGCTGCGCCGCAACCCGCTCGCGGTCGTCAGCGCGGTCGTCCTGCTGCTCGCGGTGCTCGTCGCCGTCCTCGCGCCGGTCATCTCGCCGTACGCGCCCGACGCCACCGACTTCGGCCGGATCCTCGCGCCGCCGGGGACGCCCGGGCACCTGCTCGGCACCGACGACCTCGGCCGCGACGTGCTGTCGCGGATCATGGTGGGGATGCGGGCCTCGCTGCTCGTCGCGCTGCTCGCGGTGATCACCGCCCTCGTGCTCGGCGTGCCCCTGGGGATGCTCGCGGGCTACGTGCGCGGGCTCGACGCCGTCATCTCGCGCCTCACCGACCTGCTGCTCGCCTTCCCGTTCCTCATCCTCGCGGTGGGGCTGGCGGCCATCCGCGGGGCGAGCCTGGCCAACGCGGCGATCGCCATCGGCATCTCGCAGGTGCCGGGCGTCATCCGCGTCGTCCGGTCGGAGACGCTGCGCCTCAAGCACCTCGACTTCGTCGCGGCGTCGGTCGTGCACGGCGCCTCGGACCTGTGGGTGCTCGGGCGGCACGTGCTGCCCAACGCGACGTCGGTCGTCCTCGTGCAGGCCACCGTCGCCCTGCCCGGCGCGGTCCTCGGCGAGGCGGTGCTGTCCTTCCTCGGTCTCGGGATCCAGCCGCCCGACCCGAGCCTCGGCACGATGCTGGCGAGCGCGCAGGCCTTCGCGACCCGCGCCCCGTGGGCCGCGGTCATGCCGGGGATCGCGATCATGCTGCTGGCGCTGGCCTTCAACGTCTTCGGCGACGCCCTGCGCGACGCCCTCGACCCCAAGGGGACCTCGTGACCACCGCACCGACGAGCACCGGAGCGGTCGCCGACGCGCCGCCCGGCGACGTCCTCACCGTCCGCGACCTCGGCGTCACCTTCCGCACCGAGACCGGGACCGTCGTCGCCGTCGACGGCGTCGACCTCGACGTGGCGCGCGGCGAGGTCGTCGGCCTGGTCGGCGAGTCCGGCTGCGGCAAGAGCGTGACGGCGATGTCGATCGGGGGGTTGCTGCCGCGCACGGCGCACGTCCGGGGCTCCGTACGGCTCCAGGGGCAGGAGCTGGTCGCCGCCCCGGGGCCGCTGTTGCGGCGGGTGCGCGGCAAGCGGGTGGCCTACGTCTTCCAGGAGCCGATGAGCTCGCTCAACCCCGTGCTCACCGTCGGCCGGCAGGTCGGTGAAGTGCTGCGCCGCCACGAGGGGCTCGGCAGGCGGGAGGCGCTGGACCGGGCCACCGAGCTGCTCGCGACCGTCGGCATCCCGTCGCCGCGCGAGCGGGTCACGCAGTACCCGCACCAGCTGTCGGGCGGGATGCGGCAGCGCGTGATGATCGCCATGGCCATCGCCTGCGAGCCCGACCTGCTCGTCGCCGACGAGCCGACCACCGCGCTCGACGTCACCGTGCAGGCCGGCATCCTCGAGGTGCTGCGCGAGCTGCGCGACCGCACGGGGACGTCGGTGCTCGTCATCACCCACGACCTCGGGGTCGTCGCCGACGTCGCCGACCGGGTCGTCGTCATGTACGCCGGCCGGGTCGTCGAGCAGGCGGGGGTCGAGGAGCTCTTCGCGCACCCGCGCCACCACTACACGGCCGGGCTGCTCACCGCGTCGCCGCGACCGGGCGCGCACGCGGGATCGGCCCGGCTCAACGAGATCCCCGGTCTCGTGCCGGTCGTCACCGACCCGCCCGACGCGTGCACGTTCGCCGACCGCTGCCCGGCCGCCGACGAGGTGTGCCGCGGTGCGCGACCGCCCCTGGAGCAGGTCGGTGTCGGCCCCGGCGGCACGCACCGGGTCGCGTGCTGGCACCCGGTGGAGGAGGCGCGATGACGGCGACGCCGGAGCGCGAGGAGGTGCTGCGTCTCGACGGGCTGGTCATGCACTTCGGGCCGGTGCGGGCGGTCGACGGGGTCGACCTCATCGTCCACCGGGGCGAGGTCGTCGCCCTCGTCGGCGAGAGCGGCTCGGGCAAGTCCACCGTCGGCCGGTGCATCGTGCGGCTCACCGAGCCGACCGACGGGACGGTGACCCTCGGGGGCACCGACGTGACCCACCTCGGGCGGCGGGCCCTGCGCGCCGTGCGGGAGGACGTCTCGATCGTCTTCCAGGACCCGGCCGGTTCGCTGGACCCGCGGATGCTCGTCGGCGACGTCGTCGCCGAGCCGCTGCGGCTGCAGAAGGTCGGTCGCGACGAGCGGCGGCGCCGCGTCGACGAGGTGCTCGGCAAGGTCGGGCTGCGGCCGGAGGTCGCCGGGCGCTACCCGCACGAGCTGAGCGGCGGCCAGCGGCAACGGGTCTCGCTGGCGCGGGCCCTGGTCTCCACACCCGCCCTGCTCGTCGCGGACGAGCCGACGAGCGCGCTCGACGTGTCGGTGCAGGCGTCGGTCCTCAACCTGCTCGCCGACCTCCAGCGCGACCTCGGCTTCGCCTGCCTCTTCATCACCCACGACCTGTCGGCGGTGGAGTACCTCGCCGACTCGGTCGCGGTGATGTACCTCGGCCAGGTCGTCGAGCACGGCACCCGCGAGCAGGTCTTCGCCCGGCCCAGCCACCCCTACACGCAGTCGCTGCTCGCGGCCGCGCCGGTGGCGGACCCGGTCGCGCAGCGGGCCCGGCCGCGGGTCGTCCTCGGCGACGACCTGCCGTCGGCGATCGACCCGCCGTCGGGGTGCCGGTTCCACACCCGCTGCCCCGTCGCGGTCGAGCGCTGCTCGACGCAGGAGCCGGTGCTGCGCGACCTCGGTGGGCACAAGGTGGCCTGCCACCTCGTTGCCGACGACGGCACACCCCCGGACGTCACCGCCGCCTCCACCATGTCCACCAGCCCGCTCCCCGAGAGGACCCCATGACCTTCACGACGCGACCGACCCTCGAGGGCACCTTCGGGATGGTGTCCTCCACCCACTGGGTCGCCTCGCAGTCGGCGATGCGCCAGCTCGAGCTCGGCGGCAACGCCTTCGACGCGGCCGTCTGCGCGGGCTTCGTGCTCCAGGTCGTCGAGCCGCACCTCAACGGCCCCGGCGGCGACATGCCGGCGATCGTCGCGACGGCCGACGACCCCACGCCGCGGGTGCTCTGCGGTCAGGGGCCCGCCCCGGCCGGCGCCACCGTCGAGCACTACCGCGGCGAGGGGCTCGAGCTGGTGCCCGGGTCCGGGCCGCTGGCCGCGACCGTCCCGGGTGCGCTGGACGCGTGGCTGCTCATGCTGCGCGACCTCGGCACGCGCACGCTGCGGGAGGTGCTCGAGCCGGCCATCGGCTACGCGCGCCACGGGGTGCCGCTCGTCGAGCGGGTCGGCGCGACCGTGGCGTCGGTGCAGCGGCTCTTCGAGGAGGACTGGACGACGTCGGCCGCGCTGTGGCTCCCGGGCGGGCGGCCGCCCGGCACGGGCGAGCTGTTCCGCAACCCGGAGTGGGCGGACACGCTCGAGCGGCTCGTCGCCGAGGGCGAGGCGGCCGGGTCGGACCGGGCCGCGCAGGTCGAGGGGGCCCGTCGCGCGTGGTCGCAGGGGTTCGTCGCCGAGGCGGTGGACGCGTTCTCGCGGAAGGCGTTCCGTGACTCCTCGGGTGAGCGGCACGGCGGTCTCGTCACCGCCGACGACCTCGCCGGGTGGTCGGCGACCTGGGAGCCGGCCACGACCCTCGACTGGCACGGCCACACGATCGCGAAGACCGGGCCGTGGGGACAGGGCCCGGCCCTGCTGCAGGTGCTGCAGCTGCTCGACGCGCTCGGCGACCCCGCCGACCTCGACCTGCTCGACGCCGGCGACGTGCACCGGGTGCTGTCGTGCATCGAGCTCGCCGAGGCCGACCGGGAGGCGTGGTACGGCAGCGGGTCGGAACCCATGGAGGCCCTGCTGTCGCCGGCCTACGCGCGCGAGCGCGCGGCGCTCGTCGGCGACCGCGCCGACCTGGACCTGCGTCCGGGTCGCCCGGACGGGAAGGTGCCGCGGCTGCCGTCGTACGTGCTCCGCCGCGGCGAGCCCGACCGCGGCGACGCCCACGGCGACGGCACGACGGGTGAGCCGACCGTGTCCGGGTCGGGCGCGACGCGGGGGGACACCTGCCACGTCGACGTCGTCGACGCGGCCGGCAACATGGTCTCGGCGACGCCGAGCGGCGGCTGGCTGCAGTCCTCCCCGACGATCCCGGGACTGGGCTTCTGCCTCGGCAGCCGGATGCAGATGTTCTGGCTCGAGGAGGGGCTGGCCTCGAGCCTCGCGCCGGGCAAGCGCCCGCGCACGACCCTGACGCCGACGCTCGTGCTCCGCGACGGGGCGCCGTACCTCGCGTGCGGGAGCCCGGGCGGCGACCAGCAGGACCAGTGGCAGCTGCTCTTCCTGCTGCGCACGCTGCTCCAGGGGCAGTCGCTGCAGGAGGCGATCGACGCGCCGGCCTGGCACTCGACCGCCTTCCCGGGAAGCTTCTACCCGCGCACGCGCGAACCCGGCGGCGTCGTCGTCGAGGACCGGGTCGGGGCGGCCGTCGTCACCGGGCTGGAGGAGCGCGGGCACGTCGTCACGGTCGCCGACGGGTGGTCGCAGGGACGGCTGTGCGCCGTCACCCGCGACCCGGACGGGATCCTGCGCGCGGGGGCGAACCCGCGCGGGATGCAGGGGTACGCCGTCGGGCGGTGAGCGCCGGGTCGGCCGTCAGGCGTCGCCCGGGGCTCGGGGCCGGGCGGCGTCAGGCGTCGGTGGCCGCCCGGGCGGCGGCCTCGACGTGGGCGCGCGCGGCCTCCGCGGCCCCGTCCGGGTCGCCGGCCGCGATCGCGTCGACGAGGCGGATGTGCTCGCGCCAGCTGTGCGGGGCGCGGACCTCGGCCCCGAGCCGGAAGACCCACTGCACGTGCAGGTAGAGCGGCGTGACGACGGAGGTCAGCCACCGGTTGCCGGAGAGCCGGACGACGGCCAGGTGCAGGTCGGTGTTGAGCTGGGCCACCCGGGCCAGGTCGCCGGCGTCGGTCGCGCGCGCGGCCTCGTCGAGCAGCGCCCGCAGGGCGGCGACGTCGGCGGGGGTGACCCGCTCGGCGGCCAACCGCGCGGCCAGCGGCTCGAGGCTGCCGCGGACGGCGAAGAGGTCGGCGACGCTCGAGGGGTCTGGCACGGCGACGGTCGCCCCGCGCCGTGGGCTGAGGGTGACCAGGCCGTCGGCGACAGCGACCCGCAGCGCCTCGCGGACGGGGTTGCGGCTGACCCCGAAGTCCTCGGCCAGCCGGTCCTCGGTCAGGCGGCTGCCCGGCGGGTAGACGCCGTCGACGATCCGGCGGCGCAGCTCGTCGAGGACCTGCTCGCGCAGGGCCAGGTGGCGCAGCCCGAGCGGGGTCGTCGCGGCGTCCGGTCGGTCCCCGGGCGCCGCCGGTGCGGCCCCGCGGCGGGCGTCGGCGCCACGCTCCACCGCTCCCCCTCGTCAGGTCGTCCTGTCGGCGTGGGGTGACTGTATACGAAAGACAACCGTGGTGGTGCTGGTTCGCGGTGCGTCCGGCCGTCAGTCGACAGGGCGGTCGGCAGGGGCCGCGGGGACGACGTCGTACGACGTCTGGACGGGGGTGTCGGGAACCTCGGTGCCGGCCACCGCCCGGGCGAGGGCGCGGGCACCGGCGAGGGCGACGAGGAGGGCGCCGACGGACGCGAGGACGGGGACGGCGTACGCGCGGGTGGGGCCGAGGGTCTCGATCGCCACGCCGCTGATCGCCGAGCCGGCCGAGACGCCGACGACGAGGCCGGTGAGGACGACGGTCATGCCCTCGTTGAGCATGGCGACGGGGACGAGCCGCTGCGCGAGGGCCATGCTCGTGATGAGCGTCGGGGCGGTGGCGCAGCCGGCGACGAGCATGACGCCCGCGAGGACCGGCAGGTGACCGGCGGCGAGCAGCACCGGCAGCTCGAGCAGGAACATCAGCAGGACCCCGACGACCAGCCGCCTGACGATCGAGGAGCGGAAGCGGCGGGCGCCGAACACCAGACCGCTCACCGCCGAGCCGAGGGCGAAGAGGCCGAGGACGACCGAGGCCCAGGCCTCCTGCCCGTCGACCTGCGCGACGGCGACGGTGACGACCTCGTTCCCGCCGAAGAGGATGCCGGTGAAGGTCATCGCGGCGGCGACGAGGAGCAGGCCGGGGCGGGTGACGGCGACGCCGCCGGGGCGCTCGGCGTGCGGGACGACCGGCGGCTCGCTGTCGCGGGCGGAGCAGAAGAGCAGGGTGCCGGCGAGGAAGACGACGGCGGCGATCGTCAGGCCGGTCTCGGGCCAGAAGGTCGTGCTCGTGAGGACCGCGATGACCGGGGCGATGACGAAGGTCAGCTCGTCGAGGACCTGCTCGAAGCTCATCGCGACGTGCAGCCGCTCCTCGTCGTCGCGGTAGATGCGGTTCCACCGGGCCCGCGACATCGTGCCGAGCGACGCGACGACCCCGGAGGCGGCGTAGGTGACGAAGAGCGTCCAGGCGGGCGCGCCGTTGGCCGAGCAGACGATGAGGACGGCGAGGACGGCGGTGGAGAACACGGCCAGCGGCACCGCGATGCGGCGCTGCCCGTGCCGGTCGACGAGGCCGCCGATGACGGGTGCGCTGACGGCGAAGACGAAGAGGCCGACGGCGGAGACGGCGCCGGCGAGCGCGAAGCTCCCCTCGCGGCGGCTGACCATGACGACGGTCGAGACGCCGAACATCGCGACGGCGATCCGGCCGAGGGCCGACCCGAGGACGAAGCGGCGCGCGCCGGGGGCGGAGAAGAGGGGTCGGTAGGCGCCCAGCACGGGCGTGCTCCTTGCATCACGGGAGCCGGCGCGGGGCCTCCCTGCTCACGTGGAGCGGTGACGCACGCCGACCCGTCCATGGTGACCCCCGCTCACCCGGCCGGGCAAATCGGCGCCGGCCCTGGACATTATCGGGTCGCCCGATAATGTCCGGCCCCGCCGGAGAACGGTTGTCCGGCGAAGGTCACGGTTGTCCGGTCGACCGACGCCGTACGACGCCCGACCAAGCCGGCGGGGCGTCGTACGGCGTGCTGGTGCGGAGGTCAGCCCCAGACGAGGCCGCGGCTCGGGTCCTCGAGCAGCGCGGACAGGTCGCGCAGGAAGAGGCTGCCGAGCTCGCCGTCGATGAGGCGGTGGTCGAAGCTGACCGCCAGCGTCGAGACCTGCCGGATCGCGAGCGTGTCCTCGCCGTCGGGGCCGGTGACGACCCACGGCTTCTTGCGGACCGCGCCGAAGGCGACGATCGCGCTCTCGCCGGGGTTGATGATCGGCGTGCCGGTGTCGATGCCGAAGACGCCGACGTTGGTGATCGTCACCGTCCCGCCGGACATCTCCGCCGGCTGGGTGCGGCCGGCGCGCGCGGTCTCCGTGAGCGCGCCGATGGCCTCGGCGAGCTCGTGCATCGTCATCCGGTCGGCGTCCTTGACGTTCGGGACGACGAGCCCGCGCGGGGTCGCCGCGGCGATGCCGAGGTTGACGTAGTGCTTGGTGACGATCTCCTGGGCCGCCTCGTCCCACACGGCGTTCATGCCGGGGTGGCGCTTGAGCGCGAGGCACAGCGCCTTGGCCAGGACGAGCATCGGCGTCACCTTGACGTCGGCGAACTCGCGGTCCTGCTTGAGGCGGGCGACCAGCTGCATCGTCGCGGTGACGTCGACGTCGTTGAACATCGTCACGTGCGGCGCGGTGAACGCCGAGCCGACCATGGCCTGGGCGGTCATCTTGCGGACGCCCTTGACCGGGGTGCGGGTCTCGCGCTCACCCTGCGGTCGGACGGCCTGCGGGGCGCCGTACGACGACCCGTCGGCGGCGGACCCGTCGCCCGCGCCACCCGTCGTGCCCGAGGCGTGGGCGTGGACGTCGTCGCGCGTGACCGTGCCGTGCGGACCGGTCGCGGCGACCTGGGTGAGGTCGACGCCGAGGTCCTTCGCGAGCTTGCGGACCGGAGGCTTGGCCAAGGCCCGGACGCCCGCCGAGGCGGTCGACCCGGACGGGGCGTTGTCGTGCGCGGCCGGGTTCGGCGCGGGGGCCGGGGAGTGACCCGAATCGGATTCGGCCGGCTTGGCTCCCGTCGTGACCCGAGCCGAGTGGGTCGAATCCGATTCGGGTCGGCTCCGGGGGCGTCGTACGGCCTCGGTCTGCTTGACGCCGTAGCCGACGAGGACGGCGGTGCGACCGGTGGACGTCGTCCCGCCGATCTTGCCCTCCTCGATGGCGTCGCCGTCGGCCTGGGCCTCGAGCTTGGGCGCCGGCGAGCCGACCATGCCCGGCTCCTGGGCCCGCTGCGACGCGGGCTCGTCGGCGACCTGGGACTGCGACTGCGGCGCGGCCGGCGCCGCCGGGGCGGCACCCCCGACGCCGTCGTCGATGCTGATGATCGGCGTGCCGACCTCGACGGTCTCGCCCTCGGGGACGAGCAGCGCGGTGACCGTGCCGGCGAACGGCACCGGCAGCTCGACGAGCGACTTCGCCGTCTCGATCTCGACGACGACGTCGTTGACCTTGACGGTGTCGCCGACGGCGACGTGCCAGGTGACGACCTCGGCCTCGGTCAGACCCTCACCGGGGTCGGGCAGGCGGAACTCCTTGACAGTCATGCGTGGACCAGCCCTCTCAGAACGCCATGGCGCGGTCGACGCCGTCGAGCACGCGGTCGAGGTCGGGGAGGAACTCCTCCTCCACCCGGCTCGGCGGGTAGGGCACGTCGTACCCGCCCACCCGGAGCACGGGGGCCTCGAGCGAGTAGAAGCAGCGCTGCGTCACGGCGGCGGCGATCTCGGCCCCGAGCCCGCCGGTGACCGACGCCTCGTGGACGACGACGAGCCGGCCGGTCTTGGTCACCGACGCGCACAGGGTGTCGAGGTCGAGCGGCGCCAGCGAGCGCAGGTCGACGACCTCGAGGCTGCGGCCCTCGTCGGCGGCGGCCTGGGCGGCCTGCAGGCAGGTCTTGACCATGGGGCCGTACGCGGCGACGGTGCAGTCGGTGCCCTCGCGGGCGACGACGGCGTCGTACAGCCCGGCGGTCGGGGTGTCGAGGTCGACCTCGCCCTTGTCCCAGTAGCGGCGCTTGGGCTCGTAGAAGATCACCGGGTCGTCGGTGGCGATGGCCGCCTGGATGCCCCAGTACGCGTCCTGCGGCGACGCGACGGAGACGACGCGCAGGCCCGCGGTGTGGGCGAAGTACGCCTCGTTGGACTCGCTGTGGTGCTCGACCGCGCCGATCCCGCCGCCGACGGGGATGCGGATGACCATCGGCAGCGAGACCTTGCCGAGCGAGCGGGCCCGCATCTTGGCGACCTGGCTGACGATGTGGTCGAAGGCCGGGTAGACGAAGCCGTCGAACTGGATCTCGACGACCGGCCGGTAGCCGCGCAGCGCCAGCCCGATCGCGGTGCCGACGATGCCGGCCTCGGCGAGCGGGGTGTCGATGACGCGGTCCTCGCCGAAGTCCTTCTGCAGGCCCTCCGTGACGCGGAAGACGCCGCCGAGCTTGCCGATGTCCTCGCCCATGAGGACGACCTTCGGGTCCTTCTCCATGGCGGCGCGCAGGCCGTTGGTGAGCGCCTTGGCGATGGTCAAGGTCGTCATCAGTGCGCCCCCTCGAAGCTGGCCTGGTACCGCACGAACTCCTCGCGCTGCGCGGCGACGTGCGGGTGCGGCTCGACGTACACGTGCTCGAACATCGACGCGCCCTCCGGGTCGGGCATGGCGAGCGTGCCCTGGCGCACGTGTGCGGCGAGCTCGTCGCCCTCGGCCTCGACCTGGTCGAAGAACGCGGCGTCGGCCTTGCCCTCGTGGGCCAGCCAGGCCTTGAGCCGCGCGATCGGGTCGCGCAGCTTCCACACCTCGACCTCGGCCGAGACGCGGTACTTCGTCGGGTCGTCGGACGTCGTGTGCGCGCCCATCCGGTAGGTGTAGGCCTCGACGAGGAACGGGCCCTGACCCGAGCGGGCCTCCTCGAGCGCGTGCTTGGTCACGGCGTAGACGGCGAGGACGTCGTTGCCGTCGACCCGGACGCCGGGGAAGCCGAAGCCGCGGGCGCGCTGGTAGAGCGGGATGCGGGTCTGCTTCTCGTTGGGCTCGGAGATGGCCCACTGGTTGTTCTGGCAGAAGAAGACGACCGGCGCGTTGTAGACCGCGGAGAAGCCGAAGGACTCGCTGACGTCGCCCTGGCTGCTCGCACCGTCGCCGAAGTAGGCGATGACGGCCGCGTCGCGGTCCGGGTCACCGGTGCCGACGGCGCCGTCGCGCTGGATCCCCATGGCGTAGCCCGTCGCGTGCAGCGTCTGGGCGCCGATGATGATCGTGTAGAGGTGGAAGTTCTTCTCGTTGGGGTCCCAGCCGCCGTTGTTGACGCCGCGGAACATCCCCAGCAGGTTGAGCGGGTCGACCCCGCGGCACCAGGCGACGCCGTGCTCGCGGTAGGTCGGGAACGCGTAGTCCTGCGGCTTGAGCGCGCGGCCGGAGCCGACCTGGGCGGCCTCCTGGCCGAGCAGGCTGGCCCAGATGCCGAGCTCGCCCTGGCGTTGCAGCGCGGTCGCCTCGGCGTCGACGCGGCGGATGAGGACGAGGTCGCGGTAGAAGCCGCGCAGCTCGTCGTCGGTGAGGGCGTCGACGTACGGCGCGTACGGCGCCCCGTTCGGCGTCTCGACCCGCTCCCCCTCGGGGGTGAGCAGCTGGACCATGTCCGGCCCGCCGTCGCCCACCGCGGGCGTCGGGGCGGTGAGGTCCGCGGTCGTCGGGTCCCCGCCGGGCGGGGTCGTGGTCGGCTGTGTCACTCCGGGTCGCTCCTTGCTGCCGGTCGGTCGGACCGGCCTCGTCGGGTCCGGGCGGCCGCGGGGGTGACCGGCGGTGGCCCGTGACGGCCTCCCGTGGCGCGGGCGGTGGTGACCGCGGCGCCCCGTCGTGCCGTGCGAGGCACAATCTAGCCCGGTCCGGGGGTGTCTCCGTACGCACGCACCGTGCCCGGGCCCCGTCGCGGACACCTCCGTCACCTCCAGCACACCGTGCACGGTGTCCGGGGCGTCACGACGGTGTGCGCACCGGTCGTCCACAACCCCCCGGAGCGCAGGGCGTTGTCCACAGCTCCAGCCTCGGGGCCAGGTCGGCGCTGGCGCGGGACGACAGGCTCGGTCACATGACCCCTGTCCCCCTCGTCCCGGTCGAGCTCGCGGCCATGGCCGACGCGGACGGCCTCGTCCGTGTCGCCGACCTGCGCCGGTACGGCGTCACCGCTCGGGAGATCGCCCGCTGGTCCGCCTCCGGGGTGCTCAAGCCCCTCGTGCGGGGGTGGTACTCCCTCGCGCAGGACGACGACCGGTCGGCCTGGGAGCGACGCCGACACGACCACGCCCAGCGAACCCGTGCGCTCGTCCTCCAGCTGGACGGGGCGGCGGTGGCCAGCCACCACTCGGCGCTCGTCATGCACGGGCTGCCCACCTACGCCGCCGACCTGCGCCAGGTCCACCTGATGAGGACGCAGGACGACCACTCCCGCCGCCGACCCGGGCTGACCCTGCACCGATGCGTCGACGGAGCCGGGCACGACGCGACGTCGGTCGAGCCGGCCGTCGCCGTGGTGCAAGCGGGACTGCTCGGGAGCGCGGTGAGCTCGCTGGTGGCGGCCGACGCAGCCGTCCACCGTGGACTCGTCACGACCGACGCGTTGGACGAGGCCCTCGACCTTCTGCGCGGGCCGGGTTCCGCCGGGGTCCGGCGCATCCTGGGCCACGTGGACGGGAAGGCCGAGTCGCCGGGTGAGACCCGGACGCGGCTGGCGCTGACGCTCATGGGTCTGACGCTGGAGTCGCAGTACGCGGTCACGGACGGGGACTTCCTCGCCGTCTCCGATCTGCGGGTCGCCGGGACCCGCCTGCTCGTCGAGTTCGACGGGTTCGTCAAGTACTCGCGGGCCGACCCCTACCGGCTCGAGCGGTGCCCCAGCGACGTCCTGGTGACGGAGAAGGTCCGCGAGGACCGACTGCGCGAGCTCGGGTGGGTCGTGCTGCGCATCATCTGGTCCGAGCTGGACGACGTCGCCGTCCTGCGGCGCCGTGTCGAGCGCGCTCTCGCGCTCGCCGACGCCACCGCGCAGACCCTCGTCACGCTCGGCACACCGTCCCCGGTGTCCGGACTGTGACGACGGTGTGCGCGATGCGGTCAGCGGGGGCCGAAGGAGCGGGCGACCTCGAGCAGGCGGGTGTTGGCCTCGGGCTCGGCGATCGTCACGCGGACGCCGTCGTCGCCGTACCGCCGCACGACGAGACCCGCCGCGTCGCACGCGGCGGCGAAAGCTGCCGACTCGGCGCCGAGCGGGAACCACACGAAGTTGGCCTGCGACGCCGGCAGCCGCCAGCCCTGCTCGGCCAGGCCGGCCGACACCCGCTCACGCTCGGCGACCAGCGCCGTCACCCGCTCCCGCAGCTCGCCGTACGCGTCGAGCGAGGCGATGGCCGCCGCCTGCGCGATCGAGCTGACCCCGAACGGCGTCGCGGTCTGCCGCAGCGCCGCCGCGACCCGCGGGTGGGCGACGGCGTACCCGACGCGCAGCCCCGCGAGCCCGTAGGCCTTGGAGAAGGTGCGCAGGACCATGACGTTCGGGTGCGCGCGCCATACGGCGACCGCGTCGGGGGCGGCGTCGTCGGTGACGAACTCGAGGTAGGCCTCGTCGAGGACGACGAGCACCGTGCGCGGCACCCGCGCGAGGAACGCGTCGAGCTCGGCGGCGGTGACGCTCGGGCCGGTCGGGTTGTTCGGCGTGCAGACGATGACGACCTTGGTCCGGTCGGTCACCGCGTCGGCCATCGCGTCGAGCCGGTGGCGGCCGTCCGGCCCGAGCGGCACCTGCACCGACACCGCCCCGGCGACGGCCACGACGATCGGGTAGGCCTCGAACGAGCGCCACGCGTAGACGACCTCGTCGCCCGCGTCGCACATCGCCTGGACGACGTGGCTGAGCAGGCCCACGCTGCCGGTGCCGGTCGCGACGTTCTCCGGCGACACCCCCACGGCCTCGGCGATCCGCGCGGTGAGCGCGGTGACGGCCATGTCGGGGTACCGGTTGATGGTCGCCGCGGACTCGGCGACGACCTTCTGCACCGACTCGAGCGGCGCGTACGGGTTCTCGTTGCTCGAGACCTTGTAGGTCACCTGGCCGGGCAGAGCGGCGGCCGGCTTGCCGGGCACGTACGCCGGCAGCGCGGCCAGCGCCGCGCGCAGCCGCACCTCCTCGGTGTCGCTCAGCGGCGGCTCCTCCTGGGGCTCACTGGGCGGCGTCACGGACGGCTCGGCGACGGTGCTCATGCCGTCACGGTAGCGCCGCGGCTCACGCCGCCGTGCCACGATGGAGCCATGACCACGCTCGTGCGGATCGGCCTCAAGACCGGTGTCAACGCCGTCGCCCTGTGGGTCGCGGGCGCCCTCATCGCCGGCATCGACTTCGCCCGCGGGTCGTCGGCGACCGGCACGGTCGTCGGCGTCGTCCTCGTCGCGCTCGTCTTCGGCCTCGTCAACGCCGCGGTGAAGCCGGTCGTCAAGTTCTTCTCGCTGCCGCTGATCTGGCTCTCGCTCGGGCTCTTCACCCTCGTCATCAACGCGCTCATGCTCGAGCTGACGTCGTACCTCTCGGGCCAGCTCGGTCTCGGCTTCCACGTGCAGTCGTTCTTCTGGGACGCGGTCCTCGGGGCGCTCGTCGTCAGCGTCGTCTCGATGCTGCTCAACGCCGTCCTGCCCGACGACCGGCGCTGACCCGATGGCCCGTTTCGTCGACATCCACCCCGAGGACCCGCAGGCCCGAGCGGTCGGCCAGGTCGTCGACCGGCTGCGCGACGGCGCCCTCATCGCGTACCCGACGGACTCGGGCTACGCGCTCGGCTGCACCGTCGGCAACCACGACGGCAAGGACCGGATCGCCGCCATCCGGCACCTCGACGACAGGCACCACTACACGCTGGTGTGCCACGACTTCGCCCAGCTGGGCCAGCTCGTCCAGGTCGACAACCGCGTCTTCCGGTCGGTCAAGGCCGCGACCCCCGGGCCGTACACGTTCATCCTGCCGGCGACGAAGGAGGTGCCGCGGCGGCTGCTCCAGCCGAAGAAGAAGACCGTCGGCGTGCGCCTGCCGGACCACCGCGTGACCCGCGCCATCCTCGAGGCGCTCGGCGAGCCGCTGCTGTCGAGCACCCTCATCCTGCCCGGCCACGAGGACGCGATGACCGAGGGCTGGATCGTCAAGGACGAGCTCGACCACGTCGTCGACGTCGTCGTCGACGGCGAGTGCACCGCCGTCCCGACGACGGTCGTCGACTGGTCCTCGGGCTACCCCGAGGTCACGCGCGTGGGTGCCGGGGACCCGACCCCCTTCGAGTGAGTCGCCGTACGGCGCCCCGGCGAGACGTCGTACGGCGTCCTCGCCCGGGTCTGGGAGGATGCCGGGCGTGAGCAGCGGGCGCCGGGAGCGGGTCACCATCAGTGACATCGCCGCGCGCCTGGGCATCAGCAAGGCGTCGGTGTCCTACGCGCTCAACGGCCGGCCCGGGGTGAGCGCGGAGACGCGCGAGCGGGTACTGGCGCTCGCCGACGAGCTCGGCTTCCACGCGAGCTCGGCCGCGGTCGCGCTGTCCGCCGCGCGGACCGGGACGATCGGCATCGTCATCGCCCGCGACCCCGAGGTGATCACCGCCGAGGGCTTCTACATGCGCACGCTCTTCGGGGTCGAGCAGTACCTCAACGACGCCGACGGCCAGCTGCTGCTGCGCCTGACCGGGGAGCGCGGGGAGGACCTGCACGTCTACCGGCGCTGGGCCCGCCAGGGCCGCGTCGACGGCTTCATCCTCTACGACGAGCACGACGACGACCCGCGCGTGCCGCTGCTGCACTCGCTCCAGGTGCCGGGCGTCATGGTCACCTCGGTGGCCAAGGAGGACGGCATCGGCCGGCTCGTCACCCCGGAGAGCGAGACGGTGCGGGTCATGCTCGACCACCTGAAGTCGTTGGGGCACAAGCGGATCGCGCACCTCAGCGGCCCGACGGCGTACCTGCACGAGCGGGTCCGGGTCGAGACGATGCAGCGCGAAGGCGAGGACCGCGGGCTCGCCGTACGCCACGTGGAGGGCACCTACGAGTTCGCGTCCGGTGAGGAGGCGACGACCCGGCTGCTCGGGCTCTCGGCGCGCACCCGCCCGACCGCGATCGTCGCCGGCAACGACATCATGGCCACCGCGGCCCTCAAGGCGGCCGCCGACCTCGGCGTCGGCGTCCCCGACCAGCTGTCCGTGCTCGCCTGGGACGACTCGGTGCTGTGCCACACCTCGCGCCCGCGGCTGACGGCGATGGACCACGGCCTCATGGAGAAGGCCCGTCTCGCGACCGACCTGCTCTACCACCTCATCGACGGCGGCACCCAGACCCACCGGGTCTCCCCGGTGGGCACGCTGCTCGTGCGCGACACCACCGGTCCGCTCGCCCGCTGACCCGTCCGGCACCGTCGGCGGACCCACCCGAATCGGATTCGGCCCACTCGGCTCGGGTCAGGACCCGAGCCGACCGACCCGAATCCGATTCGCAGAGGTCACGATCAGGTCACGAACTTAACCGGTTCGATTGACCTTCTTAACCGGTTCGGCAATGCTCGCTGCACCCGCCTCCACCCGCCGATCCCGGCCCGGGAGGCCCAGCAAGGACAAGGGAGTCCACCGTGACACGACGTGCCATCCTCGTCGCCGCCACCGTGCCCGTGCTCGCCCTCTCGATCGCCGCCTGCAGCAGCAGCAGCGGTTCGAGTGGCGGCTCGGGGGGCACCGCAGCGGCCGGCACCACGCTCACCTACTGGGCGAGCAACCAGGGCACCAGCCTGGACAACGACAAGGAAGTGCTCACCCCGGTCCTGCAGAAGTTCCAGCAGCAGACGGGCATCAAGGTCAACCTCGAGGTCATCGGGTGGAACGACCTGCAGACGCGGATCCAGACGGCGATTACCTCCGGCTCCGGTCCCGACGTCCTCAACATCGGCAACACGTGGGCCTCCTCCCTCCAGGCCACCGGCGCCTTCCTGCCGTACGACGACTCGGCCATGCAGGCCATCGGCGGCAAGGACAAGTTCGTCAAGGCCGCCCTCGACACCGGCGGCGCGCCCGGTCAGGACCCGACGTCGGTCCCGCTCTACGGTCTGGCCTACGGCCTCTACTACAACAAGGCCATGTTCAAGGCGGCCAACCTCCAGCCGCCGACGACGTGGGAGGAGATGGTCAGCGCCGCGCAGAAGCTGACCGACCCGGCCAAGCAGCAGTACGGCTTCTCGCTCGCCGCGGGCAGCTACACCGAGAACGTGCACTTCGCGTTCATCAACGGCAGCCAGAACGGCGGCAGCTGGTTCGACGACAAGGGGAAGCCGACCTTCACCGGCGACGAGAACGTCCAGGGCGTCCTGCGCTACCTCGACCTCATGCAGAAGGACAAGGTCGTCAACCCCAGCAACGCGCAGTACGACAACGGCACCAAGTCGGTCAACGACTTCGCCACCGGCAAGGTCGCGATGATCCTCAACCAGAACAACGCCGACAACTCGATCCAGTCCAACGGCATGAAGTCCGACGCGTACGGCGTCGTGCCCTTCCCCTCCCCGAGCGGCGGGCAGAAGATCGCCACCTTCATCGCGGGCATCAACCTGTCGGTGATGGCCAACACGAAGAACAAGGACGCGGCCCTGCAGTTCGTCAAGTACATGACGTCGGCCGAGACCCAGAAGACCCTCGACAAGCCGTTCGCGGCGCTGCCGGTGCTCCAGGGCGAGACCCCCGTCTTCACGGACAACGCCGAGGAGGCCAAGACCTTCCAGGACATCTACGCGAACATGTCCAAGCCGCTGCCGCTCGTCGCGGCCGAGGACCAGTTCGAGTCCACCGTGGGCAAGGCGATGAACTCGATGTTCGCCAAGATCGCCACCGGCGGGACCGTCTCCGCCGACGACGTCAAGTCCGCGCTGAAGGACGCGCAGGACCAGGTCACCGCGGCGGCGGGGGGCTGAGCATGAGCGCCGGCACCACCACCGTCGGCGCCGGCACCGCCGCGCGCACGGCGGGCGCCGAGGCGGGGCGTCGTACGCGACGCTCCCGCCTCACGCGCCCGCCGTCGCGCGGGAACCGCTGGCTGCCCTACGCCCTGCTCGCCCCCGCGGTGGTCATGGAGCTGCTCGTCCACATCCTGCCGATGCTCGTCGGCATCTGGATGAGCTTCGTGCGGCTGACCAAGTTCTTCCTCGCGAACTGGTCGGCCGCCCCGTGGAGCGGCCTGGCCAACTACCGCGTCGCGGTGGACCTCGACTCGAGCATCGGGCAGAAGCTCCTGGTCTCCTTCGGCGTCACCCTGGGCTTCTCCCTCGCCGCCGTCGTCTTCTCCTGGGGCCTCGGCATGGCCGCCGCCGTCGCGCTGCAACAACCCTTCCGAGGACGCGGTGTCGTGCGCACCCTCTTCCTGGTGCCCTACGCGTTGCCGGCCTACGCCGGCATCCTCACCTGGAACTTCATGCTCCAGCGCGACACCGGCCTGGTGAACCACCTGCTCGTCGACAACCTGCACCTCACCGGCGACCGGCCCTTCTGGCTGCTCGGCTCCAACGCGTTCGTCTCCATCGTCGTCGTCGCCGTGTGGAAGCTGTGGCCGTTCGCGTTCCTCACGATCATGGCCGGTCTGCAGTCCGTGCCCACCGAGCTGTACGAGGCCGCGTCCGTCGACGGCGCGGGCAACGTGCGCCAGTGGCGCTCGATCACCCTCCCGTCGCTGCGACCGGTCAACCTCGTCCTCGTGCTCGTCCTGTTCCTGTGGACGTTCAGCGACTTCAACACGCCGTACGTGCTCTTCGGCACCGGGCAGCCCACGGGCGGCGACCTCATCAGCTTCCATATCTACAACGCGTCGTTCCTCACCTGGAACTTCGGTCTGGGGGCCGCGATGTCGGTGATGCTCCTGCTCTTCCTGCTCGTCGTCACGGCGGTCTACCTCGTCGCCACCAACCGCCGCGAGAGGACCCCGCGCCATGCGTGACACCGTCGGCTTCAAGACGTTCCGCGCCGTCGTCCTCGTCGTGCTCGGGCTCTTCGTCCTCGTCCCGCTCTACGCCATGGTCACCTCGGCGCTCAAGCCGCTGCGCGACGTGCAGGGCACCTTCACCTGGTGGCCGAGCACGATCACCGTGTCGCCGTTCGTCGACATGTGGTCGACCGTCCCCCTGGCCCGCTACTTCGTCAACAGCGTCGTGGTCTCCGGGGCCGCGACGGTGGCCAGCGTCGTGCTGGCGGTGCTGTCCGCCTTCGCGGTCTCGCGCTTCACCTTCCGCGGGCGCTCGGTCTTCACCACGACGGTGCTGTCGACGCAGATGTTCCCGGGAGTCCTCTTCCTGCTCCCCCTCTTCCTCATCTTCACCAACATCCACTCCACCACTGGTCTCCAGCTGGTCGGGTCACGGCTCGGCCTGATCGTCACCTACCTGACCTTCACGCTCCCCTTCTCGATCTGGATGCTCGTCGGATACTTCGACTCGATCCCGCGCGAGCTGGACGAGGCGGCCATGGTCGACGGCTGCGGCCCGATGGGCGCGCTGTGGCGGGTCGTGCTCCCCGCGGCCCGTCCGGGCGTGATCGCCGTCGCCATCTACGCCTTCATGACCGCCTGGGGCGAGGTCCTCTTCGCCTCCGTGATGACCAACGACACCAACCGCACCCTGGCCGTCGGGCTGCGGGAGTACTCGACCCAGACCAACGTCTACTGGAACCAGATCATGGCCGCCTCGCTCGTCGTCTCGATCCCCGTCGTCGTCGGCTTCCTGCTGGCGCAGAAGAACTTCGTCGCCGGCGTCACCGCGGGGGCGGTCAAGTGAGGACACCCCTCCACGCGTCCTGGACCCTGCGGGCCACGGGCGGCCAGGTGCCGCCCGAGCTGGTGGACCGCGAGGTCCCGGCCACCGTCCCCGGCACCGTGCACACCGACCTGCTCGCGGCCGGGCTGGTCCCCGACCCCTATCTCGACGAGAACGAGGCCGCCCTGCAGTGGGTCGGCCGGACGGCGTGGCGCTACACGGCCCCGCTGCGGCTCGACCCGCCCCGCCCGGGGGAGCGGGTCGAGCTCGTCCTGCTCGGGGTCGACACCGTCGCCGAGGTGCGCCTCGACGGGCACCACCTCGGCTCGCCGCGCAACCAGCACCGGACCCACCGGTACGACGTCACGCCGCACCTCGGTGCCGACGCCGACCACGAGCTCGTCGTCGACCTCGCCGCCCAGCTCGACGCGGCGGAGGCGATGAGCACGAGCCAGGGGCCGCGGGTGCACACCAACGCCCACCCCTTCAACGCCGTCCGCAAGATGGCCTGCAACTTCGGCTGGGACTGGGGCCCGGACCTCGTCACGGCCGGCCTGTGGCGCCCGGTCCTGGTCGACCGCTGGCGCACGGCCCGCCTGGGTGACGTGCGTGCGCTCGTCACCGTCGACGGCGACACCGGCCGCGTCGAGCTGCCCGTCGACGTCGTCCGCGACCCGGCGGCCACCAGCCCGGTGCCGCTGCGGGTCACGGCCCGCGTCCACGGTCACGGCCTCGACGTGGGGACGACCGCCGAGACGACCAACGGCCACCTCGTCGTCGCGCTCGACGTCCCCGGCGTGCGGCGGTGGTGGCCCCGCGGCCACGGCGACCAGCCGCTGTACGACGTCGAGGTGACCCTCTCCGACGCGGCGACCGGCGACGTCCTCGACACGTGGGGGCGTCGTACGGGCTTCCGGTCCGTCGCGCTGGACACGGCCCCGGACGCCGACGGCACCCCGTTCGTGCTGTCGGTCAACGACGAGCCCGTCCTCGTGCGCGGGGCCAACTGGATCCCCGACGACTGCTTCCCGCACCGCGTCGACCGCGAGCGCTACGCGCGGCGGCTCGCCGACGCGACCGAGGCCGGGATGAACCTCCTGAGGGTCTGGGGCGGCGGGCTCTACGAGTCCGACGACCTCTACGACCTGTGCGACGAGCAGGGCGTCCTGCTCTGGCAGGACTTCCTCTTCGCCTGCGCCGCCTACGCCGAGGAGCCCCCGCTCTCCTCGGAGGTCGTCGCCGAGGCGACCGAGGCCGTCACCCGGCTCGCCCCCCACCCGAGCCTGGTGGTCTGGAACGGCAACAACGAGAACCTCTGGGGCCACGGGGACTGGGACTGGAAGGCCGAGCTCGGCGACCTCTCCTGGGGGCGCGGCTACTACCTCGACGTGCTGCCCCGGCTGCTCGAGCGGCTCGACCCGACCCGCCCCTACTCCCCCGGCAGCCCGTGGTCGTTCGACGAGACCCGGCACCCCAACGACCCCGACCACGGCACGATGCACGTCTGGGACGTCTGGAACCGTGAGGACTACACGCTCTACCGCGACTACCGCGCGCGGTTCGTCAGCGAGTTCGGCTACCAGGGTCCCCCGACCTGGGCGACGCTGACCCGCGCGCTGCACGACGAGCCCCTCGGCCCCGACTCGCCCGGCATGCGGGCGCACCAGAAGGCCGAGGACGGCGACCTCAAGCTGAGCCGCGGTATCGCGCCGCACCTGCCCGTCCCCGCCGACCCGGTCACCGACCTCGAGGACTGGCACTGGGCCATGCAGCTGCAGCAGGCGCACGCCGTCGCGTTCGGGATCGAGCACTTCCGCTCGTGGCACCCGCGCAACGCGGGCACGATCGTGTGGCAGCTCAACGACTGCTGGCCGGTCACCTCGTGGGCGGCCGTCGACGGCGACGGCCGGCGCAAGCCGCTGTGGTTCGCGCTGCGGCACGCCTACGCCGACCGCGTCCTCACCGTGCAGCCGCGCGACGGCGGTCTCGCCCTCGTCGCCGGCAACGACACGGGTGAGCCGTGGCGTGGCTCCGTCGACGTGCGCCGGCTGCGTCTCGACGGCACCCAGCGCGCCATGACCACGGTCGCCCTCGACGTCCCCGCCCGGGGCACGCACACGGTGACGCTGCCGCGCGCGGTGGTGACCGACGTGTCGCCGTACGACGAGCTGCTCGTCGCCACCGCACCCGGCGCACGGACGGTGCACTGGTTCGCCGAGCCGAAGGACCTCGCGCTCGTCGACGGGTGGGCCGAGGCGGTCGCCGAGCCCGAGGCCGGCGGCTGCTCGGTGCGGGTCACCGCCGCGAGCGTGCAGCGCGACGTCTGCCTGCTCGTCGACAAGGTCGACCCCGACGCGACCGTCGACGACGGGATGGTCACCGTGCTGCCCGGCGAGACGCACGTCTTCCACGTCCGCGGCGCCGTCGGCGCCGACCCGACCGAGCTCACGTCCGCCCGCGTCCTGCGCTCCGCCAACCAGCTGCTGCGGCACCGCGGCGGCGACCCGGCCGACGGCGGCCGCACCGACCCGACCACCCGACCGCTCACGACCTCAGGAGCCTCCGCGTGACCACCACCCCCACCCCCGTCCGGCCCGCGACGGCGACCGCCCTCGACCCGCGGCTGACCTTCCCGGAGGGGTTCCTCTTCGGCAGCGCCACGGCGAGCTACCAGATCGAGGGCGCCGTCGCCGAGGACGGCCGCACGCCGTCGATCTGGGACACCTTCAGCCACACCCCGGGCAAGGTGCGCCGCGGCGAGACGGGCGACGTCGCCGCCGACCACTACCACCGGATGCCGCAGGACGTCGCGCTGATGAGACGGCTCGGGCTGCAGTCCTACCGGTTCTCGGTCGCGTGGCCGCGGGTCGTGCCGCACGGCCGCGGACCGGTCAACGCCGCCGGGCTGGCGTTCTACGACCGGCTCGTCGACGAGCTGCTCGGCGCCGGGATCCAGCCGATCGTCACGCTCTACCACTGGGACCTGCCGCAGGAGCTCGAGGACGGGGGCGGCTGGGCGGCGCGCTCGACCGCCGAGGCGTTCGGTCCGTACGCGACGGCCGTCGCCGAGGCCCTCGGTGACCGCGTGCACACGTGGACGACGCTCAACGAGCCGTGGTGCTCGGCCTACCTCGGCTACGCCTCCGGGGTGCACGCGCCCGGCCGCACCGACGGCGAGTCGGCGCTCAAGGCCGTGCACCACCTCAACCTCGCGCACGGTCTGGCGTGCCAGGCCGTCCGCGCCGTGCTCCCCTCGGCGCGGATGTCCGTCACGCACAACCTGCACGTCGTCCACCCGGCGGACCCGTCGTCGGCCGACGACCTCGACCTCGTGCGTCGGATGGACGCCCTGGGCAACCGGGCCTTCCTCCAGCCGCAGCTCGAGGGGGTGCTGCCCGACGACCTCGTCCAGGACACCGCCCACGTCACCGACTGGGGCTTCGTCCAGGACGGCGACCTCGCCGACATCCACCAGCCGCTCGACGTGCTCGGCGTCAACTACTACACGACCTCGGTCGTGCAGAAGTGGGACGGCGTGAGCCCGCGGGTCATGGAGGACGGGCACATGGTCAGCGAGCACGTGCCGTGGGTCGGGATCGCCGACGCGGACTTCGTGCTCGAGGACGGGCTGCGGACCGCGATGGGCTGGCTCGTCGACCCGTCCGGCCTCACCGAGCTGCTCGTGCGGACCAGCCGCACCTACCCCGACCTGCCGCTCATGGTCACCGAGAACGGCGCCGCGTTCGCGGACGAGGTCGTGCTCGAGGACGGGGAGCCGCGGGTGCACGACGAGCTGCGCACGGACTACGTACGGACGCACCTGCTCGCCGTCCGCGACGCGATGGACGCCGGCGCCGACGTGCGCGGCTACCAGCTGTGGTCGCTGCTCGACAACTTCGAGTGGGCCTGGGGCTACGACCGCCGCTTCGGCATCACCCACGTCGACTACGACACCCAGGAGCGCGTCCTCAAGGACTCGGCGCTGTTCTACGCCGACGTCATCGCCGCGAGCGGCGCCTGACCCGTCGAGACACAGGAAACCCCACGTCAGGCAGGCCCTCGGCTCGCCAGGACGTGGGGTTTCCTGTGTCCGGACGGGGATGATGGGGCCGTGGCGGACGAGGGCGGCTGGGAGTACGACGTCGAGGTGACGGTCTGGGAGACCGAGTCCTTCGCCAAGTGGGCCTTCGTCACGCTCCCGCCGGACGTCACCGACGACATCGACGCCCGGACGGCGCGGCTACCGCAGCGCGGGTTCGGCGCCGTCAAGGTCGAGGTCGCGATCGGCGGGACGGTCTGGCGC
The DNA here is from genome assembly GCF_006715055.1 of Lapillicoccus jejuensis. NCBI lineage: Bacteria > Bacillati > Actinomycetota > Actinomycetes > Micrococcales > Intrasporangiaceae > Lapillicoccus > Lapillicoccus jejuensis. Next base: position 1,300,528 of record NZ_VFMN01000001.1, read on the forward strand.
ACCTCGGTCTTCCCCGACACCCGCCGCGGGGGGCTGATCCTGCCGCTCAAGAAGGCGGTCCGCACCGCCGAGGGGGTCGCCGTCGGCGACACCGTCCGGCTCGCGCTGCGCGTCGTCGACGCCTGAGGGCAGGATGGGGGCATGGAGGCACAGGGGCAGGTGGCCGTCGTCGGGGCCGGGGCGATGGGCGCCGGCATCGCGCAGGTCGCCGCCACGGCCGGGCACCCGGTGCACCTCGTCGACGGGCGCGACGGCGCGGCGCGGGCCGCCGTCGACGGGATCGTCCGCCGGCTCGACGACCGCGTCGCCCGCGGCCGTACGACCCGCGAGGAGGCCGACGCCGTCGCCGACCGGCTGCACGTCGTGGCCGCCGTCACCGACCTGCCCGAGTGCGCCCTGGTCCTCGAGGCGGTCACCGAGGACCTCGCCGTCAAGCAGGCGCTGCTCCACGAGATCTCGGACCACCAGCCCAGCACCACGCTCCTGGCCAGCAACACCTCCAGCCTCGACGTCGACCGGATCGCCGACGCCGTCGCCTCCCCCGAACGCGTCCTGGGACTGCACTTCTTCAACCCCGCGCCGGCGATGCCGCTCGTCGAGGTCGTCGCCGGTGAGCGGACCGCGAGCGCGTACGTCGACTTCGCCGCCGACCTCGTGCGCGCCTGGGGCAAGACGCCGGTCCGCTGCCGCAGCACCCCCGGCTTCGTCGTCAACCGGGTCGCGCGGCCGTTCTACGGCGAGGCGTTCCGCATGCTCGCCGACGGCGTCGCCGGCTCGGCGACGCTGGACGCGGCGCTGCGCGGTGCCGGTTTCAAGCTCGGCCCGCTCGAGCTGACCGACCTCATCGGCCAGGACGTCAACCTCGCCGTCGGCACGAGCGTGTGGGAACAGACCGACCGCGACCCGCGCTACGCCCCGGTGCCGCTCCAGCAGGACCTCGTCGCGCAGGGGAGGCTGGGGCGCAAGAGCGGTCACGGCGTCTTCCGGTACGACGCCGCCGGGCACGCCGTCGACGCGCAGCCGGACGAGGCTCGCGTCGCCGAGCTGGTCGGCGGTCCGCTCGTCACCGACCCGGTCGCGCGCACCCTCGCCATGCTCGTCAACGAGGCGGTCGACCTCGTCGACCGCGGGGAGGCGAGCGCCGAGGACGTCGACCTCGCGCTGCGGCTCGGCGCGGGCTACCCGCGCGGCCCGATCGAGTGGGGACGCGAGCTCGGGTACGACGTCGTCGCGCAGCAGCTGCGCGAGCTCGACGCCGCCTTCCCGGGCGGTCGCTACCGTCCGAGCCCCGCACTGACCCGGGAGCACGCGTGACCGACGCATCGCAGGAAGCGTCCTCCCAGGACGACACCGGCTTGGCCCACGCCCGCCGGATGTGGGCCGACGACCGCGCGTCGGCCGGTCTCGGCATGGAGCTCGTCGAGCTGACGACCGACCGGGCCGTCGTCCGGATGACCGTCGACGAGCGGATGGTCAACGGTCACGGCATCGTGCACGGCGGCTTCGTCTTCACCCTGGCCGACTCCGCGTTCGCACTGGCCTGCAACAGCCGCGGCGCCCTCACCGTCGCCGCCGGCGGCGACGTCACCTTCGTCAGCAGCGCGCACGAGGGCGACGTCCTGCTCGCCGAGGCGGTGGTGCGGGCGTCGTACGGGCGCAGCGGTCTCACCGACGTGCGGGTGACCCGCGAGGGCGACGGCGCGCTCGTCGCCGAGCTGCGCGGCCGCTCCCGCAGCCTGCCGCCGCGCTGAACGTCACCGGAACGACGCCCCCCACGCCTGCGTGACGAGCTCGCCGAACAGCTCGTCGGCGTCGACGTCGAGCCCGCGCGAGCGGAACCACGACGTGACGTTGCGGCAGTCACGCAGCAGGAAGTCCTGCCCGGCCGGGTTGGCGACGATGTCGACCAGCTGGGGCAGGTCGATGAGGACGAGCCGCTCCCCGGTGGCGAGGATGTTGTAGGGCGACAGGTCGCCGTGCGCGGCCCCCATCGCCGCGAGGTCGGCCATCGCGTCCCGCAGCTGGTGCCAGTACTCGGCCAGCAGCTCCGGGCCGGGGCGCGCCGGGGCCAGCCGCGGCGCCGGGTCGCCGTCAACACCGGTGACGAGCTCCATGAGGATCTCGGTCCCGTCGACCTGGACGGGATAGGGCACCGGGACGCGCGCCTCGTACAGCCGCACGAGCGCGTCCCACTCGGCGAAGGCCCACTGCCCCGCCGCGACCGCGCGCCCGTACGACGTCCCGCGCTGCAGCGCGCGGGCGTCGCGCGAGCGCCGGACGGTGCGGCCCTCGGTGTAGGCGGCGGAGCGGTGGAAGGTGCGGTGCTCGCTCGAGCGGTACCGCTTGGCGGCGAGCACGCAGCCGGGGCCGTCGGGCACCGCCCGCTCGAGGAGGAACACGTCGGCCTCCTTGCCCGTCTTGAGCACGCCGAGGTCGGTGTCGACGGCGGCGCGGTCGACGACGAGCCAGTCCGGGGGCGGCTGCGGGCCGCGCGAGAGCGGCTCGACGTCCCAGTACGTCGTGAAGCGCTGGCCGTCGTCGACGTCGTCGACCTCGTGCCAGTCGGTGACGAAGCGGGGGTCGACCCCGCTCAGGGGGTCGGACGCGTCGGACGGGTCGGACGCGTCAGCGAGGACGCCGTCCGGGGTCGTGCGGGTGCTGCGAGAGGTCATGTCGGGTGCTTCCGTGGAGGAGATGGTCGGCGGGCGCGCCGAGGACAGCGATGGACATGTCACGGCTCCTCTCCACGGGCCGGCGCAGGTCGCCGGGCTCGGGCACCAGGGTCGCCGTACGGCGTCCGACGCACAAGCGGTTTTCCCAGGGACCGGTCCGACACTCGTGCGAAGACGTCGACCGGGTGGCCCGCCCTGGCCGCGTGCTGACGATCCCGCTGACCAAGGTCGTGTCCGCCGACCTCGTCCCCGGGGACGACGCGCGCGAGCTGGCGACCCGCAAGCTCGCCGGTGGACGGTTCGGCGACGTCACGGCCGGCACCTTCGACAGCGCCGACGGGAGGGTCTTCCTCCTCACCAGCGGGGCCCGACGGCACTGCGCCTCGTGCTGCGCGACCACCTCTACGCCCTCGTCGTCGTCGACACCCCGCAGGCGGCCGACCTCGCGCGGCGGGTCCGGGCGGCGCGCGCCTGAGGGCGGGTGTCCGGGACCACGTCGGACGGGAGCCCGCCGACGCGGGAGGATCGGGGGGTGAGCGACGAGGACCATCCGCGGCGTGAGCCGGCCGTCGCCGAGGCGCAGGAGGTCCTGCTCTCGGTCGTCGACCGACGGCTCACGGGGGACCTCACCGACCCCGCCGTCCTCGCCGCGGTCGTCGCGGTCGAGCGGCTCACGGTCGCCCTGCGCACCACCGACACCGCGACCCTCACCCGCGCCCTGAGCGAGGGTGCGGGCGCCGTCCCCGACGCGTCCCGGCCCGGGCACGACCTCGCCGAGCTGCTCCAGGAGGGCTACGGCCAGGTGCTCGAGGGGCTCAACCGCCGCGCCGACGGCCGCGACAGCGACGCCGCCCTCGTCAACCCCGACGGGGGCGCCTTCGAGATCGTCACCGACGCGTCGCTGCTGCGGGCCGCGGTCCGCGCCGCGCAGGGCTCGATCGACGCGATGCCCTACTACCGGGAGCGGTACGGCGCCCGCGGCTCCCGGTTCGCCTCCACCGACTCGGCCTGGCTCGTCTCGCTCGCCCCCCTGCCCGCGGACGTCGCGGTGCAGCAGGTGGGCTGGCTCAGCCGCGTCCTCGCCGGCCGCGGGATGCCGTCGTGGCTCATGGAGGTGCACCTGCGCGCCCTCGTCGACGAGGTCGCCGCGGCCGCCGGTCCGCAGGCCGTGGGCTCGCTGCCCGAGGCCGAGCGCTCGCTCACGCAGGTGCGCCGCACCCACGTCGACGACGAGCTCCTGCTCGCCGCGGAGGAGTGGGCCGACGAGACCGCCGGGTACGCCGTCCCCGTGCCCCGCGCCGGGCTGCTCCTCGCGGCCGCCGTCGCCGACGTCCGGTCCGGCCTGGTCCGCGACGACCACGCCCTCGCCGGCTGGGTCACCGACCCCGCGCACTCGTCCGTGGGTGCCGCGACCGCGCTCGCCGAGGTGCGCGAGCGGGTGCTCGCGCAGGCGCGCTGAGCGGGGGACGATGAGCCCGTGCCCCACCGGTCGCCCGCGCTGACGCCCGCGGCCCTGCCTGCGGGCCTGCTCGCGGGCCTGCTCGCCCTCACCGCCTGCACGGCGGCCCCCGCCCCCCCGCCGCCGTCACCGACCGGGACGACGGCGACGACCCCGACCGCGTACGCCGTCGCGGCGACCGCGCTCGTCGCCCAGAGCCTCACGGCGGAGGACAACGTCGCCTCGCTGCGCGAGATCGCGCTGGAGAAGGCGCGCTCGCGCACGAGCGTCGCGGCGACGTACGACCCGATCCGCGCCATGCTCGTCGGCGTCGGCCAGGCCCAGGCCGATCTCGCGCCCCCGGGCAGCGCGGCGGCGGTGCCGCCCTCCCCCGGCCGGCCGTCGGCGTCCACGACCGACGGGGTCACGGTGCTCACGCTGCCCGGCTTCGCCGACCTCACCGCGCTGGTCGGGACCGGGCCGCCGTCGCCGGCCGAGGCGTCGTACGCCCGGGCGGGCGCGGCGGCGGTCGCCAACGCCGCCCGGACGACGACCTGCGGCTGGGTCGTCGACGTCCGCGGCAACGCGAGCGAGGACCTCGGGGCCCTGCTCGGCGCGGTCGCCCCGTTGCTGCCGGCGGGGACGGTGCTGCAGCGGGTCGACCGCGAGGGCCACCGCGACGAGGTCACCCTCGACGACGACGCCGTGCGGGCCGGGGGCCGGCTGCTCGTGCCGCTCGACCCGGTCGGGCGGCACGACGACCAGCCCGTCACCGTCCTGCTCGACCGCGGCACCGCGGTCGCCGGCGAGGGGGTGGTGCTCGCCTTCCGGGGCCGCTCGGGCGCGCAAAGCCTGGGGGCGGCGTCGTACGGCGACGCGGTGGACGCGACGGTGCACCGGCTCGCCGACGGCGCGACGCTGCGCGTCGTGCGCTGGCGGCTGGCCGACCGCGACGGCGCCGTCGCGACCGGGCCGGTGCGCCCCGACGTCGCCGTCACCGGGGACGCGCTGGGGTCCGCGCGCTCCGACGTCGCTGCGCGCTGCGGGGGCTGAGCGCCGGGCGACCCCGCGTCACGATCTCTCGTCGATCGAGCGGAACCGTGACTCCCCCGCAACACGGCGGTGGCAGGATGCGTCCACCGGCCGTCCGGAACGCCGGTCACAGCGAGAGGAAACCGCATGTCCCGTCGTCCCCTGTCCGTCGCCGTCGCGCTCGCCGCGACCCTCGGCCTCGCCGCCTGCGGGTCCAACTCGCTCGACACCGGGTCGGGCTCCGGGGGTGGTGGGGCCGCGACCACCGGGTCCGGTCCGACCACGACCGCCGCCGTCGACTCGGCCCTCGCGGCCAAGCTGCCCGCCTCGATCAAGTCCGCCGGCGTCATCAAGGTGGGCACCGACGCGACGTACGCGCCCAACGAGTTCCTCGGTGGTGACGGCAAGACCGTGCAGGGGATGGACGTCGACCTCTTCGACGCGGTGGCCGCCCGCTTCGGGGTCAAGGTCGAGTGGCAGCCCGCCTCGTTCGACTCGATCATCCTCGGCGTCACCGGGGGCAAGTACGACATGGGCATCTCGAGCTTCTCCATCACGGACGAGCGCAAGAAGCAGGTCAACATGGTCAGCTACTACACGGCAGGGACGCAGTGGGTGACGCAGACCGGGAACCCCAAGAAGGTCAACGCGGACGATGCCTGCGGGCTGACCATCGGCGTGCAGAAGGCGACGACGCAGCAGGACGACCTCACCGCGCGCAGCAAGAAGTGCACCGACGCGGGTAAGCCGGCGATCAACCTCGTCGTCCAGGAGGGCCAGGACCAGGTCACCGCCGACCTCGTCGGCGGCAAGACGGTGGCCATGGCGGCCGACTCGCCGGTGGCGCTCTACGCGGTCAAGCAGACCTCCGGCGCGCTCGAGGCGCTCGGCGAGGCCTACGACTCGGCGCCGTACGGCTGGGTCGTCCCCAAGGACCAGACCGACTTCGCCCAAGCCCTCGTCGACGCGCTCAAGGCGGCCGACTCGGACGGCTCCTACAAGGCGGCGCTGAGCAAGTGGGGTGTCGAGAAGGGCGCCATCACCGACTTCGCCGTCAACCCGTGACTGAGGCCACCGGTGACCGCCCGGGCGCCATCGACGCCCGGGCGGTCCGCCACCCGTGGCGGTGGGTGGCGATCGTCGTCATCGCGGTGCTCGTCGCGATGGTCGTCAGCTCGTTCGTCACCAACCAGCGGTGGAACTGGAGCGTGGCCTTCCAGGTCATGAACCAGAACCCCGTCCTCGACGGTCTGGTCAAGGGCACGCTGCTCGGCACCGTGGGGGCGATGGTCGTCGGCATCGGCCTGGGCGTGCCGATCGCCGTCATGCGGCTGTCGCAGAACCCGGTGCTGCGCGGGGTGTCGTTCGTCTTCACGTGGTTCTTCCGGGCGATCCCGCGCTACGTCCTGCTCATCGTCATCGGCACCGGGCTCGGGTTCCTCTACCCGCAGCTGACCTTCGGGCTGCCCTTCGGCGAGCAGCTGGCCGGCTTCCTCGGCCTCTCGCAGGACACCTTCACCGTCGCCAGCGTCGGGACCTTCTCGGTGACGAGCTCGATCTGGGGAGGCATCCTCGGGCTCGGCCTCTCGGAGGCCGCCTACATGGCCGAGATCGCCCGCGCCGGCATCCAGTCCGTCGACCGGGGCCAGACCGAGGCGGCCCAGGCGCTCGGGATGAGCTCGGGCAAGGCCATGCGCCGGGTCGTCCTGCCGCAGGCGATGCGGGTCATCGTCCCGCCGACCGGCAACGAGACGATCGCCATGGTCAAGGACACCTCGCTGCTCAGCGCGATCCCCGTGTCGGCCGAGCTGTTCAACCAGACCCGCGCCATCGGGACGCGGACGCTGCAGATCATGCCCGCGCTGGCCGGCGCGACGATGTGGTACCTCATCATCTGCTCGGTCCTCATGGTCGGGCAGTACTACCTCGAGCGGCGCTTCGGCCGCGGGTTCGGCGTGTCCGGCCCCGCGCGGCCGCGGCGCTTCGCCCGGCCCGGCGGGAGCGGTGGCGCATGAGCGAGCAGGCCCTCGTCCACGCCGTCAACGTCCACAAGGCGTTCCACGGCACCGACGTCCTCAAGGGCATCGACCTCGACGTCCACAAGGGTCAGGTCGTCTGCCTGCTCGGCCCGTCGGGGTCGGGCAAGACGACGTTCCTGCGCTGCGTCAACCAGCTCGAGACGATCGACGGCGGCCGGATCTGGGTCGACGGCGACCTGCTCGGTCTCGAGGACCGCGACGGCGCGCTGCACCGGCTGGGGGACAAGGCGATCGCCCGGCAGCGCTCGGAGATCGGCATGGTCTTCCAGCGCTTCAACCTCTTCCCGCACATGACGGCGCTCGAGAACGTCATGGAGGCGCCGGTGCAGGTGCGCGGCGAGAAGAAGAAGGCCGTCAAGGAGCGCGCCCTCGGGCTGCTCGAGCGCGTGGGCCTCGCCGACAAGGCGGCGTCGTACCCGGCGCAGCTGTCCGGCGGGCAGCAGCAGCGCGTCGCCATCGCCCGGGCGCTCGCGATGCAGCCCAAGCTCATGCTCTTCGACGAGCCGACGTCGGCGCTCGACCCCGAGCTCGTCGGCGAGGTCCTCGCCGTCATGCGCGAGCTCGCCGGCCAGGGCATGACGATGCTCGTCGTCACCCACGAGATGGCCTTCGCGCGCGACGTCGCCGACACGGTCGTCTTCATGGACGGCGGCGTCGTCGTCGAGCAGGGCGACCCGCACGACGTCATCGGCAACCCCCAGCACGAGCGCACCAAGGCCTTCCTGCGCCGCATGCACACCGGCTGACCTCCGCGCGACGGTGGGACACCCCACATGTTGCTGCCGATGGACCGCGCACCGACGGTCCAGAGGCAGCAACATCTGGGGTGTTCCTCGTCCAGGCGTCGTTAGGGTGCGGGCATGACGACGACGTCACCCACCACCGCGTCCCCCTCCTGGCGGGACGGGCTCGAGCTGTCGCTCGACGAGCTGCGGGCGCGGCAGCTGGCGCGGCTGCAGGACTCCGTACGGCGGGCCTGGGAGCACGTGCCGCACTACCGTCGCGCCCTCGACGCGGCCGGGGTGCACCCGGACGAGATCCGGGATCTGGCCGACCTCGCGCGGCTGCCGTTCACGAGCAAGGACGACCTGCGGGCGAACTACCCGTTCGGGATGTTCGCCGTGCCGCGCGAGCAGGTCGTGCGGGTGCACGCGAGCAGCGGGACGACCGGCAAGCCGACCGTCGTCGGCTACACGCAGGACGACCTCGGCACCTGGGCCGACGTCATGGCCCGCTCGATCCACGCCGCGGGTGGGCGGCCGGGCGACGTCGTCCACGTCGCGTATGGCTACGGCCTGTTCACCGGCGGGCTCGGGGCGCACTACGGCGCCGAGCGGCTCGGGTGCACCGTCGTCCCGGTCTCCGGCGGCATGACCGAGCGGCAGGTGCAGCTCATCGTCGACTTCCAGCCGCGGGTCATCATGGTGACGCCGAGCTACTTCCTCTCGATCCTCGACGAGATGGAGCGCCAGGGCGTCGACCCGAAGGGGACCTCGCTGCGGGTCGGGATCTTCGGCGCCGAGCCGTGGACCGAGTCGATGCGCCGCGAGGTCGAGGAGCGCACGGCCATGGACGCGGTCGACATCTACGGGCTGTCCGAGGTCATGGGGCCCGGTGTCGCGCAGGAGGCGGCGGCCACCAAGGACGGGCTGCACGTGTGGGAGGACCACTTCTACCCCGAGGTGGTCGACCCCCTGACGGGCGAGGTGCTGCCCGACGGGGAGCGCGGCGAGATCGTCTTCACGTCGTTGACCAAGCAGGCGATGCCGGTGCTGCGCTACCGCACGCGCGACCTCACCCGGCTGCTGCCCGGGACGGCGTACCCCGCCTTCCGCCGGATGGAGAAGGTCACCGGCCGCACCGACGACCTGATGATCGTGCGCGGCGTCAACGTCTTCCCCACCCAGGTGGAGGAGCTCGTCCTCGCCGAGGAGGGGCTGGCGCCGTACTTCCAGTGCGTCCTCACCCGTCCCGGCCGGCTCGACGAGCTGACCGTCCTCGTCGAGACCCTCGAGCCGGTGGGCGACGACGCGAGGGCCGCCGTCGCGGGCCGGCTCTCGGGGCGGGTCAAGGAGCGGATCGGCACGAGCGTCACGGTCGAGGTGCGCGACCCCGGCGGCATCGAGCGCAGCGTCGGCAAGGCGCGACGGATCGTCGACCAGCGCCCGCGGGGGTAGGCCCGCGCGAGGGGTCCCCCGGCCCGACCGCCCGGGACCTCCGACCCTGGGGAATGAACTACTACGGTGTGTAGTATCTACTACTGACCGTAGTAGTAGAGAGTCTCTCCCCAGGAGCGCCCGATGAGTGCCGTGGACCTCGCCCGGTGGCAGTTCGCCATCACGACCGTCTACCACTTCCTGTTCGTCCCGGTGACGATCGGCCTGTCGGCCCTCGTCGCGTGGTTCCAGACGCAGCACGTGCGCACGCACCGCGAGGAGGACCAGCGGCTCGCGCTCTTCTTCGGTCGCATCTTCGTCATCAACTTCGCGCTCGGCCTCGTCACCGGCATCGTCCAGGAGTTCCAGTTCGGCATGAACTGGTCGGACTACTCGCGCTTCGTCGGCGACGTGTTCGGGGCGCCGCTGGCACTCGAGGCGCTGCTCGCCTTCTTCCTCGAGTCGACCTTCCTCGGTCTGTGGATCTTCGGTCGGGGGAGAATCCCCGAGAAGCTGCACGCCGCCAGCATCTGGCTGGTGCACGTCGGGACGCTCGCGTCGGCGTACTTCATCCTCGCCGCGAACTCGTTCATGCAGAACCCGGTCGGCTACCGCTACGACCCCGCGACCGGCCGCGCCGAGATGACCGACTTCGTCGCCATCCTCACCAACAAGGTGCAGCTGGTCACCTTCCCGCACACCGTCCTCGCGTCCTACCTCGTCGGCGGCGCCGTCGTCATGGGCGTCGCCCTGTGGCGCCTGGTGCGCCGCGGCGAGCGCACCGACCAGGACCGCGCGGACGTCGGCATGTACCGCCGCGCCACCCGCGTCGGGGCCGTCGTCACGCTCGTCGCCGGCGCGCTGGTCGCGGTCAGCGGCGACGTGCAGGGCAAGATCATGACCGAGGTGCAGCCGATGAAGATGGCCGCCGCCGAGGCGCTCTACGCGACCTCGGACAGCCGGGCGCCGTTCTCGGTCTTCACGATCGGCTCGCTGGACGGCAGCCGGGAGAAGGTCGCCATCACCGTCCCCGGCCTGCTCAGCTTCCTCGCCACCGGCTCGGTCGACGGCAAGGTCGAGGGCATCAACGACCTCAAGGCGCAGTACGAGAAGCAGTACGGCGCCTCCGGGAACCCGCTCGTCGCCGACTCCGCCTACGTGCCGACGATCCCCGTGACCTACTGGACCTTCCGGCTCATGATCGGCGTGGGGATGCTCGCCTCGGTCATCGCCGCGGCCGTGCTGTGGCTGACCCGTGGCGGCCGCGTCCCCGAGCGGCGGGGCCGGCTCGCCCGACCGCTGCTGTGGGCGGCGCTCGCCTCGCCGTTCCTGCCCGTCCTCGGCAACGCCTTCGGCTGGATCTTCACCGAGACCGGTCGTCAGCCGTGGCTCGTCTTCGGGCTCATGACGACGAGGACCGGTGTCTCCCCGTCGGTCTCGGCCGGCGAGGTGCTCACCTCGATGGTCGTCTTCACGCTCCTGTACGGCGTCCTCGCCGTCGTCGAGATGCGCCTGGTCGTCACCACCGTGCGGCAGGGCGCCGGGCCGGCGCAGCCCGTCCCCGGGGAGCACGACGACGCCTCGGACGACCCCGAGCACGCGCCGCTCGCCTACGCCCACTGACCGCCCCGCCCTCTCTCCCAAGGACTTCCGCCATGGAGCTCACCACCGTCTGGTTCGTCCTCATCGCCGTCCTGTGGACCGGCTACCTCGTCCTCGAGGGCTTCGACTTCGGTGTCGGCATGCTGCTGCCGGTCCTCGGCCGGCGCGGCCCCGGCCGCGACGCCGAGCACCGTCGCCGCGCGCTGCTCGGGACGATCGGCCCGGTCTGGGACGGCAACGAGGTGTGGCTGCTCACCGCCGGCGGCGCGACGTTCGCCGCCTTCCCCGAGTGGTACGCAACGATGTTCAGCGGCTTCTACCTCCCGCTGCTGCTCATCCTCGTCGCCCTCATCGTGCGCAACCTCGGCTTCGAGTACCGGGCCAAGCGCGACGACGAGCATTGGCGCCGCCGGTGGGACCTGGCCATCGTCGTCGGCTCCGTCGTCCCCGCGCTCCTGTGGGGCGTGGCCCTGACCAACGTCGTGCGCGGCGTCCCCGTCGACGCGCAGGGCGAGTACGCCGGCACCCTGTTCACCCTGCTCAACCCGGTCGGCCTGCTCGGCGGCCTGGTCACCCTGTTCGCGTTCCTCACCCACGGCGCCCTCTTCGTCGCCCTCAAGACCGACGGGCCGGTCCGCGCCGAGGCCCGCACGGTCGCCACCCGCACCGGCGTCGTCGCGGCCGTCCTCGCCGTGGTGCTGCTCGCGACGCTCAACCTCGGCTCGGGCGACGCCTGGTCGTGGGCCGCGTCGGCGCTGGCCGCCGTGCTGCTGCTCGGTGCGCTCGCGGCGAACCTGCGCGGCCGCGAGGGCCTGGCCTTCGCCGGGACCTTCGCCACCATCGCCCTCGTCGTGGCGTCGTACTTCCTCATGCTGTTCCCCGACGTGCTCCCCTCGAGCCTCGACCCGGCCTGGTCGCTCACCGTGACGAACGCCAGCAGCACGCCGTACACCCTGCGGATCATGACCATCGCGGCCGCCGTCTTCACCCCGGTCGTGCTGGCCTACCAGGCGTGGACGTACTGGGTGTTCCGCAAGCGGATCACCGTGCGCACGGCGCCGGTCGGCGGGACGCCCGACCGCGAGCCCGCGCGGGTCACCGCGTGAGCGAGCGCCCCCGCCCGGTCGACCCGGCGCTGCTGCGCGTCCTGCCCGAGGCGCGGCGCCCGGTCGCGCTCCTCGCCGGGCTCGGCGTCGCCGGCGGAGTCCTCGCCGTCGGCCAGGTCGTCGCCGTCGCGGTCCTCGTCACCACCGTCGTCGCGCACGGGCCCGTGCTGCCGGCGGCCGCGGCGGTCGCCGGCGTCGTCGGGCTGCGCGGGCTGGTCGCCGCGCTGGCCGAGGCGCTCGCCGCGCGCGCCGCCACGACGGTGTCCGGGGCGCTGCGCCGGCGCGTCGTCGCCGCCGAGCTGCGGCGGGCGACCGCCGAGCCCGAGCCCGCCCTGACGACCCAGCTGGCCCAGGGCGCGGCGAGCGTCGAGGGGTACGTCGTCAAGTACCTGCCCGCGCTCGCCTCGGCCGCCGTGCTGCCCGCGCTCGTCGTCGTCGTCCTCGCCCTCGTCGACCCGTGGAGCGCGGTCGCCGTCGTCCTCACCCTGCCGCTCCTCCCGCTGTTCGCCGCGCTCATCGGCCAGGCCACCCAGGACGCGACCCAGCGCCGGTGGCGCGCGCTCGCCGACCTGTCCGGCCACTTCCTCGACGTGCTGCGCGGGCTGCCGGTGCTCGTCGCCTACGGCCGCGGCGAGGCGCAGGCCGCGTCGGTCCGCGCCGTCAGCGAGCGGCACCGCCGGGCCACCACCCGCACCCTGCGGATCGCCTTCCTCAGCAGCGCCGCCCTCGAGCTCGTCGCCACCATCGCCGTCGCGCTCGTCGCCGTCGTCGCCGGCCTGCGCCTCGCCGCCGGCGGCCTCGACCTGCGCACCGCCCTGCTCGCCATCCTCCTCGCCCCCGAGGCCTACTGGCCCGTGCGCCGCGTCGGCGCCGAGTTCCACGCCGCCGCCGACGGCGCCGCCGCGCTCGCGGCCCTCCTCCCGAGGGCCGACGGCGACCGGACATTATCGGGCGACCCGATAATGTCCGGCTCCGCAGGACAACCGTTCTCCGGCGAAGCCTCACGAACCCCGGCGAAGCCCACGCCCGGCCTCGCCCACGTCACGACGACGTACGACGACCGCCCCGCGCCCGTGCTGGACGACGTCACCATCGCCCTGCCGACGGGGCCGGCGCTCGTCGCGGTCACCGGACCGTCCGGTGGCGGGAAGACCACGCTGCTCGAGGTGCTCGCCGAGCTGCGCGCCCCGCAGCGCGGGACCGTCACCGTCCCCCCCGCGCACCTGGTCACCCAGCGACCCTTCCTGCTGCCCGGCACGGTCCGCGACGCCCTCACCCTCGGCGCCGGCCGGGCCCTCCCCGACGCCGAGCTCGAGCACGCGCTCACCCGCGTCGGCCTCACCGGAGCGCTCGCCGAGCGCGGTGGCCTCGACGCCACGATCGGCGACGACGGCATCGGCCTCAGCGCCGGCCAGCGCGCCCGCCTCGTGCTCGCCCGCGCCGTCCTGTCCGAGGCCCCGCTGCTGCTGCTCGACGAGCCGACCGCGCACGTCGACGCCGCCACCCGCAGCGACCTCGACGCCGTGGTCGCCGGGCTCGCCCGCACCCGCACCGTCGTCGCCGTCACCCACCGCGCCGGCCTCGCCACCCACGCGACCGGCCACTGGGTCGTCGCCGACGGACGCGTCACCGACCCCGACGGCCCGCCGGCCGCCGACCCGCGCGTCGCCGGGGCCACCTCCCGCCCCGGCGCCGCGACCCGTCCCCTGGCGGTGACCCGATGACCGCCGCCACCGGGACCACCAGCCGTCCCCGCACCCCCCTGCGGGCGTACGGCGCCTCCGTCCTCCTCGGTGCCGCGGCCACCCTCAGCGGCGTGGCCCTCACCGCCACCTCGGGGTGGCTCGTCGTCCGGGCCTCCGAGCGGCCGGTCGTGCTCACCCTGCTGACCGCCGTCGTCGGGGTCCGCGCCTTCGGCATCTCGCGTCCGTTGCTGCGCTGGGCCGAGCGGGTGCGCTCGCACGACGTCGCGCTCGGCGACCTGGCCCGCGCCCGGGAGGACGTCGCCCGGCGCCTCGTCCCGCTCACCCCGGCCCGGCTCGGCCGGCGGCACCGCGCCGAGGTCGCCGGCGCCGTCGTCGACGACCTCACCGACCTCACCGAGGCCCCGGTCCGCGCGGGGGTCCCGCTCGCCGCCGCCGCGGTCACGGTCCTCGCCACCGCCGGCCTGACCGCCCTCGTCAGCCCGACCGTGGCGCTCGTCCACGTCGCCCTCGCCGCGGCCCTCGCCGGCGTCACCCTGCTCGCCGTCCGGCTCGAGGCCGACGGGCAGGCCCGCCTCGAGCAGGCCCGCGCCGAGGTCCTGCGGGTCGGCGAGCTCGTCGCCCTGCGTCGGCGCGACCTGCTCGCCGTCGGCGCCGGTACCGACGCCCGCCGCTGGCTCGACGAGGCCCAGGCGCACTGGTCCGCCGCGGTGCGGCGGCAGGCCCGCGGCCGCGCCCTCGCGCAGGGCGCCGCAGTGGCGCTGCTCGGCGGGGCGACGGCCGCCGCCGCGCTCGTCGTCGCGCGCCTCGACGTCGCCGCCCCGGTCGCCGCGCTGCTCGTGCTCACCCCCGTCGCCCTGTCCGACGCGCTCACGCCGCTGGCCGACGCCGCGCGGTCCCTCGCCCGGGCCCGCGCGGCCCGCCGCCGCCTCGACGTCCTGCTCGACCAGCCCCCCGCGGTCGTCGAGCGCCCCGCGCACGACACCGTGACCTCCCCCGTGCCGCACCTGCGTCTCGAGGCCGCCGGCGCCCGCTGGCGGCCCACCGAGCCCACTGCGGCCGGGGCGGACGCGCTCGACCTCGACCCGGTCGACCTCGACCTCCCGCCGGGTTCGCGCACCCTCGTCACCGGCCCCAACGGCGGCGGCAAGTCCACGCTGCTCGCGCTGCTCGCCCGCCAGCTCGACCCGGCGACCGGCCGGCTGCTCGTCGACGGCACCGACGCCCGCGACCTGCCCCTGGCGGACCTGCGCTCCCGGGTCGCCGTCGTCGACGACGAGCCCTGGGTCCTCGCGACCTCCCTGCGCGAGAACCTGCGGATCGCCCGCCCCCGGCCCGAGCCCCTCGACGGCCCGGACCTCGACGCCCGTCTCGTGCGGGGGCTGCGCGAGGCCGGCCTCGGACCCTGGTACGACGACCTGCCCGCCGGCCTCGACACCCGGCTCGGCACCGGCGACCGCGCCCTGTCCGGGGGCGAGCGCACCCGCCTCGGCCTGGCCCGCGCCCTGGTCTCCGAGCGGGGGGTGCTCCTGCTCGACGAGCCGGTGGCCCACCTCGACGCCGGGACCGCGGCGCAGGTGATGGGCGACGTCGCCGCCGCGGCGGGGCGACGTACCCTCGTCGTCGTGAGCCACGACGACCTGCCCGCCGGCGTCGTCGACCGCACCGTGCGGGTCGGCCCCAGCGAGGACGGCACCCGATGAGCCCGCGGGCGGCCCTGGGCGACCTCGAGCAGGCGGTGATGGACCACCTGTGGTCCGCGCAGGAGGCGGCCGGCCCCGGCTGGGCCGGCGTCAGCGTCCGCGAGGTGCACGACGTGCTCGGCCCACGGCGCGACCTGGCCTACACGACGCTGATGACGGTGCTCGACCGGCTGGCCAAGAAGGGCCTGGCCGAGCGGGAGCGCGACGGGCGGGCATGGCGCTACCGGGCCGCGGCCTCACGCGACCGGCTCACCGCCGAGGCGCTGCGCACCACCCTCGACCCGCTCGCCGGCGACGACCGCCGGGCCGCGCTGCTGCACTTCCTCGACCGGTCCACCCCCGAGGAGCTCGACGACCTGCGGGCCGCCCTCGCGGAGCTCGAGCAGCGCCGGGCGGAGCGGGCCTGACCCGTGGGGTCGCCACCGACCGGTGCGCCGCTGGCCGCCGGCCTGCTGCTCCTGCTCCTGCTGCTGGCGGTCGTCCTCGCCGGCCCCGGCCCGCGCCTGATGGCCGCGCAGCACCGGTTCCGGAGCGCGCCCGGGCCCGCCCTGCTCGTGTGGCAGGCGGTGACCACGGCGGCGGTCCTCGCCGCCGTGCTCACCGGCGCGGTCGGCGTGCGGCTGATCCTCGACGGCGGTACGACGCCCGCCCGGGTCGCCGTGGCGGTCCCGGCCGTGCTCGTCGGCGCCGGCACGCTGGCGCTGCTGCTGCTGTCCGGGCACCGGGTCGGCACCCGGCTGCGCGCGGCCCGGCGGCGCCACCGCGACCTCGTCGACGTCCTCGCCACCCCTGACGGACGAGGGGGACCCGAGCGACCCGGTGACCTGCGGGTCCTCGACCACCCCACCCCGACCGCCTACTGCGTGCCAGGGCTGCGGCGCCGGGTCGTCCTGACCCGGGGCACGCTCGAGCGGCTGGCCGCCGAGGAGCTCGACGCCGTCCTCGCCCACGAGCGGGCCCACCTCGACTCACGGCACGACCTCGTCCTCGAGTACTTCACCGTCGTCCACGAGGCGGTGCCGGCCCGGGTGCGGTCCGAGGCGGCGCTGCGCGAGGTCCGGCTGCTCGTCGAGGCCCTCGCGGACCGGGTCGCCGCCCGCCGGGCCGGTCCGCTGCCGCTCGCACGCGCCCTCGTGGCCCTGGCCGGCTCGGCCCACCCGGAGGCGACGCTCGGGGCCGGCCCGACCACCGCGGCGGGGGCCGCCGCGGTCCGGCTGGAGCTGCTCGACCGCTCGGCCCCGCGGGCCCGGGTCGCCGTCATGCTCGGCTTCGCCGTCGGGGTGCTCGCCGTCCCGCTGGTCCTCGCCGCCCTCGCCTGGTCGGCCGCCGGCTCCGCCGGCTGACGGCCGGGTCGGCCGGGTCGGCGTCAGCTGTTCTCGCGCCGGAAGGTCGACACGCCCCACCACATCGCGAGGGCGAAGATGACGACCGTCCAGACGATGCCCCAGGTCATCGTGCTCGTCGCCAGCGCGCCGGCGAAGGACCCGCGCACGGCGTCGACGACCCACCGGATCGGCATGAAGTCGCTGGCCCGCTGCAGCCACGAGGGGCCGAGCGTCATCGGCAGGAGGATCCCGGACAGCAGCAGGACGGGCATCGTCACCATGTTGATCACCGGCGCCATGACGTCCTCGCTCTTCGTCGAGAGCGCGAGGGCGTTCGACGCCGCCGCGCAGGCGGCGCCCAGCACGACCGTGAGCAGCACCCCGACGACCACCCCGCCGACCGGGGCGCGCATCCCGAGGACGAAGCCGAGGACGACGAGGATGACGGCCTGGACGACGAGCTGGACCAGGTCGCGCAGGAGCCGGCCGAGCAGCAGGGCGAACCGGCTGGCGGGGGTGACCCGCTCGGCCTCGATCACCCCGTCGCGCCACTCGCCGATGAGGCTGAACCCGGCGAAGAACGCTCCGAAGACGCCGAGCTGGACGAGCAGGCCGGGCACGAAGAACGTGTAGGCGTTGCTTGCGCCGAACTGGCTCGTCAGCGGCTTGAGCAGCGGGCCGAAGAGGAACAGGTAGAGCACGGGTTGGAAGATGCCGATGAGGACCCACGCGGGGTTGCGCAGGTTCATCCGCATCTGGCGGCGAAAGACGACGTAGCTGTCGCGCAGGACGGTCATGCGGACCTCCGGTGGCTGGGTCGGGTGAGCGGGGCGGGACCGGCGGGTGCGGGCGGCACGTCAGCCGCCCTCGCGCAGCGAGCGGCCGGTGAGGGTGAGGAAGACGTCGTCGAGGGTGGGACGGCGCACCTCGATCGAGGTGAGCGTGATGCCGTCCTGGTCCAGCTCGCGCAGCAGTCCCGGGATGACGACGCCGGCGCGCTGCACCCGGCCGCGCACGTGCGTCCCGTCGACCTCGACCGGCTCGCTCGCGTCGGCCGAGCGGGCGGCCCGCTCCAGCCGCGCGGCGGCAGCGGTCACCTGGGCCGCGTCCGCGACCTCGAGGTCCACGAGATCACCGGCCACTCGGGACTTGAGGGCGTCGGGGGTGTCGCTGGCCACGATGCGGCCGTGGTCGATCACGACGACCCGGTCGCTGAGGTGGTCGGCCTCGTCGAGGTAGTGCGTGGTGAGGAAGACGGTCGCGCCGCGCCGGGCCCGCAGGTCGGCGATGTGGGTCCACAGGTTGGCCCGCGCCTGCGGGTCCAGGCCGGTGGTGGGCTCGTCGAGGAAGACCAGGCTCGGCTCGTGCACCAGCCCCATGGCGATGTCGAGCCGGCGCCGCTGCCCTCCGGAGAGGGTCTTGGGCTGGCGCGACCACAGGCCCTGCAGGTCCAGCTGCTCGAACAGCTCCTCGCCGCGCCGACGGGCCTGGGCCGACGACAGCCCGTACAGCATCCCGTGGTCGACGATCTCGTCGCCGGCCCGGGCGACGCTGCCCGTGGACCCGCTCTGCGAGACGTACCCGATGTGGCGGCGCACCTGGACCGGCTCGCGGGCGACGTCGTACCCCGCCACCGTCGCCGTGCCCTCGGTCGGTCGCAGCAGGGTGGTGAGCATCCGCAGGGTCGTCGTCTTCCCGGCGCCGTTGGGGCCGAGGAAGCCGACGACCTCGCCCTCGGCGACGTCGAGGTCGACCCCGTCGACGGCGCGGACCTGCGAGCGCTCCCGACCGGAGCGGGTGGAGAAGACCTGGACCAGGCCTCGGGCGTGGATCACGGGGACCGTCCTCGCTCCCGCCGCAGCGGGGTCACGTGAGCAGGGGTGCGTGGCGGAGAGCGTGGCAGCGACCACCGACACCCATGATGATCAACCTTGATCAATTAGTCAAGGTTGATCAACAGCGTGGGTCACGGGCGCTCGCCGGGCTCGTCCCCGTCGAGGCCCAGCGCAGCGACGTACCGCCGCCGGTCGCTCGCCATCTGCCACCCCGGGTCGTCCTGCGGGGGCGCCCAGTCGTCCGGCTCGCCCGCGAAGGCGAGCCGGCCGGCCTCGATGTCCGCGAGCAGCCCCTGCGCGAGCTCGCGCTCCACCCGCGCCGAGCGCTCCCAGTGCTCGACGAGGACCCGCACGTGCGGCGGGACGACGCCGTGCGGCGGGGCCTGCTCCTCCACGCGACGGCGCCACCCGTCGACCCGCTCCAGCCGCCGGCGCACCAGGTCCCGCATGGTCGCGCGATCGAGGAGCGGCATGAGGGTGAGGGCGGTCTGGAAGGCGAGCGGAGCGGACAGGTCGACGACCGTCACGGCCTCCTCCATGAGCCGGCCGAACTCGCCCCGCCCCTGCGTCGTCGACGTGTAGACCGCGACCTCGCGCCCGCCCTCGGAGAGGGCGTGCTGGACCAGGTGACCCTGCCGCGCCAGCGTCCCAAGCCCCGAGTAGATCGACCCCGGGTTGAGGTGGGCCCACTCGTCGACGCCCCACGAGCGCAGCTCGCGGCGGACCTGGTAGGCGTTGACCGGCTCGAAGATGAGCACGGCCCCGAGCAGCAGGAGCCGCGTGGGGGAGGTCGCCATGGGCGCGAGTGTAGGCACGCCCACCCGACGCCCACGGCGTACGGCGTCGGGACGGCCGGGGCCTTCAGACGGCGAGGCGGGTGCCGCGCCCGAGGGCGGCGACGGGGGCGTCGTACCCGGTGACGACCCGCACCGGGCGGTGGACCGGCGCGAGCGCGGCGGGCGCGGCGGCACGGACCCGGCCGAGGACGGCGAGGCAGCGCACGCCGTCGCGCCAGGTGATCTTCTTGCCGTCCGCGGCGGTGCGCCCGTTGTAGGAGACCGGGACCTCGAAGGGCCGCACGCCCGCGCGCAGCAGCCGCGCCGTCAGCTCGGTGTCGAGGCCGAAGCCCGACTCGCCGAGCCCGAGCGAGCGCACGTGGCTGGTCGGGACGAGCTTGAGGCAGGTGTGCATGTCGGTGAGGCAGGAGTCGTAGAGCACGTTGGCCGCGAGGGTCGTCGCCCGCCCACCGACGGCGAACCGGAACGAGGGGTAGCGGGTGTTGAGGCCGAAGACCCGCACCCCGAAGACGTGGTCGGCCACGCCGTCGAGGACCGGCTGCACGAGGGCCGGGATATCGGCCGGGGAGTACTCGAGGTCGGCGTCGAGGATGACCAGGTGGCTGCCCGACGCGTGGTCCACGCCGGTCAGGACGGCCGCGCCCTTGCCGCGGTTGGCGGCGTGGCGCACCAGGCGGACGCGGCTGTCCGTGACCCGCTCGAGCAGCGCCCAGGTGGCGTCGGAGGAGCCGTCGTCGACGACGACGAGCTCGGTGGGGCACGGGAAGTCGACCGCGAGGACGCGGTCGAGGGCCCGCAGGATCGTCGCGGCCTCGTTGTAGACGGGCATGACGATCGACAGGGTCGTGGGCATGGCAGGGGGCTTCCCGTGAGTCGGTGGCAGTCCGGCAGGGGGTGGGCGGCACCGTAGGGGGAGGTCCGGCGCCGCGTGTCCAGTATGTGCGGCTCTGTCACTCGTGCACAAGGGAACTTTCGGGCGAGGCGGTCATCCGTTCGGCCAGGGTGGCCGGACCCCTAGGCTCGGGGCCATGCGCGTCCTCGTCAGCGGTGGGGCCGGCTACATCGGCTCGCACACCGTCCTCCAGCTCATCGCCGCCGGCCACGACGTCGTCGTCGTCGACAACTTCGGCAACGCCAAGCCGGCCGTCATCGGGCGGCTCGAGGCGCTGTCGGGCACGCACGTCGAGACGCACGCCTTCGACCTCACCGACAAGGACAAGACCGAGGCGCTCTTCGCCGGTCAGCGGATCGACGCGGTCGTCCACTTCGCCGGCCTCAAGGCGGTCGGCGAGAGCGTCCAGATCCCGCTGGAGTACTACGAGAACAACCTCGAGTCGACGTTCTCGCTGCTGCGCGCGATGCGCCGGCACGGCTGCCACACCCTCGTCTTCTCCTCGTCGGCGACGGTGTACGGCGACCACGCCCCCGTCCCCTACCGGGAGGACTACGAGCCGCTCGCGGCGAGCTCGCCGTACGGGCGCACGAAGGTGATGATCGAGCAGGTGCTGCAGGACGTCGGCGCGATCGACGAGCGGTGGCGGATCGCCCTGCTGCGCTACTTCAACCCCGTCGGCGCGCACCCGTCGGGGCAGATCGGCGAGGACCCGCAGGGGATCCCCAACAACCTCATGCCGTTCATCGCGCAGGTCGCGGTGGGCCGGCGCGAGCGGCTCCAGGTCTTCGGCGACGACTACCCCACCGCGGACGGGACGGCCGAGCGCGACTACATCCACGTCGAGGACCTCGCCGCGGGGCACGTCGCGGCGCTCACCACCATCGCGGACGCGGACGGCGACCGGCGGGTGCGGGTCTGGAACCTCGGCAGCGGCACCGGCACGTCGGTCCTCCAGGTGATCAAGGCCTTCGAGACGGCGAGCGGGCGCCCGATCCCGTACGAC
The DNA here is from genome assembly GCF_006715055.1 of Lapillicoccus jejuensis. Taxonomy (NCBI): domain Bacteria; kingdom Bacillati; phylum Actinomycetota; class Actinomycetes; order Micrococcales; family Intrasporangiaceae; genus Lapillicoccus; species Lapillicoccus jejuensis. Next base: position 1,321,834 of record NZ_VFMN01000001.1, read on the forward strand.
GTCGTCGGCCGCCGCGCCGGTGACCTGCCGGCCTACTGGGCCGACGCGACCCGCGCCCACGAGGAGCTCGGCTGGCACGCGGAGAAGACCATCGAGGACATGTGCGCCGACACCTGGCGCTGGCAGCAGGCCAACCCGAACGGCTACGAGGCCTGAGGGTGCACGTCACCGTCGTCTGCTCGGGCAACATCTGCCGCTCGCCGATGGCCGAGGTCGTCCTGCGCTCCGCGCTGGCCGAGGAGGGGCTCGGCGACCGGGTCACCGTGGACTCGGCCGGGACCGGCGCGTGGCACGTCGGCGAGGGCGCGGACTCGCGGACGGTCGCGACGCTGCACCGGCACGGGCTCGACGGGTCGAGCCACGTCGCCGCTCAGTTCGAGGCGGGCTGGTTCGACGAGGCCGACCTCGTCCTCGCCGCCGACGCCGGGCACCTGCGGGCCCTGCAGGCGCTGGCCCGGTCCGACGAGGAGCGTTCGCGGGTGCGGCTGCTGCGCTCGTTCGACCCGGCGGCGGTCGCGGCGGGCGAGCTCGACCTCGCCGACCCCTGGTACGGCGACACCGAGGACTTCGAGGTCTGCTACCGCGACGTGCGCGGCGCCGTACCGGGGGTCGTCGCGTTCGTGCGCGAGGGGCTCGGGGCGTGACCCTGGGGTCGGTCGCGGTCTTCACGGGCTCGGCGTCCGGGGACGACCCGGCGTACCTGTCGGCCGCGACCGCGTTCGGCGGGCTGCTGGGGCGGGCGGGGATCGGGCTGGTGTACGGCGGCGCCCACGTCGGGCTCATGGGCGCGGTCGCCGACGCGGTGCTGGCCGAGGGCGGGTCGGTCGTGGGCGTCATCCCCGAGGCGCTGGTGTCGCGGGAGCTGGCGCACACCGGTCTGACCGAGCTCGTCGTGGTCGGGACGATGCACGAGCGCAAGGCCGAGATGGCTTCTCGCGCCGACGGTTTCGTCGCGCTGCCGGGTGGCGCCGGGACGCTCGAGGAGGTGTTCGAGGTGTGGACCTGGCAGCAGCTGGGCTACCACGCCAAGCCGGTCGCGTTCCTCGACACCGCGGGCTACTGGCGGCCGCTGCTCGACGCGCTCGAGGGGATGGCGCGGGCGGGGTTCGTGCGGCGCGGGCCGCTCGACGCGCTCGTCGTCGAGTCGGACCCGGAGGCTGTGCTCGCGCGGTTGCGGGAGTGGCGCGGGATCTGACCTGCCGGACTCGCGCCTGCCGCCCGGCTGTCGATAGGGGCTCCGGCGGGGTGATCGCACGCTCGCGGTGCACTCTCACCCGGGCCATCGACAGCCGGGCCGCACGGACGAACAGGCAGTGGTGCCCGTACGACGCCCCGTCGAGCACGGGGCGTCGTACGGGCACGGGTGACTGCCTGTCGGTCCGTCCGGGGTCAGGCGCCGAGCTCGGCGGCGACGCGGTCGCGGCTGGCGTGCGCGGCGCGCGAGGTCGCGACGAAGGCGAGCACGACGAGGAGCAGCCCGCAGCCGAGCATGACCGTCCAACCGACGTGCGACGCGGCGGGCAGGCCGGTCGCGAGCGGGCCGGTGAGCGCGGCGAGGGTCACCGCGGGCAGGACCGCGACGCCGAGCGAGGTGCCGACCTGCCGGCTCGTCGACGCGACCGCGGCGGCGACGCCGGCCTGGTCGCGCGGCATCCCGGAGACGGCGGCGTTGGTGATCGGCGCGTTGAGGACGCCGAAGCCGATCCCGAAGAGCGCGTAGGCGAGCAGGAGGTAGCCGACCGAGGTGTCGACCGAGAGCCGCAGCAGGAGGAGCGCGCTCAGCGAGATCCCGATGCCGGCGACGACCATCGGCACGCGCGGGCCGATCGACCCCACCAGCCGACCGGAGACCGGCGCGAGCAGCGCGGTCGCGACGGCCATCGGCAGGGTGAGCAGGCCGGCGTGCAGGGGCGAGTAGCCGCGCACCTCCTGCAGGTAGAGGGTGTTGAGGAAGAGGAACCCGCCCATCGCGCTGAACCCGAGCACGGCGCCGATCACCGCTCCGGAGAACGGGATCGAGCGGAAGAAGCGCGGGTCGAGGACCGGCTCGGCACGCCGTCGCTCGACCATCGGCAGGGCGACGAAGGCGAGCGCCGCGACGGCGAACGAGCCGAGGATGACCGGCGACGCCCACCCCAGCGACCCGCCCTCGATGACGGCGAAGACGAGCGCGGTGAGGCCGAGGGCGATGAGCGTCTGGCCGGCGGGGTCGGGTCGGCGCGACCGCGCGGCGCGCGACTCGGGGACGATCCGCAGGGTGAGGGCGACGGCCGCGAGGACGACGGGGACGTTGAGCCAGAACACCGCCCGCCAGCTGAGGGCGTCGACGAGCGCGCCGCCGACGACCGGGCCGAGGGCGAGGCTGAGGCCGATGACGCCGCCCCACACGCCGATGGCGCGGGCGCGCTCGCGGGCGTTGGTGAAGACGTTGGTGATGATCGACATGGCGACGGGGTTGAGCATCGAGCCGCCGACGGCCTGCAGGACGCGCGCGCCGATGAGCAGGCCGGGGTCCTGCGCGACCGAGCACAGGACCGACCCGAGGCCGAAGACGGTGAGCCCGACGAGGAAGACGCGCTTGCGGCCGAGCCGGTCGGCGGTCGATCCGGACAGCATGAGCAGCCCGGCGAGGACGAGGGTGTAGGCGTCGACGACCCACTGCAGCTGGCTCGACGAGGCCCCGAGGTCGGTGCGGATCGAGGGCAGCGCGAGGTTCACCGCGCTGGAGTCGATGCCGACGACGAACAGGCTGAGGCAGCAGACGGCGAGGATGGTGTAGGGGCGGCGGGTGTCGAGCTGGTCGGGCGCGAGGGTGGGCGCGGTGGTCGTCATCAGGCCCCCGCCCGCATGAGGTCGACGAGGCGGGCCAGCTCGGCGCGGTCTCGGCCGGACAGCGGGGCGAGGACGGGGACCTCGACGTCGACGGCGCGGATGTCGGCCATGAGCATGCGGCCGGCGTCGGTGATCCGCACGATCCGGCGGCGCGCGTCGGCCGGGTCGGCCTCGCGGGTGACGAGGCCGCGCTCGGCGAGGTCGCTGACGATGACCGAGGCGGCGGGCGCGTCGACCGACATCGCGTCGGCCAGCTCGCGCTGGGTCATCGCGTGCAGCTCGAACCGGCGCAGCGCCCGGAAGCGGGTCCACGGCAGGTCGAGCCGGTCGGCGAGCCGGTCCTCGAGCAGCCGCTTGTGGTCCATGACGAGGGACATCAGACCGAGCCACAACGCGACATCGGTCGGCGCGTCCTTGGTTGTCTTCACACAACCATTGTGATCACACAACCATTCGGGGAGCAAGCCCGGGGTCGCGGGGCGACGTACGGGGCTACGTACGGGACGCCGTACGGGCCCCGGCCCGTGCTCTGGGAGGATGGGCGCATGGCTTCGTACGACGCGTCGTTCGCCGACGCGGTGCCCCCCGTCGCCCTCGGTGCGCTGGACGGCCGCTACCGACCGGTGGTCGCCGCGCTCGTCGACCACCTGTCGGAGGCGGCGCTCAACCGCACCCGCGTGCACGTCGAGGTCGAGTGGCTGATCCACCTCACCGACCAGCAGGTCGTGCCCGGGGTGCGGCGGCTGACGGCGACCGAGCAGCAGGCGCTGCGCGAGTACGTGCGCGGGTTCGGGGCCGAGGAGGTCGCCGAGCTCGCCGAGATCGAGCGCGAGACGGTGCACGACGTCAAGGCGGTCGAGTACTTCCTCAAGCGGCGCCTCGCCGTCGTCGCGCCCGAGGACGTCGACCGCGGGCTCGCCGAGCTCGTCCACTTCGCCTGCACGAGCGAGGACGTCAACAACCTCTCGTACGCGCTCATGGTGCAGGGCGCGGTGCGCGAGGTGTGGCTGCCGAAGGCTCACGCGGTGGCCGACCAGGTCGTCGCGATGGCGCAGGAACTGCGCGACGTCCCGATGCTCGCGCACACCCACGGGCAGCCGGCGACGCCGACGACGCTCGGCAAGGAGCTCGCCGTCCTCGCGCACCGGCTGCGCCGGCAGCTGCGTCGGGTGGCCGGCGCGGAGTACCTCGGCAAGCTCAACGGGGCGACGGGCACGTACGGCGCTCACCTGGCGGCGGTCCCCGACGCGGACTGGCCGGCGGTGAGCCGGTCGTTCGTCGAGTCGCTCGGCCTGACGTGGAACCCGCTGACGACGCAGATCGAGAGCCACGACTGGCAGGCCGAGCTCTACGCCGACGTCGCGCGGTTCAACCGGGTGCTGCACAACCTCTGCACCGACGTGTGGACCTACATCTCGATGGGCTATTTCGCGCAGGTGCGCGGGCAGGGCACCGTCGGCAGCTCGACGATGCCGCACAAGGTCAACCCGATCCGCTTCGAGAACGCCGAGGCGAACCTCGAGGTGTCGAACGCGCTGCTCGACGTGCTCGGGTCGACGCTCGTGCAGTCGCGGCTGCAGCGGGACCTCACGGACTCCTCGATGCAGCGCAACATCGGGTCGGCCTTCGGGCACTCGCTGCTGGCGCTGGACAACGTCGGGCGCGGGTTGGCCGGGCTGGATGCCGTGCCGTCCGCGATGGCGGCGGACCTCGACCGCAACTGGGAGGTGCTCGGCGAGGCCGTCCAGTCGGCGATGCGGGCGCTCGCGGCGCGGGGGGTCGCCGGGATGGACAACCCTTACGAGCGGCTCAAGGAGCTGACCCGCGGGCGGCGGATCGACGGCGAGGACCTGCGGGCGTTCGTCGACGGGCTCGGGCTGCCGGTCGACGTGGCCGCCCGGCTGCGGGCGATGACGCCGGCGTCGTACGTCGGTGCGGCGCCGGCGCTGGTCGACTTCCTGGAGTGAGCGGGCCCGGACATTATCGGGTCGCCCGATAATGTCGGGCTCCGCAGGACAACGGTTCTCCGGCGGAGCCTGACGTTATCGGGCGACCCGATAATGTCCAGCGCTCGTCAGGCGCGGGTGAAGCCGGCGCGCTCGGCCGCATCCTCGTCGGTGAACCACACGTGCGGCTCGCCGGTGTCGTACTTGTCGTGGCCGGGTGAGGCGTACGTCTTGCTGCCCTCCCAGCCCTTGACCGGGTGCCCCAGCGGCATCGCGCCGTCGTCGAGCGGGGCGGCCGAGCCGACGCTGTAGCCGCCGTCGCGGACCTCCTCGAACGACGACGTCCGGCGGCCTCCCGTCGACGCCTCACCCGCTCCACCACCGTCGCGCGACCCACCGTCGACCGACCCATCGGTGTCCCCGCCGTCGCTCTCACCCGGCGCGGCGCCCCGGCCGTCCGGGACGGTGGGCGACGAACCCTCGACGAGGTTGCCGTCGGCGTCCCACTTCTGCTCGCCACCGGCCTCGTCGGCCGTCCAGTCGCCGCGCTGACGGAACTCCTCGCCGGCGGAGATGTCGTGCTTCTGCGGGTCGTGCTCCTGGGCGAACTCCTCGAGCCGCTGCTCGCGGTCGGACTCGGACTCGCGCTCGGCCTCCTCGTCGGCGTCGGTCTCGCTGGGCCGGTAGGCCTGGGCGGCCCCGGGCTCGTCGTCGGCCTCGTCGGGGTCGGGGGCGTCCGCGCGCGTCACGGTCGCGTCGGCGCCGCCGGAGGTCGCCGGGCCGGGGCCGCCGTCACTCGTGCCGTCCTGCGGGGTGACGTCCCCCGCACCGGCGCCCGTCGCGTCCGTGCCGGACGCCCGGTCGTCCGGGGTACCGGCCGTGTCGACGGGCGAGGCCGACGAGGTGGGCGTCTGCGGGCCGCTGCCGGGGCCGGTGGCCGGGTCCGTAGCGGGTCCGCTCGAGGCGGCGGAGGACCCCCCGGCGGACGACCCGGCGGCAGAGGTGGACTGGCCCATGACGGACTCCCTACGTCGCGCTGCTCCCCAGTGAGCGGCTGTGGAGGTCAGGGGTGCCCGCCGCGCCTCCGGGCCAAACCCCGCACCGACAGCGCGGCGTCACCGCTGACCTGTGCCGCGTGGGTGGGTTCCTGCGCAAGGCGCGGACCGGGGCGCCGTACGGCGTCGTGCGACGTCGTCAGTTGGCGCTCAGGTGGTGCTCAGATGGTGACGGAGCCCTCGGGCGTCGAGAAGGTCACGGCGAGCAGGCCGGGGGTCCCGCGCGGGGCGACGAAGTCGAAGTGGATCACCGACGAGGTCTTCGACGCCGGCAGGCCGAGCCACTCGGCGACCCGCTGCGGGTCGCCCGCGATCTGCAGCGAGTCGATGTTGACCGTCGTCGCGCTGCCGCGAGACGGGTGGACGTCGCCGTCGTCCCACTGGATGTAGTACGGCAGCTGAGGGTCGGACATCAGGCCCTTGACGCCGATCTGGCGCCAGCGCAGCTCCACCCCGTCGGGGCGGCGGCGGTTGCCGTCGACGGCCTGGCGGCCCAGCCGCTTCTCGACCGGGGCGATGTCGTCGACCGCGACGACCCAGCCGAGCCAGCCGCCGCCGCTGGCGGAGCGGGCCTTGACGGCCTGGCCGAACGGCGCCTTGTCCGAAGCCGGGTGGTCGAGGCACTCGACGACCTCGACGTACCGGTCGTGGGCGAGGGGCAGGACCACGTTGCGGGTGCCGAACCGCGGGTGAACCCCACCGTCGACCGGCAGGACACCGATGAGCTTGCCGATGCGTTCGGCGGTGGCTCGCACACCGTCGTGCTCGGCTGCGTAGGAGACGTGGTCAACCCGCATACCGACATCGTGACACACCGCAAGGGGTGCTCTTGACCACGCCCCAGGGGCCCCAGGCGTCACAGGACGCCGTACGGGGGTCGCGGGTCGCGGCTGGCGGCGGCGGGGCCGACGGGGCGTCGTACGGGCTCAGGTTCGCCGGAGAAGGTAGGGCCTCGCCGGAGAACCGTTCTCCGGCGGGGCCGGACATTATCGGGCGACCCGATAATGTCCAGAACCCTCAACGGCGTTGGCGGACGGCCTCGTACAGCACCACCGCGGCGGCGACGGACACGTTGAGCGAGTTGACCCGGCCGGCCATGGGGATGCGGATGCGCTCGTCGGCGGCGGCGAGCAGGGCGTCGTCGACGCCGTGCTTCTCGGAGCCGACGGCGACGGCGACCCGGCCCTTGTAGGAGATGTCGGTGTGCTCGGTGCTCGTCTCGGGGGTCGTCACGACGAGGCGGATCCCGTTGGCGTGCAGCCAGTCCAGCGTCTCCTGCGTCGTGCCCGCGCCGACGGGGGTGGCGAAGACGGTGCCCTTGGACGCGCGGACGACGTTGGGGTTGCCCCAGTCCGTCAGCGGGTCGGCGGCGACGACCGCGTCCACCCCGGCGGCGTCGGCGGTGCGCAGCATCGCGCCGAGGTTGCCCGGCTTCTCGACGCCCTGGGCGAGCAGGACGAGGTCCTTCTTGCCGACCGGCAGCTCGTGGACCGGGCGGCCGACGGCGCCGACGACGCCGAGCAGCCCGTCCGCACCCTCGCGGTAGGCGACCTTCTCGAAGGCCGACCGGGACAGCCGCACCACCGGCACCCGCAGCGTGCGCAGCCGCGCGAGCAGCTCGTCCTGCTCGCCGATGTCCTGGCTCCCGGCTCGGCCGGCCGGGCTGAACAGCTCGGGGCAGACGTAGAGCTCCGTGGGCACGACGCCGGCGGCGAGCGCGAGCGCCAGCTCCTCGTAGCCCTCGACGAGCGTCGTGCGCGACTCCTCGCGGTCGCGGCGCCGGCGCAGCCCGGAGAGCGCCTTGAGCCGCGGGTTCGCCGCCGACGTGATGAGTAGGTCGTCGTCCACGCTCATCCCTCCAGCAGCGACCGCAGCACGGGGACCAGCCCGTCGTCGTCGACGTCGCCGGTCACCTCGTCGGCGACCGCCTTGACCTCGTCGGGCGCGTTGCCCATGGCGACCCCGCGGGCGGCCCACTGGAGCATCTCGACGTCGTTGCGCTGGTCGCCGACGGCGACCGTGTCGCCCGGCTCGACGTGCAGCCGCCGCCGGACCAGCTCGAGCGCCGAGCCCTTGCTCACGCCCTCGGGGTTGAGGTCGAGCCAGGCCGTCCACCCGACGGCGTACGCCACCCCGTGCAGTCCGGCGGCCTCGACCTGGGCCATGAACTCCGCCGCGTCGGCGTCCGGCCTGCGCAGTGTGACACGGGTCGCGGGCGCGGACACCAGCTCCTCCCACGGCACGACGACCTGCTCGCCGCCGAGCTCCCCGTCGGGGTACGGCGCGCTGACCTTGAACCCGACGCCGAGGTCCTCGACCGCGACGAGCGCGTCGGGGATGGCCTCGCGCAGCAGGGTGAGCACCGGGCGCGGGTCGAAGGTCACCGTGTCGACCACCACGTAGCCCCCCGGCTGGGACGGGTCGAGCTCGATCGTCACGGCGCCGTTGGAGCACACGCAGAACCCGCGCTCGAGGCCGAGCATCGCGACCACCGGCATCGTCGCGACGATCGAGCGACCGGTCGCGATGGTCAGGTGGTGCCCGGCGGCGACGACGGCCGAGACGGCGTCCCCGACGTGCGGCGACAGCTCCCCGACGTGGGTGAGGGTCGTGCCGTCGAGGTCGAGCGCGACGAGCTTCGGCGGGGCGGCGGCGGGCACGGGACAACCCTACGGGGGCCCGTACGACGCCGCCCCCGAGCCCGCCGCAGCCCCCGACCCACCCCGCCGTGGCGCCCGCGGCCCGGACGTGGTTCGGTGTCATCCGTGCAGCTGGCGACCGTGGCGACGACGTTCGCACTCGTCTTCGTCGGCGAGCTGCCCGACAAGACGGCCATCGCCGGGCTCGTCCTCGGCACCCGCTACCGCTGGTGGTGGGCCTTCGCCGGCATCGCCGCCGCGTTCCTCACCCACGTCGTCATCGCCGTCACGGCCGGCTCGCTGCTCGGGCTGCTGCCCGAGCGGGTCCTCCAGGTCGTCGTCGGCCTGGTCTTCCTCGCGGGCGCCGTCCTGGTCTGGCGCGAGGGGAACGAGGACGAGGACGACGAGGAGGACGAGGAGGAGGCCGCCGTCACCGCCGCCGAGGGCGGCGCCGCCGCGATCGGCTTCTGGAAGGTCGCGGCCCTCTCCTACGGCGTCATCTTCCTCGCCGAGTGGGGCGACATCACCCAGATCCTCACCGCCAACCTCGCCGCCCGCTACCGCGACCCGCTCTCGGTCGGCCTCGGCGCGACCCTCGGCCTGTGGGGTGTGGGGCTGCTCTCCGTCGTCGGCGGCAAGGCTCTGCTGCGGGTCCTGCCCATGACGTGGATCGCGCGCACCGCCGCGCTCGTCATGACGGTGCTCGGCGTCGTCGACCTGGTCCGCGCCGCCCGCGGCTGACGCAGCGTCCGCACCACGTCAGGCACGCACCCGGAGCGCCTCGCGCAGCGAGAGCCGGCGCTGGGTCTGCAGCAGCGTGCGCGAGTAGAGCCGCTCCCCCACCCACACGGCGAGCACGACGAAGGCCAGCGTCAGCCCGAGCGACACCACCGGCTCCCACCACTGGGCCGTCCCCGCGAAGAGCCGCTGCGGCATGGCCAGGACCGACAGCACCGGCACGAACGAGGCGACGACCTGCACCGTCCCCTGCCCGACGAGGCCGAGGACCATCGTGATGACGAGGACCATGCTCAGCACCGGCGTCGTCGACTGCAGGTCCTCGTTGCGGGTGGCCAGCGCCCCCGCGGCCGCCCACAGGCAGGCCAGGGCGACGAACCCGGCGAGGAAGAAGACCAGGAACCACCCCGACGCGGTCGCCACCGCGGGCAGCAGGGTGCGGTACGACGACATCGACACCCCGACCAGCCCCACGCCGACGAAGAGGACCATCTGCGCGAGCGCCAGCGCGCTGGTCCCGGCGACCTTGCCGAGCAGCAGCTGGCGCACCGGCACCGCGGAGACGAGGATCTCGACGACCCGGGACTGCTTCTCCTCGACGACGCTGCTCGCGATCGACATCCCGAACAGCAGCGACGCGAGGTAGAAGAGGAACGCGAAGACGAGCGCGACGACGTACTTCACCGCGTCGTCGCCGCCCGGGTCGAGCCGGTCGAGCGACAGCGTCGACCCGGCGGTCAGCGCCGACACGCTGGTCCCGGCGGCGGCCGCGTTGGTGGCGAGCACCTGCTGCTGGACGGCTTCGCGGACGAGCGCGGTGAGCGAGGAGTCGGCGGCGTCCTTGCTCACCAGCCGCCACGCGGTGCCGTCGTGGACCAGGCCGACGTCGGCGGTGCCGCCGCGCACGGCCGCCGTGACCGCTGCCGGGTCGGTGGCGTCGGTGACCGTCAGGTCGACGGGCCGGCCCTGCTCGTCGCCGAGCCGGTCGGCGGCCGCCAGGACGGTGCGCGCGCCGTCGCCGGTCGCGACCGCGGTGACGCTGTCGCGGTGCTGGCCGAGGACGACCTGGAGCGCGAACGACCCGGCGAGCAGCGCGAGGGTGAGCGCGGTCGAGACGAGGAAGTTCTTGTCGGTGAGCTTGACGTGGATCTCCCGCGCGGCGACGACGCGCCACGGCGCCGACGGCGGGCGCGGTCCCGGGTCCTGCGGGGCGCCGTACGGGGCCCCGGGGGCGGCGGGCGAGGGAGCGGACGTCGTACGGGGCTCGGCGGTCATGCCGTGACCTCCCGGTAGATCTCGGAGAGCGAGGGGACGAGCGGGCTGAGCTCGCGGACCGAGCCGCGGGCGAGGGCCTCGCGCAGGACGCGGTCGGCGGCGTCGTGGGCGAGCAGCTCGAGGACGGCGGTGCCGCCGTCGACGTCGAGGACGCTGACGCCGTCGACGTCGCGGACCCAGCCGGCGTCGCCGTCGACGACGAGGCGGTGCCGCACGCGGCCCCGGTGGCGCAGCTCGTCGGTGGTGCCGGCGGCGACGACGCGGCCGCGGGAGAGGACGACGAGCGAGTCGCAGAGCCGCTCGACGAGGTCGAGCTGGTGGCTGGAGAAGAGGACCGGGACGCCGCGGGCGGCGTGCTCGCGCAGCAGGTCGGCCATCGCGTCGACGGCCTCCGGGTCGAGGCCGGAGAACGGCTCGTCGAGGACGAGCGCGCTCGGGGTGGCCAGCAGCGCGGCGGCGATCTGGACGCGCTGCTGGTTGCCCAGGCTCAGCGACTCGAGCTTGTCGCCGGCGCGGTCGGCGAGGCCGAACCGCTCGAGGTGCTCCGTCGCGGCGGCCGTCGCGGCGGCGGCGGTGAGGCCGTGCAGCCGCCCGAGGTAGACCAGCTGGCGCAGCAGCGGCTGCTTCGGGTAGAGCCCGCGTTCCTCCGGCATGTAGCCGAACCGGGCCCGGTCGGCCGGGGTCGCCGGGCGGCCCTGCCACAGCACCTCGCCGGCGGTCGGGCGCAGGATGCCCATGACCATCCGCATCGTCGTCGTCTTGCCGGCGCCGTTGCCGCCGACGAAGCCGGTCAGCGTGCCGGCCGGCACGCTGAGGTCGACGCCGTCGACGGCGGTGACGTCGCCGAAGGTCCGGGTCAGGCCGCGGGTCTCCAGCACGGGGCACCTCCTGGTCGGGCCGGGCGCCCGGTGGCGCCCGTCTGGTCCGACCCTAGGAACGGGCGGCGCCCCGGGGGATCACCCGCGCGGCGGAGATCGGCGCCCGGCTCCCCCTCCCCCGCGCGAGGGACGCCGTACGGCGACCGGCCGGTCCACCCTGCGTACGCCGCCGCCCATCCCGCGGGCCCGTCGGCGGCGGGGTCGCGCCGGTCGCCCGCCCAGGCGACGTAGCCGTCGGGGCGGACCAGCAGGGCCGGGCCGTCGTCGGTGCGGCGGGTCTGCGCGAGCCCGACACCGTCGACCGGGGCGTCGTCGCGGCCGCGGACGAGCCGGAACGCCGGGGCCGGGAGGGGGTCGGACCCCTCGAGCGGGACGGTGGCGGCGCGGGTGCCGACGAGCGGGTGGGCGGCGGGCCGTCCGCCCTGTCGCGGCGGGGCGTCGTACCGCAGCGAGGTGCCGGCGACGCCCCCGGCGATCCGGGCCGGCACGCCGGGGACGCGGACGGCGAGGGCGACGAGCAGGTCGCGCAGCAGGGGCAGCGGCTGGGGGTGCAGCAGCAGCGCCCGGAGCATCCCGCCGGAGCGGCGCAGGACCGCGGCGCCGACCGGGTGGCGCTCGTCCTGGTAGCTGTCGAGGACCGGGTCGGGCGCGCCGGCGAGGACGGCGTCGAGCTTCCAGGCGAGGTTCACCGCGTCCTGGATGCCGGTGTTCATCCCCTGCCCGCCGACGGGCGAGTGGACGTGGGCGGCGTCGCCGGCGAGCAGCACCCGGCCGTGGCGGTAGGCGCCGACCTGCCGCTCGTCGGAGTGGAAGCGCGAGCGCCAGCCGACCTCGGCGACCCCGACGTCGCGGCCCAACGCCTCGTGCAGCACCTCGCCGACCCGGTCCTCGTCGACGGGATCGGACTCGGGGCGCTGGTCGCGCCGGTCCCAGGTCATCGAGCGGAACCAGCCGTCGCCGTACGGCGCGAGGAAGCCGAAGACCTGCGTCGTCGTCCCGACGGTCAGGCCGCCGTCGGCGGTCGGCGGGTCGGTGAGCCGCACGTCGGCGAGGACGACGGAGGACAGCACGGTGGGGCCGGGGAAGGGGACGCCCAGCAGGTCGCGGACGGTGCTGTGCGCGCCGTCGGCGGCGACGACGTACGACGCCCGCCGGGTCCCGGTGGTGCCGTCGGCGTCCCGGGTCGTCACCGTGACGCCGTCCGCGTCCTGGGTGAGGCCGACGACCTCGACGCCGCGCTCGACCCGGGCGCCCTGGGTCTCGGCGTACCGGAGCAGGGCCGCGTCGACGACGGTCTGCGGTGCGATGAGGACGAAGGGGAACGGGGTGTCGAGCACGTCGAACTCCAGGCGGCCGCGGCCGAGCAACCGGACGCTGCGGGTGGGGCTGCCCTCGGCGACGAGGTCGTCCGCCAGGCCGCGGTCGGCCAGGACCTCGAGGGTGCGCGGCATCGTCGCGAAGGCGCGGCTCGCCCGGCCGGGCTCGGGGCGCCGGTCGAGGACGACGACGCGGCGGCCGAGCGCGGCGAGGTCGCCGGCGGCGGTGAGGCCGGTCGGGCCGGCGCCGACGACGAGGACGTCGACCTGCTCCGGCGTCCGGGGCCTCCCGGACGTCAGGGGCGTCGGGTGCGGGTGGGTGGTGGACATGGCGGGCTCCTCCCGATAAGTCAACGGCTGTTGACTTCGACGGTAGACCCGCACCCGCATCAAGTCAACAGATGATGACTTAGGCTGCGGCCATGCCCCCGACCCGTCGCCGCGACGCCGTCGCCACCCGCGCCGCGATCCTCGACGCCGCCCGCGAGGTCTTCGGCCGGGAGGGGTACGAGCGCACGACGATGCGGGCGGTGGCCGCCGCCGCCGGCGTCGACGCCGCGCTCGTCGTGCGCTACTTCGGCGGCAAGGCCGACCTCTTCGCCGAGGCCGCGCACCTGCGCCTCGACCTGCCCGTGCTCGCCGGCCTCAGCCCGGAGCAGGTCGCCGACGCCGTCGTCACCCGGTTCCTGCAGGTGTGGGAGGACGACTCGGCGTTCCTCGCGCTGCTCCGCGCGGCGGCGACCAGCGAGGACGCGGCCGCCCGGCTGCGGCGGGTCTTCGCCGAGGAGGCCCTGCCGGTCATCGCCGCGGCCGCGGTCGACCGGCCGCAGGAGCGGGTCGCCCTCGCCGGCTCGCAGGTCATCGGCTTCGCCTACGCCCGCTACGTGCTGCGGGTGCCGCTCGTCGCCGACCTCGACCACGACGCCGTACGGCGCCTCCTCGGCCCGACGATCGCCCGCCTGCTCACCGGCCCGCTCTGACGAGCCGGTGGGTCCGCAGCGGGCAGGCACCGGTGCCGAGCAGGTGCGGACGTCAGGGGGTGTCCATGAGGCCGGCCTCGTGGGCGAGGACGACCGCCTGGACCCGGTCGCGCAGGTGCAGCTTGGCCAGGAGGTTGGACACGTGGGTCTTGACCGTCGCCTCGCCGACGACGAGCTCGGCGGCGATCTCGGCGTTGGACAGGCCGCGCCCGACGAGGACGAGGGTCTCGCGCTCGCGGGGGGTGAGGTAGCGCAGGCCCGGGACCTCGCGGGGCGTCGTACCGGTGGGGTCCCCGGGTGGACTTGACGCAGCGTCATGCCGCTCGACGCCCTGTGCACCCTGCGTCAGGTGGCTCGACGCTGCGTCGAGTCCACCCGCCGCACCGCCGGAGCCGCCGCGCATCGCCTCGATGACCCGCATCGTCACCTCCGGCGCGAGCAGCGCGTGGCCGGACCCGACCACGCGCACGGCGTCGACGATCTTCTCGGCCTCGGCGTTCTTCAGCAGGAACCCGCTCGCCCCGGCCCGGAGCGCGTCGGCCAGGTAGTCGTCGCGGTCGAAGGTCGTGAGGATGACGACCCGCGACGTCCCCTCGGCGACGACGGCCCGGGTCGCCTCGATGCCGTCCATCACCGGCATCTGGACGTCCATGAGGACGACGTCGGGCCGCTGCTCGCGCACCACCCGCACCGCCTCGGCCCCGTCGCCGGCCTCGCCGACGACGACGAGGTCGGGCTCGACGGACAGGATCATCGCCAGCCCGGAGCGCAGCAGCCGCTGGTCGTCGACCACGACCACGCGCAGGGGCTCGCTCACGACCCGCTCCCGAGGGGCAGCCGGACCCGGACCCGGTAGCCGCCCATCACCCGCGGCCCGACCTCGACCGCCCCGCCGAGCGAGCGCACCCGCTCGCGCATCCCGAGCACCCCCAGCCCCGACCCGGAGGTGCCCGACCGCGGTCGGCCGTCGTCGAGCACCTCGACCTCGGCGAACCCGGCCTGCGGGTCCACCCGCAGCACGACCCGGACGGCCCGCGCGGTCGAGTGCCGGCGGACGTTGCTCAGCGCCTCCTGCACGGTCCGGTAGAGCGCGAGGCCCTGCGACGGGCCGACCTGCGCGGCGCACCCGGGGGTCCGCTCGACGAGGGTCCACCCGACGTCCAGGCCCGTACGACGTGCCTCCTCCACCAGCCGGGGCAGGTCGCCGAGGCCCGGCTCGGGCGAGCGGTCGGTGGGGCCGTCGGCGCCCGGGCGGGTCGCGGGCCCCGCCTCGCCGCCCTCGCGCAGCGTGCCGACGAGGCTGCGCATCTGGGTGACGGCCTCGCGGGCCGACTCCTCGACGGAGCCGAGCGCCTCGGCCGCCGCGGCCGGGTCACGGTCCATGACCCGGCGGGCGGCCGCGGCCTGGACCCCCATGACGGAGACGTGGTGGGCGACGACGTCGTGCAGCTCGCGGGCGATGCGCAGCCGCTCCTGGACGACGGCGTGCTCGCGCAGCCGCTGCGCCTGGTCGGCGAGGGTCCCCGCCTGGTCGGCCAGCCGCGCCCGGGCCCGCGCGGCCCGCCACGCCGCCTGCCCCCCGAGGACGGCGCCGCCGAAGTAGACGACGTTGAGGACGAACGCGTAGACGACGGTGGCCGCGATCGGTCCGAGCAGGCCCGACCCGCCCCGGCCCTGCGTCTCGCGGCGGATCTCGTCGATCGTGCTGCCCAGGCTGAACTGCACCGTGAGCCAGCCGAACATCAGCAGCAGCACGGCGCCCATCGCGACGAGGACGACCCGGCGGTTGCGCGCCCAGGCCATCCCGCTGAAGAGCGCGACGAAGTAGACGACCTGCACCGCCACCTGGGCGGCGACGTCGGGCAGGGTGAGCCCGACCGCGAAGAAGGCCAGGCTCGCGCCGACCGCCGAGGGCACCGGCGCGACCCGCCGGGTGACGACCGGCGCCGTCATGACGACGAGCCCGAGGTACTCCGCCCACACGGCGTGCCCCGAGACGATCCCGGCGCCGCGGGCCAGCTCGAGCCCGAGCACGGCGAGCGCGAAGGTCGCGAGCGCGAAGAGCAGGTCGCGGCGCAGCGCCGCCGGCGGCACGGGCCGCTCCCACAGGTCGTCGAGGGCGAACCACGCGGCGACGCGCCCGCGCAGGGAGCCCGCGGCGTCGCGCGTCACCGTCTGAGGGCGGGGGACGACGGCCTGCGACATGGCGCCCACCCTAGGCAGACGACGCCGTACGGCGGCTCCCCCTCGAGAGGGAGCCGCCCGTCACCGGCGGTCAGGCCAGGGGCTCGAGGACGTCGAGGCCGACGTACGGGCGCAGGGCCTGCGGCACGACGACCGAGCCGTCGGGCTGCTGGTGGTTCTCGAGGATGGCGACGATCCAGCGCGTCGTCCCGAGGGTGCCGTTGAGCGTGGCGACGGTGCGGGTGCCCTTGCCGTCGCCGCTGCGCTCGCGGGTGTTGAGCCGGCGGGCCTGGTACGTCGTGCAGTTCGAGGTCGAGGTGAGCTCGCGGTAGCGGCCCTGGGTGGGCACCCACGCCTCGCAGTCGAACTTGCGCGCGGCGGAGCGGCCGAGGTCGCCGGCAGCGGTGTCGATGACGCGGTAGGGCACCTCGATCTTCGCGAGCATCTCCTGCTCCCAGGCCAGCAGACGCTCGTGCTCGGCCTCGGCGTCCTCGGGCCGGCAGTAGCTGAACATCTCGACCTTCTGGAACTGGTGCACCCGGATGATGCCGCGGGTGTCCTTGCCGTGCGAGCCGGCCTCGCGGCGGTAGCAGGCCGACCACCCGGCGTAGCGCTTCGGGCCGGCGGACAGGTCGAGGATCTCGTCGGCGTGGTAGCCGGCGAGCGCGACCTCCGAGGTGCCCGTGAGGTAGAGGTCGTCGCTCGGCAGGTGGTAGACGTCGTCGTGCGCGTCGAGGTAGCCCGTGCCGTCCATGACCTTCGGCAGGACGAGGGTGGGCGTGACCATCGGCGTGAACCCGGCCTCGATCGCCTGCGCGAGGGCCATGTTGAGGATGGCCAGCTCGAGGCGCGCCCCGACGCCGGTGAGGAAGTAGAACCGGGCACCGGAGACCTTGGCGCCGCGCTCCATGTCGATGGCGCCGAGCTTCTCGCCGAGGGCGAGGTGGTCGAGCGGCTCGAAGCCCTCAGCGGCGAAGTCGCGGGGCTCGCCGACCGTCGTGCGCACGACGAAGTCGTCCTCGCCGCCCGGGGGGACCCCGTCGATGACGACGTTGCCGACGACGCGCACCAGCTTGTCGAGCTCACCCTGGGCCGCGTCGGCCGCCTCCTGCAGCGCCTTGACCTCGTCGCCGAGCCGGGCGGCGTGGCCGCGGGCCTCCTGGGCCGTCTCCATCAGCCGGTCGGCGTCGGCGTCACCGGCCTTCTTCGCCTTCTGCGCGCGGCCCATCAGCGCGCCGACGTCCTTGCTCGCGACGTTCTGCTCTGCCCGGCGCGACTCCACGTCGCGCAGCGACGCCCGGCGGCGGTCGTCGGCGGCGAGGATGGCGTCGACGACCGCGGGGTCCTCGCCGCGGGCGACCTGCGAGGCCCGGACGGCGTCCGGGGTCTCCCGCACGAGCTTGATGTCGATCATGCGGCCAGCCTATCGACGCGGGGACACGGCGCCCCGCGCTCCGTAGGGTGAGGGGGTGAGCGACCTTCCCCCGTGGTTCGACGAGCTGTACGTCTGCTCGGGGTGCGGACTGGACTACGCGAGCGTGAGCGTCGACGGGGCCGTGCGGCTCGTCGACGCCGTCGTCGCCGAGCTGCCCGGCGTCCTGCGCGGGGTCGACGCCGAGGCGCTGCGGGCGCGGCCGACCCCGTTGGAGTGGGCGCCGATCGAGATCGCCTGCCACGTGCGCGACGTCCTGGCCGCGTTCACGGTGCGGCTGCACCGCGGTCTCGCCGAGGACGCCCCGATCCTCGACCCGCTGTACGGCGACCTGCGCGCGGCCCGGTTCGGCTACCGCGACGCCTCGCTCGACGCGGTCGTCGAGGGCGTGCGCGCCAACGGCCGCGGGTTCGCGGCCGAGGTCGCCGCGGTCCCGACCGACGCGTGGGAGCGGGAGGTCAGCCGCCGCAACGGCCTCCACCAGGAGGTCCGGTCGCTGCGCTGGCTGGTGCGCCAGGCCGCGCACGAGTCCGTGCACCACCGCAACGAGATCGTGCGGGCCTCGGCGCCGCGCTGAGCGCGGGGCCGGGTCCGACGAGGTCGGTCAGCCGTGGTGTCCGGGCGGTGCGCCGTGGCCGGGTGGGTCCGCCGGGCCGTGACCCGGTCCCCCGCCGGTCCCCGGGTGCGGCGCGGCGTGAGCGGGCGGACCGGGGTGCTCGGGGTGCTCGGGGTGCTCGAGGTGCTCCGGGTGGCCGGGCCGCTCGGGGTGGCCGGGCTGGGGACGAGGGGGTGTCGGTCCCTTCGCGACCGCGGAGTGGCCTGGGGCCGCGGCGGGCACGGGCGTCGACACGGTCCCCGCGGTGAGCGCGGGGCGCCCGCGACCAGGTGACCCGGGTGACCAGGGTGATTCGGGTGACCCGGGCGACCCGGGCCCGGAGCCGCCGGGGCCGTGCGGCGGCCTCTCGTCCGCGGACCCCTCGTCCGGGACGCCCACGTCCTGCGGGCCGGCCAGGCCGTGGTCGCCGTCGGACCCCACGGTCGACCAGCCGGACCCCCCGTAGGCCACGTCCACCGCGCGGACGCCACCGCGTCCCCAGCCCACGCCCGTCGTGGGGAGGTCGGGCAGGCGCGTCGACGCGTCGTGCCACCGTCCGACTCCACCGCCCGTGCTGCCCGATCCCGTCGACCCGACGACGACGCCGACCGAGCGGGTCCCCGGCGGCACCCGGACCCAGGACCGCCCGGGGGTGGTGACGCCACCGGCCCCCGGGGCGGACGCCTCGCCGGCACCCGGGGCGCCGACGGGGTCCGCGACGCGGGCCGCCGCGCCGCCCGCCGCGGCGGGCGGCGCGGAGCGGTGGGAGGGGTGCGGGACGTCCGACGACGGCGCCCCGGCGGAGACGGCCAGCAGTCCGGCGGCGACCGCGGCCACCGCCGGACCGACCACCCCGGCGCCACCGAGCGCGCCGCTCGCGCCCACACCCGCGCCCACACCCGCGCCGCCCCCCGTGAGGGCGGCCGGGACGAGACCCGGCAGCAGGGCGCCGGGCAGGAGCGCGCGACGCAGCAGCAGCGCGGTCGAGCGCGCCTCCGCGACGGCCTCGCGGCAGAGGAGGCACCCCGACAGGTGCGTCTCGACGCGGACCCGGTCACGCAGCGCGAGACCCTCGCGCGCGAACGACCCGAGGAGCGGGCGCACCACGCGGCAGGCGGGCGTGCGCGGCTCCCCCAACCGGTGGCTGAGGAACGCCTCGCGCAGCCGTTCGCGGGCCCGGGTCCCCCGCGAGGAGACCGCGTTGGCGCTCACCCCGAGCAGCGGGGCGACCTCGGCCGGGCTGCGCCCCTCGACGACGAGCTCCCACAGCAGCACCCGCGAGTCCTCCGGCAGGGACGCCCAGGCCCGACGGGCGGCGACGGCCTCCTCCTGCTCCGCCACGACGTGCTCCGCCGACGGCTGCGGCTCCGGCTCGGGCGCCGCACCGTCCGCCCCGAGCACCGGCCGCCTCCTCCGCGACGCGTCGATCGCGACCCGACGCAGGGTGCTCACCCAGTACGGGCGCAGCGCCGACCGCGGACCGCCACCTGCGCGCAGCGCCGCGAGCACCCGGGCGAAGCTCTCGCTGACCAGGTCGTCGACCTCGTGCGGGTCCACCGACCCCGCGACCGCGCGGGCGAGTCGCCGTACGGCGGGCAGGTGCCGGACCCACAGCTGGGCCACGGCCGCCTCCGCGGCCGGACCGTCGGTCCGGGCCAGGGCCAGCAGCTCGCTGTCGAGGTCGGGCTCGACGCGCAGATCGACGGGCGGATCGACGGGCAGGTCGACGGGCTGGTCGACGGGCAGGGCCGGCTCGACCTGCTGCTGCTCGGCCATCGTCGGACCCTTCCACCGCTGGGCCGGAGGGCCGGCGCCGACCACCGCGGGCGGAGGTGTGCCCCGGTGCGTCCGGGCCGCGGACCGTTCGGGTCCGGGCCTGGTGGGTCCCATGATGGGCGACCTGCCGGTTTTGTTCAACGGTTGGTAAAAAATCCTGTGGATCGCGACACGATCCGTCCCCGGCACCGTCTTCAGGGTGTCGGCGTGAGGTCGGCCGGTCCGTGGGAGGACCGCGCGCGCGTGCTGGGAGGCCGCCGACACAGGGTCCGGCCGGGCGACCGGGAGGCGGTCGGCCGGACCCGGGAGCGAGCGGCGACCGGCCGGGGCCTGGGGGGTCGCGGCCGGCGCCGACCGCCCCCCCCCCCGTCGCGCCCGAGCCACCGGCCCCGCGCCTCTCCCCACACCTCTCCCCACACCTCTCTCGACATCGAGAGACCCTTCCGGTATCCGGACGTCGTGTGACCCGGGTCACCCTCGCGCTACGCTTGTGATCGCCGTCACAAAGTGGGAGCCACCGTCGTCGCCCTCCGTCCGCGAGACCCGAGGACCGCCATGGCCACCACCCCGATCGACCCCGTCACGCCGCTGCACCCCGTCGTCGCCCGCGTCACCGAGGCCGTCGTCGAGCGCAGCCGCGCGGGCCGGACGGCGTACCTGCGCCGCCTGAGCGCCGCCCAGCTCGAGAAGGGCCTGCGCCCCGCGCGGACCGACCTCGGCTGCTCCAACCTCGCCCACGCCGTCGCCGCCTGCGGCGGCAGCGACCGGGCCGTCATGAGCGGCGAGGCCGGCGTCTCGCTCGGCATCGTCACCGCCTACAACGACATGCTCAGCGCGCACGCGCCGTACGAGACCTACCCGCAGGCGATCAAGGAGACCGCGCGGGGGATCGGCGCCGTCGCGCGGGTCGCCGGCGGCGTCCCCGCGATGTGCGACGGGATCACCCAGGGCCGCGCGGGCATGGAGCTCAGCCTCTACAGCCGCGACGTCATCGCGATGTCGACCGCGATCGCGCTCAGCCACGACGTCTTCGACGGCGCGCTCATGCTCGGCGTCTGCGACAAGATCGTCCCCGGCCTGGTCGCCGGTGCGCTCGCCTTCGGGCACCTGCCGACGGCGTTCGTCCCCGCCGGGCCGATGGCCAGCGGCCGCAGCAACGCCGAGAAGGCCGAGACCCGCAAGCGGTACGCCGCCGGGGAGGCCGGGCGCGACGAGCTGCTCGGGTCCGAGGTGGCGTCGTACCACTCCCCCGGCACGTGCACGTTCTACGGGACGGCGAACTCCAACCAGCTGCTCATGGACGTCATGGGCCTGCACCTGCCGGGCGCGGCGTTCGTCCACCCGGACGAGCCGCTGCGCGCCGCGCTCACCGCCGAGGCCACCTGCCGGGTCGCCGCCATCGCCGCGAGCGAGCGCCCCTACGGCATCGGCCAGGTCGTCGACGAGAAGGCCGTCGTCAACGGCGTCGTCGCCCTCCTCGCCACCGGCGGGTCGACGAACCACACGATGCACCTCGTCTCGATGGCCGCCGCCGCCGGGATCACGCTGACCTGGGAGGACTTCGACGCGCTGTCGGCCGTCGTCCCGCTCGTCGCGCGGATCTACCCCAACGGCACCGCCGACGTGAACCACTTCCACGCCGCGGGCGGGACGCCGTACCTCGTCGCGACGCTGCTCGACACCGGCCTGCTGCACGAGGACGTGCGGACCCTCGCCGGGGAGGGGCTGGCGTCGTACCGGCGCCGGCCGGTGCTCGACGACGACGGCGCGCTGCGCTGGGAGGAGCCGGCCGAGTCGACCGACCTCACCGTGCTGCGGCCGGCGAGCGCGCCGTTCGAGCCGGACGGCGGCCTGCGGGTGCTGCGCGGCTCGCTCGGCCACGCCGTCGTCAAGACCAGCTCGCTCTCGCCCGATCACCGGGTCGTCGAGGCGCCGGTGCGGGTCTTCACCGACCAGGTCGGCTTCCTCCAGGCGTTCTCGCGGCGCGAGCTCGACCGCGACGTCGTCGTCGTCCTGCGCGAGCAGGGCCCGAGCGCCAACGGGATGCCCGAGCTGCACGCCCTCACGCCCAGCCTGCAGGTGCTGCAGAAGCGCGGGTACGCCGTCGCGCTCGTCACCGACGGGCGGATGAGCGGCGCCTCGGGCTCGATCCCCGCCGCCATCCACGTCACGCCCGAGTCGGTGCACGAGGGGCCGATCGCGCGGCTGCGCGACGGCGACGTCGTCCGGCTCGACAGCCTCGCCGGCACGCTCGACGTGCTGCTCGACCCGGCCGAGCTCGCGGCGCGCGAGCCCGCGCGGCGGCCGTCGGGCGAGGAGGTCTGGGGCACCGGGCGCGAGCTGTTCGGCGCCCTGCGCACCGCCGTCGGCCCGGCCGACCGGGGCGCCCACGTCTTCCCGGGCCTCGTGCCCACGACCGTCCCCCAGCTCGAGGAGATCGCATGACCACCACCGCCACCCCTGCTCTCGCGCCGCGCACCGGCGCCGAGGTCCTCGACGTCGCCCCGGTCGTCCCGGTCGTCGTCGTCGAGGAGGTCGCGCAGGCGGTGCCGCTCGCGCAGGCGCTGCTGCGCGGCGGGATCGGCGTCATCGAGATCACCCTGCGCTCCGCCGCCGGGCTCGAGGCCATCCGCGCCGTCGCCGCCGAGGTGCCGGGGATGGTCGTCGGCGCCGGCACCGTCGTGACCCCGGAGCAGGCGCTCGCGGTCACCGCGGCCGGGGCGTCGTTCGTCGTCACCCCGGGGTCGCCGCCGCGGCTCGTCGACGCCGTCCTCGACCTCGGCATCCCGGCGCTGTGCGGGACGGGCACGCTCACCGAGATGCTCACCCTCGCCGAGCGCGGCCTCACGGCGATGAAGTTCTTCCCCGCCGAGGTTAGTGGCGGGGCGCCGTACCTCTCGGCCGTCCACGGGCCGTGCCCGCAGCTGCGGTTCTGCCCGACCGGCGGGATCTCACCGGCCAACGCGGCGTCGTACCTCGCGCTGCCGAACGTCGGCTGCGTCGGCGGCTCCTGGCTGACGCCCAAGGACGCCGTCGCCGCGGGCGACTGGGCGCGGGTCGAGGCGCTCGCCGCCGCGGCCGCGGGGCTCCGTACGGCGTCCTGACCCCCACCTGCTCGCTGCGTCCGAGAGGTCGGCTGCTCGGGGGCCCGACCTCTCGGACGCTGCGCTTCCTCAGGGGCGGTCGAGGTCGTGCACGTGGTGGTAGAGGTCGTGCAGGAAGTACCGCGCGAACGACTCGACGGTGAACGACGCCCCGTCGCTGCGCCGGCCGGTGCGCCGCCACTGGCCGTCGGCGACCGCCCCGAACGCGTCCGCCGCCTCGTGCGCGGCGTCCTCGCACTCGGCGGCGACGAGGAGCGGGTCCTGCTCGGCGTAGCGGTCGGCGAGCGCCGTCGCGTCCTGGTCCCAGTTGTCGAAGAGCGGGTCGTCCTCGTCGAGCATGAGGTGCAGCCGGCGGGTGAAGAGCCGGCAGACGTCGCGCACGTGGCAGCCGTACTCCAGCGGCGACCACACCCGCGGTGCCGGCCGCAGCGTCGCGCCCTCGCGGCGCAGCGCGTCGGGGAAGCGCGACATCGCGTCGCGCACGAGCGCCGGGACGGCCGCGGGCTGGACGGTCGCGGCGTCGTACCCGCACTCGGGGCAGGGACGCTCGAGCGTCCAGGTCCAGTCCTTGGTGTCGGGCTCGGGCTGGAGGGTCGGCTCGGGCTGCTCGGCCTGCGTGGACACGAGCGCAGGCTAGCGGGCGGACGGGCGTTCAGGAGGGGCCCGCGGCTTCGGTAGGTTCGGCTCCGTGTCGCAGGTCGCGTGGGTGTGGGTCGCGGTGGCGGTGGTCGCCGTCGCGGTCGTCGCCGCCGTCGTCGTCGCGAGCCGCCGCGGGCAGGGTCTTCCGACGCGGCCGGGTCGCCGACCGCGGCCGCACCGCAACGAGTTCCGCCCCGAGGGCGTGAGCGAGCCGCCGGCGCCGCCCAAGCGCGCCGCGGTCGTCGTCAACCCGACGAAGTTCACCGACCTCGAGGCCGTGCGGATGCGGGTCACCGCGGTCATGCAGGCCGAGGGGCTGGCCGAGCCGCTCTGGCTCGAGACGACCGTCGAGGACCCCGGCACGGGTCAGGCCCGCGCGGCGCTCGCGCAGGACGCCGTCCTCGTCTGCGCGCTCGGGGGCGACGGCACCGTCCGCGCCGTCGCGCAGGGCCTCGTCGGCAGCGAGGTCCCGATGGGGCTGCTGCCCGGCGGCACCGGCAACCTGCTCGCCCGCAACCTCGACCTGCCCGTCGACTCGATCGAGCGCGCCCTCGCCGTCGCGCTCACCGGCCAGAACCAGCGCATCGACGTCGGCCGGCTGTCCGTACGGCGTCCCGGCGGCGGCGAGCCGGAGGAGCACGCCTTCCTCGTCATGGCCGGGCTCGGCCTCGACGCCAAGGTCATGGCCGACACCCCCGAGGCGCTCAAGGCGCGGGTCGGCGGGGCGGCGTACTACGTCACCGGCGCCCGCAACCTCGTCGGGCGGACGTTCAAGGCCAAGCTGCGCCTCGACGGGATGGCGACCGCGATGACCCGTCGCGCCCGGACCGTCGTCATCGGCAACGTCGGCCGGCTGCTCGGCGGGCTCGCGCTCATGCCCGACGCCAAGGTCGACGACGGGCGGCTGGACATCGTCGTCATCTCCCCGCGCGGGCCGATCGGGTGGACCGCGGTCGCGACGCACCTGGCCACCCGCAGCCGGCGCGGCCACCCGCTCGTCGACCACCACTCGGCCGCCGAGGTCGAGGTCGAGCTCGACGGCGGACCGCAGGAGGTCCAGGTCGACGGCGACACGATCGGCCCGGCGCGGTCGGTCACGGCGCGGGTCGACCACCTGGCGCTCGTCGTGCGGGTGCCGTACAAGGCCTGACGGCACGAGGGCTCACGACCCGGGACTCAGGACACGCAGCTCACGGCGGGCAGGGCAGAGGCGGCCCGCTGGGGATGAGCCGCCTCTGCGACGGGAAGGGGGCGCGCCCACACTCGTGGGGGACAAGCCTGGGTTCCTCTCCCTCCCGCGCGAGCACCTTAGCCCGATAAGCGGCAAAAAGGAACACGAATGCGCGCGCCGCCGTGGGCCGGGCGGCGCGACCGCGCACCTCAGCGGGTGGCGCTCGAGCGCAGCGCGGCGAGCCAGTCCCGGGCGGCGACGAAGTCCGCCTCGGCGGTCCCGGCGCGGGGCGGGGTCGGGACGCCGTCCGCGGCCGGGTAGGAGCCGAGCCAGCGCACCTGCGCGCAGACCCGGCGCAGCCCCATGAGCGTCTCGCCGACGCGCTCGTCGGTGACGTGGCCCTCGAAGTCGATGGTGAAGCAGTACGAGCCCATCGCCGCGCCGGTCGGGCGCGACTCGAGCCGGGTCATGTTGACCCCGCGGGTCGCGAACTGCTCGAGCAGCTCGAGCAGCCCACCGGGGTGGTCGTCGCGCTGGAAGAGCACGACGCTCGTCTTGTCCGACCCCGTGGGCGCGGGGGTGCGCCCGGGGCGGGACACGAGCACGAACCGGGTCACGGCGCCCCGGTTGTCGCCGATGTCGTCGGCGAGGACGCTCAGCCCGTGGCGGGTCGCCGCGCCGGCCGCGCTGACGCTGGCGTCGTACGGCGCCGCGTCGGCCGCCGGCCCCCGGCCCCCACCGAGACCCGCGGCCGCCGCCGCGGTCGACAGGGTGGGCACGTACGTCGCCCCCGGCAGGTGCGCGTCCATCCAGCCGCGGACCTGGGCCCAGGCGTGCGAGTGGGTGCCGACCGCGGTGACGTCGGCCAGCGTCGTCCCGGGCCGGGCGGCGAGGACGAAGGTCACCGGCACGAGGACCTCGCCGACGATGACGAGCTCGTCGCCGACCGACAGGGCGTCGAGGGTCGCGGTGACGCCGCCCTCGACGGAGTTCTCGATCGGCACCATCGCCGCGTCGAGCTCGCCCGCCCGCAGGGCCGCGAGCGCGCCGACGACCGAGCTGCACGGGACCGGCACAGGGGTCGCGTCGCCGGCCTGCGCGCGGTGGTGGTCGGTCGCGAGCCAGCGCGTCAGGGCCATCTCGCAGAAGGTGCCCTCGGGCCCGAGGTAGCCGTAGCGGGGTGACGGTGCGGCGTCCACGGCCCGCACGCTAGTACGGCGTCCCGGGGCCGGGTGGGGTCGTCCGGGCGGCGGACGCCCGCCCGCAGCGTCCGCACCGCCGCGGCATCGGTGCCCCCTCGGTGCGGACGCCTCGGAGGGCGGTACCCGCCGCCTACGCTGACCCGGTGAGCCGGCGTCAGTGGGGGCAGGTGCTGGCGCTCGTCGTGGTGGTCGCCGCGCTCGTCGCGGGGCTCGCCGTGGGCGGGGGGCTGCGCTCGCGCGAGGCTGCCCCCCGACCGCTGCCGTCCGCTGCCGGGCCGGTCGTCCTCGTCGGCGTCCCCGGCCTGCAGCCGTCGGACGTCGACCCGACCCGCACGCCGACCCTGTGGGCGATGGTCCGCGACGGCGCCTCGGCCACCCTCAACGTCACGGCGGTGCACCCCGTCACCTGCCCCGTCGATGGCTGGCTCACCGTGTCCGCCGGCGGGCGCGCGGGCGCCGCCGACGGCGCGGGGTGCCCCGCGCCGCAGGTGAGCGGCGGGTCGGTGACCGGCTGGACGTCGTACGCCGACGCCGCCCGTGCCCGCCCGTACGACGCCGTCCCCGGCCTGCTCGGCACCACCCTCGCCTCCGCCGGCCGCTGCGTCTCGGCGATCGGTCCGGGCGCGGGGGTGGGCGCGGCGGACGAGCAGGGGCGGGTGGCGTCGTACCGAGACGGGGTCGACGGCGCGCCACCGCGCTGCCCCGTGGGGCTCGTCGACGGCGGGACGGTGACCGGGAGCGGGTCGGCGCGGATCGCCGCGGCGGCCGCCGCCGACGCGGTCGTCGCGCGGGTGCGCTCGTCCGCACCCGACGCCGACGTGCTCGTCGCCGGGCTCGCCGACGACGGGCGGGCGGGGATGCGGCTCGTCGTCCTCGCCGGGGCGGGCGTCGAGCCGGGCTACCTGGTCTCCCCCTCGACGCACCAGGCGAGGATCACCCAGCTGCCCGACCTCACGGCGACCCTGCTCGCGCGGACCGGGGTGGCCGTCCCGCGGGCCGTCGCGGGGTCGGCGCTCCAGCGGTCACCCGCAGCGAGCGGGACCGAGGCCGCCCGGGACCGGCTGCGCGCGCTCGTCGACGTCGAGCAGGCCTCGCGCTCGGTCACCCCGGTCGTCGCCCCGCTCTTCACCATCTGGGGCTTCGTCGCCGCGGCCCTGCTGCTGCTCGTCGCGCTCGCGCGCCGGCGCGGCTGGCGGGCGCGGACCCGGCTGACGGACGTCGTACGGCGCGTCCTCGTCGTCCTCGCGGCGGTGCCCGCGGCGACGTACCTCGCCATGCTCCTGCCGTGGTGGCGGGCCGGGTCGCCGACCCTCGCGCTGCTCGGCGCGGTCGCGCTGTGGTCGCTGCTGGTCGGCGGCGCCGCGCTGGCCGGGTCGTGGCGGCGCTCGCCGACCGGGCCGCCGACGGCGGTCGCCCTGGTCACGCTCGTCGTGCTCGTCGTCGACCTGCTCACCGGGTCGCGACTGCAGGTGGCCTCGCTGCTCGGGCTCAACCCGACCGTCGGCGGGCGCTTCTACGGGCTGGGCAACGTCGCCTTCGCGCTGCAGGCGGGGGCGTTCTTCGTCGTCGCGGGGACGCTCGTCGCGCGGCTCCCGCGGCGGCCGCGGGTCGCCGCCGCGCTCGTGACGCTGCTCGCGCTGGTCGTCCTCGTCGTCGACGCCGGGCCGACCTGGGGGGCCAAGGTCGGCGGGCCGCCGGCCTTCGCGCCGGGCGTCGCGCTGCTCGTGCTGCTGGTCCTCGGGGTGCGGGTGACCTGGCGGCGGCTGCTGCTCGTCGGGGGCGGGACGCTGCTGCTCGTCGTCGCCATCGCGCTCGCCGACTGGGCGCGCGGGGCGGGTCGACGCTCGCACCTCGGCGACTACGTGCAGACGCTGCTCGACGGGGGCGGCGGCGACGTCGTCGTCCGCAAGCTCGAGCAGAACCTCGGCACGCTGACCGGGACGTCGGTCTTCGCCTACCTCATCCCGGTCGGGCTGGTCCTCGTGTGGTGGGGGCTGCTGGCGCCGGGGTCGTGGGTGGCGCGGCCGCTCGCGCCGCTGTTCCGGCGGGTGCCGGCCTGGCGGCCGGCGCTGCTCGCGCTGACCCTCACGGTGACGATAGGCCTGTTCGTCAACGACACCGGGGTGGCCATCCCGCCGGTGTCGTGGCTGCTCGTCGCACCCCTCGCCGCCGCCGCCGCGCTGCACGACCTCGCCCTGCGCGACCGCTCCCACCGTTAGCGTCCGAGAGGTTGGCGGCTGACGCCGCCGAGGTCTCGGACGCAGCGATCTCCGTCAGCGGCGGCGGTGCAGCGCGAGCCACACGTCGCGGTACTGCGCCGCGCGGTGCAGCTGGCTGCGCAGGTCGCGGCCGGTGACCCGGTGGTGCAGGTCGCACGGGACCTCGACGACGGTCAGCCCGGCAGCGAGCACGTCGAGGGTGAGCCCGACCTCGACGCCCCACCCGCGGGCGAGCGGCTGCGCGACGTCGTACGCCGCCCGGCTCAGGCACCGCATCCCCGACAGGGGCTGGGCGGGCGCCCACCCGGCGCGCTCCGTGATCCCGTCGCGGGCGAGCCGGACGACGAACCCGTGCCCGCCGCCGGACTCCCGCTGCGGCGGCAGCGTCGCGATGCTCATGTCCGCCTCGCCCGACGCGACCGGCCCGACGAGCACCCCGAGCGCGGCGGCCGACGCCTCGAGGTCGGCGTCGACGAAGAGCAGCAGGTGGTCGGGCCCGACGAGCTCGGCGGCGGCGTCGGCGCCGGTCGTCATCGCGGCCGCCTTGCCGCGGTTGCGGGCATGACGCCGTACGGCGACCCCCCGGTACCGGGCCACGGTGGAGGTCCCGTCGGACGAGCCGTCGTCGACGACGACGACCCGGTTGACGACGTCGAGCCCGGCGAGGGCGTCGAGCGTCGAGCCGAGGCGGGCCTGCTCGTCCTTGGCCGGGACGACGGCGACGACGGGCGCGCTCACGGGTGGTTCGGGCTCAGCGCAGGGTGACCTGGCGGCTGCGCAGGCCGGCGCGGGCGCGGCGGGCGGCCTCGTCGAGCGACCCGGTGTCGGCCAGCGCCTCGTCGAGCCGCTTCTCCAGCGCGACGATCGGGTCGGAGAAGCTCGCCGGGTCGGCGTCGACGTCGACCTCCCACACCGGCACGAGCAGGCCGCAGGCACGGAACGCGCCGAGCAGCCGCGAGTCCGGCACGAGGCGCTGGGTGTCGGCGGCGATGAGCCGCGCGAGCGCGTCGGTCGCGGTGTCCTCGTCGTGCGGCAGGACCCAGCGGAGGTAGTGCCGGCCGGTGATCTCGCACCAGTAGGCGGAGGTCACGCCCTCGACGCGGACGGTCGGGATCGAGGACTCGTTGGCGCGCTCGAGCGAGGCGCGGCCCTCGTCGTCGAGCTCGGCGTCGCCGACCCAGAAGTCGAAGCCGTCCTCGACGGTGACCCGGAAGTCGCGGCCGGCGTCGACGACGTCCTGCAGGCGCGGGCTGTCGGCGGTCGGGGTCGGCACGCTCGTCACCGGCGTCCCCTCCTCCGCCTCGAGCGCGAGGAGCAGCGCGGCGGCGAGGTCGCGGCTCGCGTCACCGCTGGACGCGCCGGACTGGGTGGCGACGAGGACGTCGCCACCGGTGCGGTGCAGCGCCGGCCACGCGAGCGGCAGGACGGTGCAGACCGTCGCCTCGCCGGCGGCGCCCTCGGGCAGCGCGTCGCCGACGAGCCCGACCGTCGCGGTCGCGGCGGGGACGATCTCGCGGATCGCCACCCACTCGGTCTCGCTGGGGAGCCCCTCGAAGGGACGGGCGACGTACGGCGCCGCCGCCGGCCCGCTCGTGGCGCGCTCGCGCCGACCACCGTGTCGCTTGCTCGCCTTGCCCATGGCGGGCAACCCTAGCCGGGGAAGGCGCAGAGCTCGTTGCCGGCGGGGTCGGCGAGGACGGTCCAGGACGGTGCGCCCGGCGCGCCGCCGGGAGCGAGCACGCGGGCGCCGTACGCGACGAGGTCGTCGACGGAGCGGCAGGTGACGTCGAGGTGCACCCGGTTCTTCACCGTCTTGGGCTCGTCGGTCCAGGTGATGACGAGGTTCTCGAACGGGGCCCCGGGGATGCCCTCGACCCACGAGTAGCCCTCGTCCGGGTCCTGCTCGACCCGGCCGCCGACCAGCCCGGCCCACCCGTGCGCGATCCCCGCCGCGGCGGCGGCCCCGTCGTCACCCGCGCCGACCTGCAGGACGAGCTCGTACAGCGGTCGCCCGCGCCCACCGCCGGCCGCGAGCACCTCGGGCGCGCGGACGAAGGCGCACAGCTCGCCGCCCTCGGGGTCGCGCAGTACCGTCCACGGCTGGGTGTCGTCGACGACGCTCGCGCCGAGCGCGAGCAGGTCGTCGACGGCGGCGACGTTGACGTCGAGGTGCAGGCGGTGCCACACCGTCTTCGGCTCCGGGACGCGGTTGACCCAGACCGTGTGCTCCGGGGTGTCGCCGCGCAGGACGACGTCGCCGTCGTCGAGCCGCTCGAGCCGCAGCCCGAGCGCAGCGGCGTAGAAGGTGCCGAGCCGCACCGGGTCGGCGGCGTCGAGGCAGAGGTCCTTGTACGACGCGAGCGGCTCGGCCACGGCTGTCTGCTCAGCGACGCGTCAGCGCGAGCGCCGGCGGGACGGTCCGCCGAGCGAGGCCCACACGGTGCGGCCGCTGCGCTCCTCGGCGACGCCCCACTCGTGGGCGAGGCTGCGCACGATCCGCAGGCCGCGGCCGGAGGACGACCACACCGACTTGGGCGCGGGCCGAGGGGTCGACGGGCCGCCGCCGTCGGAGACCTCGACCTCGACGACGTCGGCCTTGACCTTCCAGTGCACCCGGATCGTGCCGTCGGGCAGCGGGCGGGCGTGCCGGATGGCGTTGCCGACCAGCTCGGAGACGACCATCTCGGTCTCGCCGATGAGCTCGTCGGACAGGCCGCGCTGCTCGAGGTCCTGCACGACGACGCGGCGGATCTTCGGCACGGCGGGCGCGGTCCACGGGACGCGGATGGTCCGCGGTCGGTCGAGCCGGTCGGCGTCGACGACGGGCGCGGGACGGGGCACCGCGGGAGGCGCGGGGGGCGGGCTCGGGAGCATGCTCCCCGCTGGTTCAGCCACCCCTGCCACCGCCTGTCCACCCGATGAACGCGCCCCGCAGGACGCCGCGGTCCCTGCCCCGACGCGGTACCGCTCGGACAGGCTAGCCGCAGACGGGGGCCACGTCGAGACGCGCGGAGAGACACCGGGCGGGGTTGTTGCTGATGATCGCGTCGACCCCGAGGTTGAGGCAGCGGGCGATGTCGGCGTCGTCGTCGACGGTCCACACCCAGACCTCGTGCCCCGCCTCGTGCTGCGCGGCGACGGTGTCGGGGTGCGCCCGCAGCGCGGCGACGTCGAGCCCGAGGGTGCTCGCCCCGCCGAGCAGGGCCCCCGTGCGGAACGGGCCCGACTGCCCGAGCCCGACGAGGAGCACCGTCGGCAGGTCGGGCAGCAGGGTGCGCAGGCGCAGCAACGCCAGGTGCGAGAACGACATCACGCGCGCCCACGGCGCTCCCGGCCGCGCCGGACCGGTCATCCCGGCGTCCCGCAGCACGTCGGCGACGGCGCGCTCGACGCGCCCGCCGGCGCGGGTCGGGTGCTTGGTCTCGACCGCCAGCCCGACGGGGTACGACGCCCCCCGGGCCAGCTCGACGAGCTCCCGCAGCGTCAGGAGGTCACCGTCGCCGTCGACCCGCGGACCGTCGATGGTCGGGTGGGCGCCGTCGGGCGCCGGGACGGCGTACCGCCAGGCCCCCCAGTCGACGGCGCGCAGCTCGGCCAGGGTCATCGTCGAGACGACCCCGTCGCCGAGCCCGGTGCGCTCCAGGGTGCGGTCGTGGAGCAGGACGAGCTCGCCGTCGGCGGTGAGCCGGACGTCGCACTCGAGCGCCTCGGCCCCCTCGGCGAGGGCGAGCTCGTAGGCCGCCCGGGTGTGCTCGGGCCGGGCGATCGAGCTGCCGCGGTGGGCCACGACGAGGGGGTGGGGTGGCGGGCTCACCTGGTCGTCCGCTGGGTCGCTCACCTCGTCATCGTGGCACGCGAGGCGGTCGGTCGCCGTCCGTCGCCGCTGCTCGATGCCCGCGTCTGCGGCCGTCTTCCCCGCTCGCTAGACAGCCCGAGACGGGACGATCGAGCGTCAGGCCGAGCGGGCGTCGTACGTCGAGCGCGCCGCGTGCACCTCCGGCAGGTGCGTCTCCGCCCAGACCTTGACCGCGCGGACGGTCTGCTCGAGCGAGGCCCCGAGCGGGGTCAGCGCGTAGGAGACGGTGACCGGCACGGTGGGGGTGACCTCCCGGGTGACGAGGCCGTCGCGCTCGAGGTGGCGCAGGGTCTGGGTGAGCATCTTCTGGCTCACGCCGGCGATCCGCCGGGACAGCTCGCTGAACCGCAGCTCGCCCCCACTGAGGGCGGCCAGGCACAGCACCACCCACTTGTCGGAGAGCCGCTCGAGCACCTGGCGGCTGGGGCAGTCGGCGAAGAACGCGTCGAACTCCGCCTTGGCCTGCTCGCGCCGCTGCGCGGCCGTCGTCGTCGCCATCCGGCTGCTCCTCCCGTCACCTGTGCGTGGGCTACGCACTTCGAGGTACCTACTTACCAACGGATACCTCTTCGCGCCACGGTAGGGCCATCGGGAGGGCGCGACAAGCCCCCCACCATCCGCAGCAGCCACCGAAGCAGAAGGAGCACGCCATGCGCGCCGTCGTCACCCGCACCCGGGGCACCCTCGAGGTCGTCGAGACCGCCATCCCCGCCGTCGGCCCGGACGAGGTCCTCGTCCGCGTCACCGCGGCCACCATCAACCCCGTCGACCTCGCCATCGTCGGCCACGGCTTCGGCGAGGGGCTGGCGCACCTCGCCTCCACCGGCCTGGGCTGGGACCTCGCCGGCACGGTCGAGGAGGTGGGCGAGCAGGCCGCCGTACGGCGCCCCGACCTCACCCCGGGCACCCGTGTCGCCGCGGTGCACCACGGCTTCGACAAGCCGCTGGGCGCCCTCGCCGGGTTCGCCGTCGTCCCCGCAGAGGCGGTCGCGCTCGTCCCGGACGGCCTCGACGACGTGCCGGCCGCGTCGCTGCCGCTCAACGTCCTCACCGCCGCTCAGGCCGTCGACCTGCTCGACGGGACGACAGCCGGGACGCTGCTCGTCACCGGCGCGGCCGGCGCCGTCGGCGGGTGGGCGCTGACCTTCGCCCGCGAGCGCGGGTGGGACGTCCTCGGTCTCGCCCGCGAGAACGACCGGGAGTTCGTCGAGGCCCAGGGCGCCCGCCTCGTCACGGGCCTCGACGGTCTCGCCGGCCTGGAGGTGGACGCCGTCCTCGACGCGGCCACGCTGCCGGGTGCCGTCGACGCGCTGCGCGACGGCGGGACCTACGTCGGGGTGCTGCCCGCCTTCCCGCTGGCCACCGACCGGGACGTCATCGTCACCGCGGTCGGCGTGCAGGCCGACGGCGAGCGGCTGACGGGGCTGCTGCGCCGGGCCGCCGGGGGCGAGCTCCCGGTGCGGGTCGCGGCGACGTACGGGCTCGACGACGTGGAGAAGGCGATCGACGTGCTGCGGCGCGGCGGGGTCCGAGGACGCGTCGTCGTCACGATGTGAGCGGCGGAGCGGCTGCGGTGCGACGCAGCTGCCGCTTGAGGACCTTGCCGACGGGGTTGCGCGGTAGGGCGTCGACGACCTCGAGCCGCTCGGGGAGCTTGACGCGGGCCACGTGCTGGGTCTCGAGGTGGGCCCGCACCTCCTCGAGCGTGAGGGTCGCGCCGGGGCGCAGCGCGACGACGGCGGCCAGCCGCTCACCGAGGACCTCGTCGGGGTCGCCGACGACGGCGACCTCGGCGACGGCGGGGTGGGTGGCGACGAGCGCCTCGACCTCGGCGGGCGCGATGTTGTGCCCACCGCGGATGACGACGTCGCGGGCCCGGTCGACGTAGCGCAGGAACTGCCCGTGGTCGCCGGCGATCTCGAACAGGTCCCCGGTCCGCAGCCAGCCGCGCTCGTCGAAGGCGGACCCGGTCTCGTCGCCGAGGTAGCCGGGGAAGACGGTCGGCCCGTCGACCCGCAGCTCGGCCGGGACACCGGGGGTGGTCACGTCCTCGCCGGTCGCAAGGTCGACGAGACGGACCTGCACCCAGTCGCCGATCCGCGAGCTCCACCGGTGGCCGGGCGGGCCGGGGACGGCGAAGTTCGGAAAGAAGCGCGCCCGCTCCTGCGGGTCCGGCAGGTCGGCCGGGCTCGAGAGCAGCCCGACGCCCTCGTTGGAGCCGAAAAAGTTGATGACGCCGACGCCGCGCTCCTGCCAGCCGGCGACCATCGAGGGCGGCAGCGGCGCGCTGCCCGAGCCGACGCGGGTGAGGCTGGACAGGTCGGCCTGGGCGAGCAGCTGTTCGTTGTGCAGGAGGACGGTCAGCAGCGCGGGCGGCATGACGGTGTAGCTGACGCGCTCGGTCGCGACCTGGCCCAGGAAGGTGGGCAGGTCGAACGGGTGGTGCTGCACGAGGACGCACCCGGTCCGCAGCCACGGCAGCAGCAGCCCGACGAACGCGGCCATGTTGACGAGCGGGAACGGGTTGAGGATGACGTCGCCCTGGGTCAGCTGCGGTGCGTCGACACCGGCCCACGACCCGGCGAGCCACTCGAGGTGGGTGCGCGGGACGCCCTTCGGCTCGGCCTCGGTGCCGGAGGTCCAGCAGATCGTCATGGCGTCGTCGGGGTCGTGCCGCCCGGTTTCGGCCCGGTGCGCGGCGACCGCCGCCCGGTCGGCGGGGCTCGCGGGGGCGGTGACGAGGCGCCGTACGGGCTCGGTGGCGTCCGCGGCCGCGGGGGTCCGGTGCCCTGCCGGTGCGGACGCAAGGGTCGCGAGGTGCCGGACGAGCGGCAGCGTCCGTACGGCGTCCTGCGCGTCGGCGAGCAGGTCGCGCTCGCCGCAGCGCGGGGCGACGAGCAGGACGCTCGCCTCGGCGCGGCCGACCATGCTCACGAGCTCGTGCTCGCGGTAGGGGACGGCGAGCGGGGTGACGACGACGCCCAGCAGCCAGGCGGCGAGGTAGGTCTCGACGAGCTCGACGGTGTTGGGCTGCTGGACGGCGAGGACGTCGCCGCGGCGCAGACCGAGCTCGAGCAGGCGGGCGGCGAGGTGGTGGACCTCGTCGTCGAGCTCGCGCCAGGTGAGCCGGCGCGGCGGCGCGCCGTCGAGGTCGACGCGGTTGGCCGGGTCGACGAGGGCGAGCGCGTCGCCGCGCTCGGCGACCCGGGCGAGGTAGACCTCGTCGAGGACCTCGTCGGTCCACCAGCCGCGAGCCTGGTAGTCGGCGACCTTGTCGCGCGGGTGCAGGCCGCGGGTCCGCACCATCGCTAGAGACCCAGCGCGGCGGGGGCGGTGACGCCGTCGGCGTCGTCCCAGCGCCGCAGCTCCTCGCCGGCGACCCAGGTCGCGTGGGTGCCGCTGGAGATCCGCTCGGGCAGCCGCAGCGTGCAGACCGGGCCGGCGGCGAGGTCGTCGGCCGCGTAGACGACGCCGTACGACGCGTCGTCGTCCGTGCTCGTCGTGAGGGTGACGAGGTAGCCGTCGTCCTCGCGAGTCGAGCCGACGCGCGGCGCGAGGTGGGTCTCGCTGCCGAAGACCCCGTCGCCGAAGACGATCCGCTCCTCGGTGCCGGCGACGACGTCGTGCTTGACGAGGCCGTCGAAGAGGAACTTCCCCTCCGGACCGGTCGCGGCGTAGACGTAGCGGTGCGGGACGGCGCCGCCGGACTCGTTGCGGGTGCCGAACTCGGTGAGCGAGTCCGACAGGCGCTCCTCGCGGACGGCGCCGGTGCGCAGGTCGAACCGCCACCGGTGCAGGTGGGTCTGCAGGCGGTCGAGGGCGAGGAAGCGGAAGGCGCGCATCCAGTGGTCGTCGCCCTCGCGGCGGCCGGGCTCGGGGTCGTCCTGGTAGAAGCCGTCGAGCACGATCTCGTCGCCCTCCTCCCACGCGCCGACGAAGTGCAGGACGAAGGTCGGTGACGCCTCGAACCAGCGGACCGGGCCCCCGGCTCGGGGGACGACGGCGAAGCGGCTCGGCAGGTCGCGGTGGAAGCGCGGGACGAACGCGCCCTGCGCGGCGAGCTGCTCGTCCCAGAAGAGCGGGAAGTCGTTGAGCACGACGTAGTTCGTCGTATAGGCCATGTCGTGCGGCATCCGCGGGCCCGGCAGCTCGACGTCGGTGAGGTGGGTGAGGGTGTCGGTCGCGTCGACGGCGCCCCAGCGCAGGTACGGCGCCTCGCGGGCGTAGGAGAAGAAGAGCAGCTCGCCGGTGACCGGGTCGACCTTGGGGTGGGCGCTCACCCCCCACGCCGGGAAGCGGCCGCCCCACGAGGCCCTGCCGAGCGGGTCGCCGGTGCGCGGATCGAGCCGGTAGAGGTCGCCGCACTGGTAGAAGCTCGTGAGGGCCACGCCGCGGTGGACGACGACGTCGGTGCTCGAGGCGTCCTTCATCCCGCCGCGGGCGCCCCACCCGTCGTCTCGCATGGCGATGGCCGGTGGCTCGGAGACGCCGGCCCACAGCGACCGGCCGGCCTCGGCCTCGGCGAGCAGGCCCTCGGTGCGCACGAACCGGTTGCGGTAGAAAGCGGTCCCGTCGCGGAAGCCGAGGACGTGGACCATCCCGTCGCCGTCGAACGGGTGGTAGGCCTTGAGCGCCGGGTGCAGCGGGTTCTCGGTGTTGCGCAGGTAGACGCCGTCGAGGTCGGTCGGGACGCCGCCCTGGACCACCTCGAGGTCGTCCGCGCGCCACTCGGCGGTCTGCGGGCGCCACGGGCCGGTGCGGTAGGGGTGCTCGTCGTCCTCCGGGAGCGTGCTGAGCATCCGGCCGACCAGCTCGACGTCCATTCCTGCGCTCCTGCTTCGTCGGAGGATTCTTCCTGGAGGGTGGATGCTCGGTCCTACGCCGGGGCGGCGCCGACGACGAGGCTGACCGTCGTCGCCGTGCTGCCGCCGATGTTGAGCGTGCCGAAACGCTGCGCGCCCTCGACCTGGTAGTCGTCCGCCGTGCCGCTGACCTGGCGCGTGGCGTCGAGGAGCATCCGCACGCCGGTCGCGCCGACCGGGTGACCACCGCCGATGAGCCCGCCGGACGGGTTGATGGGGAAGGACCCGCCGAGCTCGATGTCGCCGTTCTCGACCGCCTTCCACGACTCACCGGGGCCGGTGAGGCCGAGGTGGTCGATCGCCAGGTACTCGCTCGGCGCGAAGCAGTCGTGCACCTCGTAGCCGGCGAGGCCCTCCAGGTCGGTGCCGGCGCGGCCGAGCGCGTCGGTGACGGCGCGTCGCACGTGCGGCATGACGTACGGCGACCCGCCCTCCCCACCCGCGCGGCTGCGCGCGAGCTTGGGCTCGAGCGGGAGCCCGACGACGCGGTGCCCCCAGCCCTCGATCCGGGCGAGCGGCCGGATCTCCGGGTGGGCGCGCCGCCAGGCGTCGGTGACGAGCACGACGCCGGCGCCGCCGTCGGTGACCTGGCTGCAGTCGAACCGGCGCAGCCGCCCCGACACGACCGGGTTGGTGGCCTCGTCGGCGAGGTCGTCGGGGACGCTCCAGCCGCGGGTCTGGGCCCGCGGGTTGCGCCGGGCGGCCTCGAGGTTGACCTGGGCGATCCGACGCAGGTGGGCGTCGTCGAGGCCGTAGCGGGCGTCGTACTCGTCGGCGACGCGCGAGAACTGCTCGGGCCACGGGAAGGTGACCCCGTCGAGCTCGTCGGGCAGCAGCGCGGCGCCGCCGAGCAGGCGCGCGCCCTCGGCGCTCGGCACCGTCTTCTCCAGCTCGACTCCGAGCACGAGCGCGCAGTCGTAGGCGCCCGAGCGCAGGTCCGCGACGGCCGCGAGGACCGCGAGCGAGCCGGACGCGCACGCGCCCTCGTGACGGGAGGCGGGCTTGCCCCACAGCCCGTCGACGACGGTCGCCGGCATCGCGCCGAGGTGGCCCTGGCCGGTGAAGGCCTCGCCGAACGCGTTGCCGACGTGGACCACCTCGACCGCCTCGGCGGGGACGCCGGCGGCCTCGAGCGTGCCCAGGGCGACCTCGCGGGTCAGGTCGCGGAAGCCGAGCCCCTCCCGGGTCAGGTGCCGCGCGAAGTCGGTCTGGTGACCACCGAGCACCCACACGTCCGTCGCGTCCACCGCACCCTCCCGAGGCTCCCGACCGGACGGCGGCGTCCGGACGCCCCCACCGTACGGCGCCCCGTCGGCCCCCGGAAGGGTCACGATGACGACGGCGCCGGCGACGACGAGGCCTCGCTGTCACCGCGTGCGCTGCATGGCCGGAACCTGGTTGTCAGGCAACGCGCATCAGATGCCCAGGTCCCTATCGGCTATCGCGAGGCCGGCTCACCCCATCCTCTCGTCATGAACTCAGCACTACGCACCCGAGGACTGCGACGGGCTGTAGCGGCCGCCGCCGTGTCCCTGGTCGTC
This sequence comes from Lapillicoccus jejuensis, assembly GCF_006715055.1. NCBI lineage: Bacteria > Bacillati > Actinomycetota > Actinomycetes > Micrococcales > Intrasporangiaceae > Lapillicoccus > Lapillicoccus jejuensis. The sequence continues at coordinate 1,360,074 of NZ_VFMN01000001.1, forward strand.
GTCCCCGCCGTCGACCTGACCACCGCACAGGCGTCGGTCCCGTCGAACTACTGCTCGGGCAAGTCGTACACCTACCTGGTGAAGACGTACGCCTACGGTGTGGAGAAGCTGGCCCTGCGGTGTGGAACGGCGTCCTGGGGCTTCGTGCACATCGCCAACTACGGGCGGTGGAACAGCACGTTCGACTCGATGATCGCCCTCACCATCTCTCAGGGCGAGAAGGTCACCGACCTGCAGCAGGATGGCGGCAACCGGATCTTCGCCCTCTTCGACGGCAACTGCCACGAACTGTTCCGGGTCATCTACAACGGGAACGCCTACAACGGGAGCGGCGTGAGCCCCCAGGGCATCATCACCGCGTACTACTCGACGAGCGGGACGGCGAAGACCCCGGGCACGATCGCCACCTACCCCCAGATGAAGGCGGGGGTCACCAACCCGGCCTACCGTACGGACTGCCCCGTCATCCAGAACATCTGAGGAGCGCTGTGCCTGATCCGGACGCGGACACCTCAGGCTGGGCCACCCCGACCCAGGAGCTCGCACGGTTGGTGTCCCACGCACTTCCCGGGCCCGTGCGGGAGTGGGATCTCAGGGTCAGCAGCCTCGAGCGCGCACGGGACAAGTCGTCGGTCACCGTGGTGCTCGACTGCGAGTCCCGGCACGGGGCGAAGCAGCTGTGGGAGCTGACTCTTCCCGGCGACGCCGAGGACGACCACCTGACGCGGTCCGCCCTGGTGACGACCCTGAGGGCCAACATCGAGGAATGGTGGGACACCCGCGACCGCGAGCCGCTGGTGGCAGCTCGCGGTCGCCGACTGGGGTAGTCGTCACGACCTTCGAGCCAACGGTGGGTGCACTCAGCTCGACCTCGTGACACGGCGCCGTCACGACACGTGCTCGAACGGCACCCAGCCACCGGTGGGTACCAGACGGCTGTCCTCGTGCAGGTCGAAGGTCAGGACGTTGCCACCCGACCCGGGCTGGTCGTGCTCGCGCGCGATGGGCAGCCCGGCGACGCGGCAGAACAACAGCGTGCCGACGCCGCCGTGACCGACGACGAGGACGTCACCGTGAGCGGCGCGGGGGTCGGTCAGCACGGCGTGCACGGCTCGGACGGTGCGGGTCTGGGCGTCGACGGCCCGCTCCCAGCCCCGGACGCTGTCCTCAGGAGCCGCGAAGCACTCGTCGGCCACCCGCTCGAACTCCTCGCGCGGCAGGTAACCCGTGGCGGAGCGGTCGAGCTCGCCGAGGTCCCCCCGCACGTAGATCTCCATCGGAGGGTCGGCGACGAGCAGCGCGGCGGTCTCCCGGGCCTTGGTCTCGGCGCTCGACCACACCGACCCGACGTCGTCCAGCAGCGCCGTCGCCGTGGCGAACCGGCGGGCGCGCTCCGCCCCCACCGGCGACAGACCCCACCGGGGGACGGGCACCGCGGGGTCGACGAGGACCTCGGGGTGGGACACGTAGAGCAGCCGACGCACCCACCCACCCTGGCACGGGGCGCGACGCTCGGTTTCGGTCAACCGGCGATGGGAGCGTCGTCGGTGACCTGACGACGCGCCGTACGGCGGGAGCGGGACTCGGCGACCGCCACGACGAGCAGGCAGACGACGGTGAGCGCGACGGCGACGAGGACGGCGCGGTCCCAGTTCGCGATCAGCTGCGCGGGGCGCTCCGTCCCGGTGCGGCTGGTGAGGACCGAGACGAGGGTGACGCCGACGGCGGCGCCGAGGTAGCGGCTGGTGTTGTTGATACCGCTACCGACGCCGGCGAGCGCGGGCGGGACGCTGGCCACCGCCTCGCGCCCGAGGGTGGCGTTGACGACCCCGGTGCCGAGGCCGGCCACCGCGGTGGCGAGCACGAGGTGCGCGCTCGTGGTCGACGGGTCGAGCCCGGTGAGCAGCAGCATCCCGGCCGCGACGACGACGAGCCCGCCGACGAGCCGGACCGCTCCGGACAGCCGCTCCGGCAGGTGCCGGGTCAGGAGCGACGTGACGACCGAGACGACCGGCCACGCGGTGAGGGCGAGCGTCGCCTGCAGCGGGTCGAGGCCGAGGCCGCGCTGCGCGAGCGTCGACAGGTAGGAGATGACGGCGATGATCCCGAGACCGGTACCGAGCGCCCCGACGGTCGCGGCGACGAGGGCGGGCGAGCGGAAGAGGGCCAGTGGCATCATCGGCTCGGCCACCCGGTGCTCGACGGCGGCGAACGCCGCGAGCAGGACGAGACCGATCACGAGCAGCGCGAGCGGGAGCGCGCCGACGCCCGTCCGCAGCTCGGTTAGGCCCGCGCACAGCAGCGCCAGACCACCAGCCAGGGTGACGATGCCGGGGACGTCGGGGCGGCGGGCCACGTCGGCGCGGGACTCGGGCGCGAGCCGCGGGGTGACGAGGGCGACGAACAGCGCGGCGACGCCGACGACGCCGTACGCGAGCCGCCACGGCATGACCGTGCCGAGCAGCGGCCCGACACCGATGCCGCCGGCGAGACCGGCGCCCCACAGCCCGCTCGCGCGGACGCGCTCCGGGCCGGCCGGGACGACGTGGCTGATGAGCGCGAGGCTGCAGGCGATGAGCGCGGCCGAGCCGAGGCCCTGGACGACCCGGCCGGCGACGACGAGGCCGGGTGACGGCGCCACCGCCCCGAGCAGCTGCCCGACGGCGAGGACGAGCGCGCCGGCGACGAAGACCCGCCGGCGACCGTGGTCGTCCCCGAGCGCGCCCGCGGTGAGCAGACCGGTGGTCAGCCCGAGGCTGCTCGCGGAGAGGATCCACGACTGCGCGGACGGGCCGGCGGCGACGTCGCGGGCGATGGTCGGCAGGACCCCGAGCGGCGCCGTGTAGCTGAGCATCGCGACGAGGGTCCCGGCGGTGGCGACGGTGACCGTCGACCTGGGCGTGGCGGGCATGGCCCGACCCTAGGCGGGACGGTCGACGACCGCCTGCGTCCGAGGTGTCGGCGGCGGCAGCCACCCACCTCTCGGACGCTACGAGGCGCCGTACGGGCTGCGTCCGAGAGGTCGGCGGCAGCAGCCACCCACCTGTCGGACGCAAGCGCCCGTACGGCGACGCGTCAGAGCGCCCAGAGCGGGACGACGTCGGCCATCGCGGCGTACCCGACGTCACCGGGGTGCAGGTGGTCACCGCTGTCGTACTGCGGGAGCAGCCGCAGCGGGCTCGCCGGGTCACGGGTGGCGGCGTCGAAGTCGGCGACGCCGTCGAGGGTCGGGTTGGTGCGGATCCACTCGTTGACCGCGGCCCGTGTCCTCTCCAGGGTCGGGGTCCACGCCGACCAGCCCTGGAACGGCGTCAGCGTGCCCATGACGACCTTGAGACCCTTGCCGTGGGCGCGGTCGATCAGCTGCTGCAGGCCGGCCTCGATCTTCGTCGGGTCGGTGACGTGCGGGGTCTGCTGGATGTCGTTGATCCCCTCGAGGATGACGACGGAGCGCACGCCGGCCCGCTGGAGGACGTCGCGCTGGAACCGGGCCGTCGCCTTCGGGCCGAAGTCCGGCACCGGGTCGCCGTCGCGCAGGACCCGGTTGCCGCTGATGCCCTCGTCGACGACGGTGAGGTCACCGGGCTCCGCGTCGAGGCGGGCGTCGAGGAAGTCGGGCCAGCGGTGGTCGAGGTTCGCCTGCGACCCGACGCCGTCGGTGATCGAGTCGCCGAACGCGACGACGGCGCCCTGCGACTGCCGCCGGACGTCGACGCCGGTGAGCAGGTGCCAGCTGCTCGTCGTCTCCGGGAAGGCGCTCGCGCTCGTCGCGTGCGAGACGTCGGCGCCGCGGGCGAAGAACGACTGCTGGCCCGCGAACGGGTGGTACGTCATCGGCGTGCGGTAGCCCGGTGTGAACGTCGTGACGAGCAGGTCGTGCTCGCCCGGCACGGTCATCCGCACCGGGTCGCTCGTCACCTGCCCGCCCACGGGCACGCTCACGTACGACGCCCCGCCGAACCGCAGCGTGTGCAGCGTGTCCGGCGCGACCTGGGCGGTCGTGCTCGTCGCCGCGACGGCGACGGTGGCGCTGCCGATGAGCAGCGGCGCCGTACCGAAGACGTTCGAGAAGGTCGCCCGGACGGTGTCGCCGCCCTCGGCGAGGTGGACGACGTTGCGGATCGTGCAGTCCGAGCAGTGGTTGTCGACGGCGGTCGCGGGGGCGGCGGCCCAGGTGGCGACCCAGCGGGCGCCGGGGTCGGTCGCGGCCGACGCGGAGGGCAGGGCCCCGGCGGCGGTGCCCGCGAGGGCGGTGGCGACCCCGAGGGCGGCCAGCCGTGCGGTGAGGGAGCGGGACACGAGGAGGCCTCGGCTTTCCGTTGGGCTGCCACCAGCGGGATGACAACGCTGACATCCGACCGGGCCATCGTGCGCCCGACGGCGCGGACGCGCATCTCGAGGGCTCAGCGGGCGGCGTACCGCAGCCGGACCGTGCGCTCGTCGAGGCGCTCCTCGTCCAGCAGCCGCAGGTCGAGCCGTCTGCCGCGCGGGAGGACCGGCAGCCCATCGCCGACCGAGACGGGCACGACGAAGAGGGACACCTCGTCGACGATCCCGGCCGTCAGGGCGGCGGCGGCCAGGGTGGGCCCGCCGACGGACACGTCGCCGTCCGAGGCCTCGACGAACTCGCGCACGGCCGCGGGGTCGAAGCGGCGCTCCAGCCGGGTCCGCGGCGTCGAGACCTGCTCCAGCGTGGACGAGTACACGACCTTCTCGCTCGCCCGCCACAGCCGGGCGAAGTCGCGCTCGATCTCGTCGTCGGCCTCGGCGCGGCCCATGTCCTCCCAGGCCGACATGACGTCGTACATCCGCCGGCCGTAGAGGTTGGTCGTCACCGGCCGCAGCAGGTCGTTCACCTCCTGGTGCGCGGCGGGGGTCGGGAAGCACCACGAGAAGTCGCCCTGCTCGTCCGCGACGTAGCCGTCGAGGGAGCAGAGGGTGGCGTAGAGGAGGCGGCCCATCCGGGCATCCTGGACCCCCGGCCCCCGTGCTGGCGAGACCCTCGCAGCCACGCGTGGTTGCATGGGGGGCATGTCGTGGTTCCGTCGCAAGCCGTCCACCGGCCCGGCTGCGGAGTCCTCGCCGCCCGCGGAGCCGGAGCCGGTCGTCGAGGCGGTCGCGGAGACCGTCGCCGAGCCCGCCCCCGTCCCGGAGCCCGCACCGGCCTCCGTACGGGGTCCTGTCCTGCTCGACGCGCCGGCCGACCCCTTCGCCGAGCTGGGGGACGCCGACCTGCTGGCCGGGACGTACTCGCGGCTCGTCCCTGAGGAACGGCTCTCGCGCGGGCACCTGCGCTACGCCCGACCGGTGGCGCCCGGTCTCGTCGAGGTGCTCGGGCTCGACCTCGAGGACGCCATCGCCGAGTACGGCGACGACCAGGTCGCCGAGTACGGGCCGGTCGAGGACCTGTGGCGGGCCGGCCGGTCCAACCTGCGCCGCGTCGAGGCCGACGACCGCCGCACCCTCGAGCGCGACGGGGGCCGGGTCGAGGTGCTGCTGGCCGAGTCGCCGTACCTCGCCTCGACGCTGCTCGTCCTCGACGAGGTCGTCGAGCGGGTCACCGGGCAGGCGCCCGACCCCGACCTCGGCGTCCTCGCCGCCGCACCGAACCACCACCAGCTCGACTTCCACGTCATCGCCGACGACTCGCTGCTGCCCTCGCTCAACCTCATCGCCGCCGTCGGCGCGGTCGGGCACCACGACGACGCCGCCGCGCTGTCGCCGGACGTCTACTGGTGGCACCACGGCCGGCTCGAGCGGCTGACGACGGTGCACGACGGGCGGATCCGCGTCGACGCGACGGGCGAGTTCGGCAAGGTGCTGGAGCAGGTCGGCGGCGAGCCGCCCACCGAGCCCGCCTGAGACCCACCCGTGGACGCCCGGGTGCGCGCGGCCGTCGCGCACGTCGCGGCGCACGGGGCCGACGGGCCGCCCCTGCCGGCGGACGTGCCGGTGACGCTCGCCTTCCACCCCGACCGCGTCGACGCCGGCGGGCGGTCGGTGCTCGCCGCGCTGGCCGCCGACGGGCGGTACCGCTCGCAGTTCGAGACCGGGACGAGCAACGGCGGCCTCACCGCCCACCCCGGCGGCGACCGGTGGCGGTGGGAGCAGCGCCTCTTCGGCGGGGCGTACGACGACGCGCCTCCCGCCGACCGCCCGGTGTACGGCGCCCTCGACCACCGTCGGACCGGGCTCGGCGGAGCCCCGCGGTTCGGGTCGTCCTTCCTGCTGCTGCGATCGGAGGTGCTCGACCGGGTGACGCTGTGCTTCCCGGACAGCGTGTTCGAGCCGACGGATCTCGCTGTGGCGCAGCGGTGCCCACTGCTCGACCTGGCCGATGCGGCGCTGGCCTCGGGTGGGGTCGACGTGCTGGACGCCTACGTCGAGGCGCACGTGCACGGCGGGGTCGAGGTGTCGAGGGACGTCGAGGCGGTGGTCCTCGACCCGTCGTACGCCGGCACGGCCGTGGAGCAGGAGGCGGCCGCTCTGGGGGTGCCGGTGCGGTGGCACCCCGGGTTCGCCCTGGGGGTGGCGCGGCTCGACGACGAGGAGGTCGTGGCCTACCGCGGTCCGGCTTCGGTGGCGCTGGCCCGGGAGGCCGCGGCGGGTGCGTCGGTCCTGACGCCCGCCGCGATCGGGGTCCTGCGCCGGACGGGCTCGCACGACCTCCAGGCGGTCAAGCACGTCTGGCACCTCGTCGCGCGGTTCGGCGCGGATCCCACCGGGCCCTGACGAAACCGGGTTGAGCCCCGACCCCCGTCCGGCCAGGGTGGGGTGGACTCGACGCCCGCTCCGGAAGGACCCCGTGACCGACCCCGCTGTGCCGACCGACCTGCTCGCGCGCGACCGAAGCGGCCCGCGCGGCGGCGTCCCGCTGCTGCTCGTCCACGCCGGGGTCGCCGACCGGCGGATGTGGGACCCGGTCTGGCCGGCGCTCACCGCGGAGCGCGACGTCCTGCGTATCGACCTGCGAGGGTACGGCGCCTCGACGGCCCGCCCCGCGGACGACGTCCTGCGCCCGGTCGACGACCTGCTCGCCGTCCTCGACGCCGAGGACGTGGCGCGGTGCCACGTCGTCGGGGCGTCGTACGGCGCGGGGGTGGCGGTCGAGCTGGCGCTGCGCGAGCCGGACCGGGTGGCGTCGCTCGTCCTGCTCGCTCCCGGCGGGTCGCTGCTCACGGAGGCGACCGACGACTTCCGCGCCTTCGCGGCCGCCGAGCGCGCGGCCCTGGCGGCCGGTGACCTCGACGCGGCCGTCGAGGCGAACCTGCGCGCCTGGGTCGACGGGCCCGGTCAGCCGGCCGACCGGGTCGACGCGGGGGTCCGCGACCTCGTCGCCCGGATGCAGCGGCGCGCGTTCGAGCTCACTGCCGACTGGGACGACGTCGAGGAGGCCGAGGCCGACCCGCCGGTCAGCGAGCGTCTCGCCGAGGTGACCGCGCCGACGACCCTCGTCGCCGGAGGGCTCGACGTCGCGACGGTCGCCGTGGCGGTGCGGTCGCTGCGCGCGGCGCTGCCGTCGGCGACGCTCCACGAGTGGCCGGACGTGGCGCACATGCCGTCGCTGGAGCGTCCGGAGCAGGTCGCGCTGCTGCTGCTGTCGGCGACGGGCTGACCCTGGTATTCGCATAACACGCTAGATACAGTGCACGATATGCAAACAGCGCCTCCGGTCCTGCTGCCGCTCCTGCGGTCGGGCCTCCAGGCCCGGATCCTCGCGCTCGTCCTGCTCTCGCCCGACCGTGAGTGGTCGCTCACCGAGGTCGCCCAGATCATCGGCACGACGGTCTCGACGGTGCAGCGCGAGGCCGACCGTGCCGAGAAGGCGGGGGTGATGACCTCCCGGCGCCTCGGCAACACGCGCCTCGTCCGCGCCGCCCCCTCCCCGGCGACCGGTCCGCTGACCCAGCTGCTGCTCGTCACCTTCGGGCCTCCGCAGGTCGTGGCCGAGGAGCTCGGCGACGTCACCGGACTGGCCGGCCTCTACATCTTCGGCTCATGGGCGGCCCGGTACGACGGCGTCGACGGACCCTCACCGGCGGACGTCGACGTGCTCGCTCTCGGACGTCCCGACCGCGACGAGCTCGACGAGGGCGCCGACCGGGCGCGACGTCGACTCGGACGCGAGGTCAACGTCACGGTGCGCTCCCTCGACTGGTGGCGCGGCGGTGACGACGCACTGCGGACCGAGATCCTGCGTCGGCCCCTGGTGACGATCGTCGCGGCACCAGAGACGACCGGGACCGAGACGACGGGAGCCTCGTCGTGAGCTGGGCGCCGGGGCGGGCGGACGTCGAGCAGCTCCTCACCGGGCACGAGCTCGAGGCCGTCGAGCCCGACGGCCGGGTGGCCGACCGCCTCCTCGCGGACGCCCGGCGGCACGTGGCCTCGGCCGGGGCGGCGCTGCAGCTCGACGACCTCGCGGGTGCCTACCAGCTCGCCTACGACGCCCTCCGCACATCGGCCGCCGCCCTCCTCGCCGTCCAGGGCCTGCGCGCGACGAGCCGGGGGGGTCACGTCGCCGTCCAGGACGCCGTCCGAGCGCAGTTCGGCGGGACCGGCTCGCCGTTCCGCTCGTTCAGTCGGATCCGGCGGCTGCGCAACGCGACCGAGTACCCGGACACCGACGGGAGCGGCCCGGACCGGGCCGACGTCGAGGACGCGCTCACGTCGCCGATGAAGCCATCCGCGTCGCCACCGCCCTCATCGCCTCCGGACGGCTCGACCCCTGGCGCTGAGGGCTGTCAGCGGGCGTTCCGCCGACGTGACGACGGTCGCCGTCGGAGCACGGGGTGTCGCGACGGTCGCCGTGGCGGTGCGGTCGCTGCGCGCGGCGCTGCCGTCGGCGACGCTGCACGACTGGCCGGACGTGGCGCACCTGCCGTCGCTGGAGCGTCCGGAGCAGGTCGCGTCGCTGTTGATGTCGGCGACGGGCTGACCTCGCCGGCGTCCGTACGACGCCGCGCCGGCAGCCCCGCCGCGACCCCGGCGAGGACGACGACCCCGCCGACGACCTGGAGCAGCGTGAGCCGCTCCCCCGCGACGACGAGCCCGAGGACGGCGCCGCTGACCGGGTTCAGCAGCCCGACCATGCCGACCGTGCCGGCGGGCAGCCGCGACAGGCCGAGGAACCACACGACGTAGGCGAGCGCCGTCCCGACGAGGATGAGGTAGGCGAAGCCGGCGACCGCGCCCGCCGACATGGCCGGCGGCGGGCCCTCGACGAACAGCGCGATCGGCGCGAGGACGAGCCCGCCGAGGGTGAGCTGCCAGCCGGCGAAGACGAGCGGCGGCACCGGCGGCTGCCACTTCTTGGTGAGGACGAAGCCGATGGTCGCCGACAGCATGGCGAGCAGCGACGCGCCGACGCCGACCGGGTCGAGCCCGCCGGCCGAGGCGCCGACGAGCAGGACGACCCCGCCGATCCCGGCGACCGCGCCGAGCCAGGCGCGGCGCGGGGCCCGCTCACCGAGGACGACGCGGGCGGCGACGAGGGTGACCAGCGCACTGGCCGCCATGAGCGTCGCCGCCACCGACGACGGCAGCCGCTGCCCTGCGACGTAGACGAGGACGAAGAACCCGCCGATGGTCAGCATGCTGATCAGGGCGGTGCGCCACCACCACGACCCGCGCGGCAGCCGACGGCCGAGGGCGAGCAGGAGCAGCCCGGCCGGCAGCGCGCGCAGCGCGGCACCGAGGAGCGGGATGTCCGGCGGGAGGAGCTGCCGGGTGACGAGGTACGACGACCCCCAGGCGACGGGCGCGATCGCCGTGAGGGCGATGGTGCGCGCAGTGGAGGAGGTCGCTTCCATGGAAGCGAGAATACCATGCTCGCTTCCATGGAAGCGACTACGCTGAGCGCATGACCGAGGGGCACGACCGCGTGGACCGCATCGTCGCCGAGTGGGAGCGCGAGCGCCCCGACCTCGACGTGTCACCGCAGCAGCTCGTCGGTCGGCTGCACCGGCTCGGGGCCGCGCTGACCGAGCGGCTGCTCCCGGTCTACGCGGAATTCGGGCTCGGCGAGGGCGACTTCGACGTGCTGTGCGCGCTGCGGCGGGCCGGGGCGCCGTACGAGCGTCAGCCCGCCGAGCTCGCCCGGACGACGATGATCACCACCGGCGCCGCGACCAAGCGGGTCGACCGGCTCGAGGCCGCGGGCCTCGTCACCCGGGCCCGCCGCGACGGCGACGACGGGCGTGCGGTGCGGGTGCGGCTCACCCCCGCGGGCAAGCGGCTGGTCGACCGCGCCTTCACCGCCCACATCGCCAACGAGCAGCGGCTCGTCGCGTCGCTCGACGCGACCGACCGCGCCGCGCTCGAGCGCATCCTGCGCACCTGGCTCGCGGACGTCGCGGGCGAGGAGGCCTAGGACCCCGTACGGCGCCTCGGGTCGGCCCGTCGTCGGCGGAGCTCGCCTCGGATGAGGGTGAGCTGAGACCATCGCAGGCCCACGAAGACGAGGAGCATGAGACCGAGGAGGGCGGCGGCTCCCCACTGGTGTCGCACTACGGCGACGACCGTCGCCACAGCGAAGGCGGGCACCGGCACCACGATCAGGAACACGCCCAGGCGCGAAGCCGCCTCGAGCTGGTCGAGCGCACGTCGTACGGCGACGACGGGTCGAGGCGGAGTCTGTCGGCCCGCCACCTACTCGGACGGCCCTCGCCATCCTGCGGCTTCGGTCCCGTCACGGTCGTCGCGAGCCGGCGTCGGCACTACCGGGGATGATGCCCTGCCGGGCGGCGTTGGTGAGCAGCCGCCGACGGGAGACGAACAGGACGACGGCCGTGAACAGCATGAACGGCGGCAGTGCGAGGTGCAGCACCCTCAGCAGACCCGGTGGCGGTGTCCTCGACTGGTCGTCGAGCACGACGATGACCGTGTAGAGCACGGCCATTCCGAGGAAGTAGAGACTCACCCACCGCTGCCGCTCGGTGAGGTCGACGACCGCCCGGGCCACTTCGAGATCGTTCTCGTCGACGGGCCTGCCTTTGCGCAGCTGCTTCGTCACCCGCGTCCGCGTCCGACGGTCGCCGCTGAGCAGGTAGCGCCGGGTGGGCCCGTGACGCCCTCGCAGCCACAGCCCGAGAAGGAGGCCGGCCGCCAGCACGACGAGCACCGCTGCCGCGAGCCCGATCACCAGCGGCCACCGGACGGGCCGGTCCGGGTGCTGGGCGTGGCCGATCACCAGCGTCCCGACGAGCACGACGACCACGAGGACTCCAGCGCCCGCCGCCATCAGCACGCGGGCACGCCGGTCGTCGCGCAGGCGATGGGCCTGCTCGCGGGTCAACGGCTCACCGTGATCGTTCCACGACGTCCGTCCCGTGTCCTGCGTCATCGCGTCCCCCCGGCTCGGCACCACGGTCGCCGACGGCGACGCAGATGGTTGCTGCGAGCGACCGTACGGCCGGAGGAGGTCCGGTGTCCCGGGAACCGACCAGCGCCCTCAGCGACGGCTGGCGGTCTCGACCGCCGGACGTCCGGCGCCGCGGCGCTGGCGCATCACCCCGAGGACGACGATGACGACCCCGGACAGCACGCTGAGCGCGACCGCCTGCTGCTGCTCGGAGTCGAAGCACATGAGGACGATCGTCACGACGATGAAGACCATCGCCGCGATGGTCAGCCCCGGGAAGGCCCACATCCGGACGATCGGCTGCTCGCCCTCCCCGCGCATCCGGCGGCCGAGGACCAGCTGGCTGGCGGCGATGGCCAGGTAGACGAAGAGCGCGACCGCGCCGGACGTCGCCAGCAGGTAGCCGAAGATCTTGTCGGGCAGGACGTAGTTGCCGATGACGGCGAGGAACCCGACGACCATCGAGGCGAGGACGGCCACGGCCGGGACGCCGCGCGGCGTGATCCGGCGCACGGCCTTGGGGGCATCCCCGCGGGCGCCGAGCGAGAAGAGCATCCGGCTCGCGGTGTAGAGCGCCGAGTTGAGGCAGGAGGCGACCGCGGTGAGGACGACGAGGTCCATGATCGTCGAGGCGCCGGGGATGCCGATGGCCTGGAGCACCGACTGGTACGACCCGTCCTGCAGCTTGTTGTACGGCAGGAGCGCGACGACGACGAAGATCGAGCCGATGTAGAAGATCGAGATCCGCCAGATGACCGAGTTGACGGCCTTGGCGATCCCCTTCTCCGGGTCGGGCGACTCGGCGGCGGCGATGGTGACGATCTCGGTGCCCATGAAGGAGAACATCGTCGTGAGCATCGCCGCGACGATGGCCCCGGCCCCGTTGGGCAGGAAGCCGTCCGGCTGCCAGAGCCCGGAGACGCCGCTGACCTTGCTTCCCGGGAACACACCGAGGATGGCGAGGACCCCGACGACGATGAAGAGGACGATCGCGACGACCTTGATGAGGGCGAACCAGAACTCGAACTCGCCGTAGTTGCCGACGCTGACGAGGTTCGTCGCCGTGAGCAGCAGCGTCACCGCGAGCGCCCACACCCACTGGTCGAGGCCGACGAGCCGGTGCAGGACGTCGGCGGCCGCTGTCGCCTCGACGGGGATGACCAGCACCCAGAACCACCAGTAGAGCCAGCCCACCGAGAAGCCGGCCCACCGCCCGAAGGCGCGCTCCGAGTAGGTCGAGAACGACCCGGTGTCGGGGTTGGCCGTCGCCATCTCGCCGAGCATCCGCATGACGAGGACGACGAGCGTGCCCGCGAGCAGGTAGGAGATGAGGACGGCGGGACCGGCCTTGCCGATCGCCGTCGCCGAGCCGACGAAGAGGCCGGCGCCGATGACGCCGGCGATGGAGATCATCGTGATGTGCCGCGGCTTGAGGCTCGTCCCGAGTCCGTGGCCCCCCGGCTCCTGCAGCCCGGCCGGGGTCGTCGTCGCGTCGCTCATGAACGGGTGGTCTACCGGACTCCCAGGATCCTCACAACCGCGGAGGGTTGATGAGCGGCACCCCGGCGAGCTCCGCCACCCGCTCGCCGTCGGAGGCCGGCAGGGCGAGCTGTCGCTCCTTGCCCTTGTCGAGCTCGAGGACGACGGTGCCGTTCCACCGGCTGACCCGCACTCCGTTGACCCGAGACCAAGGGAGGGTCCGCCCGAGCTGCCGCACGCCGTCGCCGTCGACCCGGACAGGGAGCAGGAGCATGGCGAGGCGCGCGGAGTGGAGGAGGAGCTGGAGGCCCCAGAGCGCGGCGAGGACGGGCTTCCTGCCGACGATGCCGAGCACGACTCCCACGACGGCGATGACGACGATGAACGCCGTCACGACAGTCGTCGTCCGCTGCGACGAGGCGGGGCGGAACGAGAGGGGGGCGAGCGCCCCACCCACCTCGCTCACGCGCGTCGCCGTACGGGGAGCCACGCGGCCAGCTCGGCGCCGAGGGTCGCGACGAGCGGCTCGCCCCACACGGTGAGGGTCCGCTGCCAGGGGTGGCCGAACGTCCCCCAGACCTGGTCGGGGTGGACGTGGGCGCGGTAGTCGCCGTCGGGCACGACGGGCACGCGCCAGGTGCCGCCACCCAGCGCGTGCCGCGCGGGCGACCAGCGGTACGCCGGGTGCTGCCAGTCGAGCGCGACCAGCTCGCCGTCGCCCCCCTCCAGCCCGTCCTGGCCCAGCAGGTCGACGAAGGCGCGCAGCGCGACGGCGTCGACCGCCGCCGACCCCGCGGCGAACGGAGCCGGTCCCGCGTCGAACACGGGCGCGAGGTCGAGGGTGACCGCCCCGTGCGGCTCGTCGATCGCGGGCGGACCGGCAGCGTCCACCGAGGCGCGGAAGCCGAAGCGGGCCTCGAAGGGCCACCACGCGTCGTCGTACGGGATCTCGCGCCACGCGCCGCTCTCCCCGACCTCCTGCATACGGGGCAGTGTGCCAAGCCCGGAGCCGTCGGGGAGGATGACGGCGTGAGCCAGACAGCGACGTCCAGCAGCACCACGACCAGCGAGACCGTCTTCACCTACGCCTCGCCGCGGCTGAAGTTCGGCGCCGGCGCGAGCGCGGAGGTCGGGCACGACCTCGCCGCGCTCGGGGTGACCCGGGCGCTGCTCGTCACCGACCCGGGGATCGCCGCGAGCGGGGTCGCCGACCGGGTGGCCGAAGCGGTGCGGGCGGCCGGCCTCGAGGTCGAGGTCTACGCCGAGGCGCACGTCGAGCCGAGCGACGCGAGCCTGCGCGCGGCGGTCGAGGCGGCCCGCGCGATGGGGCCGTTCGACGGGGTCGTCGCGGTCGGCGGCGGGTCGAGCATCGACACGGCCAAGGCGGTCGACCTCATGCTCACCTCGTCGGGCGACCTCCTCGACTACGTCAACGCCCCCGTCGGCGGCGGCCGCGCGCCGGAGAAGCCGCTGCTGCCGCTCGTCGCCGTCCCCACGACGGCCGGCACCGGCGCCGAGTCGACGTCGGTGTGCGTCCTCGACGTCCTCGCCCGCAAGGTCAAGACGGGGATCTCGCACGAGCGGCTGCGGCCGGTCCTCGCCGTCGTCGACCCCGAGCTGTCGGCGACCATGCCGGCCGGGGTCACCGCCGCGTCGGGGCTCGACATCCTGTGCCACGCGCTGGAGAGCTACACCGCTCGCCCGTACGACGCCTTCCCCCGCAAGGAGGCGTCCGAGCGCGTCCCCTACTGCGGCGCCAACCCCATCGCCGACATGTGGAGCGAGAAGGCGATGTCGCTGCTCGCGTCCGCGTTCCGGCGGGCCTACCGCGACGGCGAGGACCGCGAGGCGCGGCTCGAGATGTCGATGGCCGCGACCTTCGCCGGGCTCGGCTTCGGCAACGCCGGCGTGCACCTGCCGCACGCGAACGCCTACCCCGTCGCCGGCGGGGTGCCCGACGGCTTCCACCCGGCCGGCTACCCCGACGACCACGCGATGGTGCCGCACGGGATGGCCGTCGCGCTGACCGCGCCGGAGTCGTTCCGCTTCACCTTCGAGGCGACGCCCGAGCGCCACCTCGCCGCGGCGCGGCTGCTCGCGCCGCAGCGCAACCCAGGGGACGACGCCCGCGACGAGCTGCCGTCGGTGCTCGTCGACCTGCTGCGCGACGTGGGCCAGCCCAGCGGCCTCGCCGAGGTCGGCTACGCCGAGGGTGACGTCCCGCAGCTGGTCGAGGGGACGATGGCGCAGGCGCGGCTGCTGTCGATCTGCCCGCGCACCCCGAGCGAGGACGACGTCGCCGGGGTCCTCGCGAGGTCGATGCACAACTGGTGAGAGCGATGGTCGCCCGCCTGTGGACGACGGAGTACGGGAGTACGGGTCGACGAGTACGGTGACCCGTGTGAAGACGACGATCGAGCTACCGGACGCGCTGGCCGACGAAGCCCGAGCGCTGGCGCACGAGCACGGGACGACCCTGCGCGAGCTCGTCGTCGAGGGCCTGCGCAGCGAGGTCGAGCGCCGCCGCCGGCCGCCGGCCCCGGTCGACTTCCATTTCCCCACCGCACGCGGCGAGGGGCTCGCCGTCGCGGCCGAGGACGTCCTCGCGACCTCCTACGGTCTGCCGAGGTGATCGCCCTCGACACCAACCTCCTCGTCTACGCGCACCGCGAGGACAGCCCCGACCACGCGGCGGCGTCGGCGGTGCTGCTGGACCTCGTGCACTCCGGCCGGCCGTTCGGGGTGCCGTGGCCGTGCCTGCACGAGTTCCTCGCCGTCGTGACCTATCCGCGGATCTACCGGCCGCCGACGCCGCAGGCCGTCGCGGTCGAGGCGGTCGTCGCGCTCACCGCCCTCGAGCAGGTGCACGTGCTCGGCGAGGGCCGCGACCACCTCCCGCTCCTGCAGGAGCTCCTGACCGGCTCCGGGGTCGTCGGTCCGGCGGTCCACGACGCGCGCGTCGCCGCGATCTGCCTGTCGCACGGCGTCGACGCACTGTGGTCGGCCGACCGCGACTTCGGCCGGTTCCCCCGGCTCACGGTGCACAACCCGCTCGTGGGGCGGTGACGCCCGGGCTACCTCACGAGCCGCCGTACGGCGTCCCGCACCACGTCGGGGACGGCGACCGGGCGCCGGGTGCCCGGGTCGACGTACACGTGCACGAAGCGGCCCACCGCGCTCGGCTCGTCGGCGTCCTCGCGGAAGACGGCCAGCCGGTAGGTCACGCTGCGCTCGCCGAGCCGCTCGACCCCGAGCCCGACGGTGAGCGCGTCGGGGAAGGCGACCGAGGCGAGGAAGCGGCACGAGGTCTCGACGACGACGCCGAGCGCGGGCAGCCGGGTGACGTCGCCGACCTGACGGCCCAGCCAGCCGTTGACGACGGTGTCGAACCACGCGTAGTAGACGACGTTGTTGGCGTGGCCGTACTGGTCGTTGTCGGCCCACCGGGTCTGCACGGCCTCGAGGACGGGGAAGTCGGCCCGGGTGGGCGGCGCGGGTCGCGGGTCGCTCATGCGGGACGTCGCTGCTCGACGAGACCGACGGTGTTGCCCTCGCTGTCGAGGACGAAGGCCTGCCACTCCTGCGTGCCCGCCGGGCCGAGGGTGTCGTCCTCGTGGATGACGATGACGTGCGGCTCGCCCGTCACCTCGACACCGCGGGTCCGCAACCGTTCGACGGCGGCCTCGAGGTCGTCCACCTCGACGTACAGCGTCGCGCTCGGCGCGCCGCCCTCGAGCAGCAGCCGGGTGCCGTCGAGGTCGAAGAACACGAGGCCCGGTGGGTCGTACGTCGCGGCCGGAGGCGCCCCCAGCAGGTCGGTGGAGAACGCCGTCGCGCGAGCGAGGTCGGTGGCGCGCTGGGCGACCTGGGTGAGACGCACGGGGACCTCCGTCGGGTCGGGGCGGGCCGGGCCGGCCGCTGGAGCGGGTGTCGGTCGGGGCAGTCTGCCCTGACTAGACTCACGGCGTCGCGGGTCCTGGGGTGGGGCGTCCCCGCGAGACACTCGGGACGACGGGACGGGACGATGCCGCACACGCTGCTGGAGATCAGGGGCCTGCACCAGTACCGCGGCTTCCGGCACGTCCTGCGCGGCCTCGACCTCACCATCGGGCACGCCGAGATCCTCGGTCTCGTCGGGCGCAACGGCTCGGGCAAGTCGACGCTCATCAAGACCGTGGGCGGCCAGCTGGCTCCCCGCGAGGGCACGATGCTGCTCGACGGGGCGCCGTACGGGCCGCAGAGCCCGGCGCAGGCGCGCGAGGCCGGCGTCAGCGTCATCGAGCAGGACTTCGCCGTCGCCCCCGAGGTGACGGTGGTCGAGAACATGCTGCGACACACCGACCTCGCGCAGGCCCCGCGCCAGGAGCAGCTCATGCGGGGGGTACAGGTCCTCGGCCGCACCGGCTTCGACCTCGACCTCGAGCGGCCGTTCGGCGAGCTCGACCCCGCGGGCCAGGCGCTCGCCGAGGTGCTGCGGGTGCAGGCCGAGGGCGCGCGGCTGGTCATCTTCGACGAGGTCTCGGCCGTGCTCGACGACCTCGAGATCTCCCAGCTGCACGCGGCCGCCCGGCTGCTGCGCGAGAGCGGCTGCTCGATCCTGCACATCGCCCACCGGCTCGAGGAGGTCACCGCCCTCTCGGACCGCGTGGCGGTCGTGCGCGACGGCGTCGTCGTCGAGGTCGTGGACGCCGACCGCGCCGAGGCCGACGACCTCGTGCGCGCGATGCTCGACCGCGGCCTGCCGGAGCGCCACCAGGCGCAGCGCCCGGCCGGGCGCGAGGTGCTCACCGTCCGCGGGCTGGCCGCCGACGGCCTCGCCGAGCCGGTCGACCTCACGCTGCACGGCGGGCAGGTCCTCGGCGTCGTCGGGCTGCGCACGTCCGGCGCGCGCGACCTCGTCCTCGCCCTCGCCCGGCAGGCCGAGGCGCACACCGACGGCCGGGTCGCCCACGTCGCCGGACGCTCGGACGACCAGCTCGAGGCGCGCCAGTCCGACGTCCTCACCGCCGGCCTCGAGGGGCTCGACGAGCACGAGCGGCTCCAGGCCGCCTTCGTGCGGGCCATCGAGTTCGAGATGGAGACGTCGAACCTCCACGCCCCGGTCAAGAACCTCAGCGGCGGCGACCAGCAGAAGGCCTCGATCGCGTCCGTCGCCGAGACGACCGCGGACGTCGTCGTCCTCGAGCACCCCACGCGCGGGGTGGACGTCGGGGCCCGCACCCGCGCGTACGACGTCGTCGACGAGCTCGTCGCGCGCGGCAAGGCCGTCGTCGTCCTCACGAGCGACCTGTCCGAGGTGCTGTCGATGTGCGACCGGGTCGCGGTGCTGCACCAGGGACGGGTCGTCGCCGTCCTCGACACCGCCGACGTCGACGAGGACGTCGTCATGGACTACGCCCTGACCGGCGCGTCGGCGCCCCGTCGGGTCAGCCGCGAGGGCGGCCGACGGAGCGCACCCAGGCACTGAACGAGCGCACCGGCGCCGGCTTCGGGCGGACCAGCCACGGCCACGGGTGCACCTCGACGGGGCGCACCGCGGCGGCGCGGGTCGCGAACCCCGGCACCGGGGCGTGGGTGACGGCGAGCGAGCGGCCGGCGAGCTCGTCGGCGATGCGGCCGCGGCGGACCTCGACGTCGCGGCGGGTCGCGAGGTCGCCGAGGGTCTCGGCGAGGAAGACCAGGCGCTTGCCCGACAGGTGCAGCCGCCTCAGCAGCGGCTCGTCGAAGACGAAGACGACCGGCCGGGAGTCGTCGGCCGCGAGCGCCGGGTCGCCGTCGCCGAGCGACTCGGCGGTGAGCCAGACCTGCTCGGCGCCGTCGCCCTCGACCGCGTCGGGGCCGGCGGGGATGTCGCCCGCGCCGAGGTCGGGACCGTCGACGGGCGCGAGCCGGGTCTCCGGGGGCCAGCCCTGGACGGGGCAGGCGTCGGAGAGGGCGCACTCGCGGCACAGCTGCGGCGCGCGCTTCTCGACCTGCCAGCGGCTGAAGCCGTAGGGCTTCCCGGACCCGGTGCCGACGGTCCACTGCCAGCCGAGCCGGTTGGCGGCGCGCGACCCGTCGACGAGGTGGGTGAAGAAGCGGTCCTCGCCCTCGCGCCAGTCGGCGCCGGCGCGGACGGCCCACTGCGACGCCATCCACATCCGGGTCTGGTTGACCAGCCAGCCGTCGGTCTCCAGCTCGCCGGTGACGGCCTCCATGCAGCGCATCTTCTCCGGCCACGGGTCGTCCCAGGGGGTGCCCGTGCGCGGCTGCTCGTGACGCAGCTCGCGACCCAGGGCCGCGCCGGTCCGCGCGTAGAGGTGCCGCGCGTACTCCTGCCAGAGCAGCTCGTCACGGTACTTGTCCCGGTCGCGGTACGGCGCCGCGCCGGCCGCGTCCCACGCCTCACGGAGGGTGACGAGGTTGTACCGCAGGTACGGCGACATCCGGCTCGCCCCGCGCTTCCCCACCGGCAGGACGGTCGAGCGGTCCCGGGCGTAGCCGGTGACGTCGAGCGTCGCGAGCGCGGTGTCGGCGGTGGTCTGGCCGCCGGTGAAGGCGCCCTTGGCGACCCCGTCCGCCCCCTCGAGGGTGAGGTCGCCCAGGTGCTCGGCGACCCAGCGGACGACGTCACCGCCGTCCCCCTTCTCACGCTCGGGCGGCGGCGGAGTGGGCAGGCGCATGCGGGACGCCGTACCCGCTCAGGCGGCGGCGGTCACGCGACGAGCGCCGCGTCGATCTGGTCGATGGCCGACCGGGAGCCCTCCTCGACGCCCATGTCGAGCACCTTCTGCAGGTCCTCGGCCGAGTCGAACTGCGATACGTAGGTCGCCCGCGTGCCCTCGCCGTCCGCCTCGAACGCGTAGACGTTGTGCGACACCGGCATCCCCGGCGCGTCCTCGAGGTCGCCCGTCGCGAAGCCGTCGTCGAAGGTGAGGCGATGGGGCTCGTCGACGCCGGTGATGCGCCACCAGCCGCCGTACCGCTCCCCCTCCGGCGAGGCCATGTAGTAGGTGCAGCGGCTGCCCACGGACAGGTCGTGGTCGACGAAGGTCGCCGGGTAGGTCGGCGGACCCCAGACGCGCTCGAGCTGGCGCGGGTCGGCGTACAGGCCCCAGACCCGCTCGACCGGCGCCGCGAAGTGCGCGGTGATGGTGAGCGTGCGGGCGTCGAGGTCCTTGGTGATGTCGGTGACGGGCATGGTGGGTCAGCTCCCTGTCGTGGGTGGAGTGGGCTGGTCGGGGTCCTGCGCGAGCAGCAGGTCGATGCGGTCGATGCGGCCGCGCCACACGGCCTCGAGCTCGTCGAGCAGCGAGGCGACGGACCGCACGGCGGTGACGTCGCCGGTGGCGAGGGCCTCGCGGCCCACCCGGCGCTTGGTCAGCAGACCGGCGCGCTCGAGGACGGCGACGTGCTTCTGGACGGCGGCGAAGCTCATCCCGTACGACGCCGCGAGGGTCGAGACCGAGTGCTCGCCGGCGAGGACGCGGCGCAGGATGTCGCGTCGGGTCCGGTCGGAGAGCGCGTGGAACAGCGCGTCGGCGCGGTCCTCGCTGTCGGTCACAGAGATAACTTACAACCGTTTGGTTGTAGGTTGTCAAGGGGGCGAGACTCGCGAGATGGACGTCGTGGTCGTCGGGGCGGGCCCGACCGGGTTGGTGCTCGCCGGCGAGCTGGCCCTCGCCGGGGTGGACGTGCTCGTCCTCGAGCGGCGGGTGATCCCGGCGCTCGTCGGGACGCGGGCGCGCGGCTTCCACGCGCGCACCGTCGAGCTGCTCGACCAGCGCGGGCTCGCCGAGCGGTTCCTCGAGGTGGGGCGGCCGTTCGCCGTCTCGAGCCTCGCCGACGTCCCCCTGCCGGTGGCGCAGCTGCCGACCCGGCACCCGTACACCCTCGCCATCGAGCAGGTTGAGGTCGAACGACTGCTGCGCGGCTGGGTGGGCGAGCTCGACGTGCCGGTGCGGTGGGGCGTCGAGGTGGCCGGCGTCGAGCAGGACGCGGACGGGGTGACGGTGCGGCTCGCCGCGGGCGCCCCGATCCGGGCGTCGTACGTCGTCGCCGCCGACGGCGGGCGGAGCACCGTCCGCGACGCCGTCGGGCTGGGGCTCGTCGGCACCGAGGCGACCCGCAGCAACCTCATCGCCGACGCCCGGATCGACGACGACGCGCCGCGCGGGATGCGGCAGGACGCCCTGGGGATCCACGCGATCGGACCGGTCGGCGCGGACGGCCTGTCCGGCGTCGTCGTCACCGAGCCGCGGGTCGGGCCCTCCACGCCCGCCACCGAGGACGAGCTGCGCGCGGCCGTCGTCGCGGTCTGGGGCGGCGACCTCGGGCTGCGCGACGTCGCGTGGGTGTCGCGCTTCACCGACGCCTGCCGCGTCGTCGAGGACCACCGGCGCGGGCGCGTCCTCGTCGCCGGCGACGCCGCCCACGTGCACCCGCCGACCGGCGGTCAGGGGTTGGGTCTCGGGTTCGAGGACGCGGTCTCGCTCGGGTGGCGGCTCGGTCAGGTCGTGCGCGGGGTGTCCCCGCAGACCCTGCTGGACACGTACGGCGCCGAGCGGCGGCCCGCGACGCAACGGGTCCTCGACCACGTCCTCACCCAGGCGTTCCTCCAGCGCGGGGACGCCCGGACAGAGGCGTTCCGCCGGTCCCTGGCGGCGCTGCTCGAGAGCGAGCCGGCGAGGGTCGCGACGGCGGCGCTGCAGATGGGGCTCGACGTCGTGCACGAGGTGCCGGGTGGCGGCGACCACCCGGTCGTCGGGCGACGGCTGCCGGACCTCGACCTGCTCGTCGACGGGACGCCCGTCCGCGCCTTCTCGCTGCTGCACGAGGCGCGTCCGCTGCTGCTCGACCTCGGCGGCGCGGGCGGGCTCGAGGCCCCCGGGGGCATCGTCCGGACGGTGCGGGCGCAGGCCCCGGTCGAGTGGGAGCTGCCGGTGGTCGGCGCGGTGCCCGCCCCCGGCGCCGTGCTCGTCCGACCGGACGGGCACGTCGCCTGGGCGGGCGACGACGACGGCGGGCTGGCGCCGGCCGTCACGAGGTGGTGCGGGACCGGCCCGGGGTGACCCGGCTCAGCCCCGCCCGCGACCGGCGGTGCGCGGCTCGTCCGCGCGCGGTCCGACCGGCCCGGTCGCCGGGCTGAGCCGCCGCGCCCCGGCGAGGGTCTGCCAGGACGTCGCGTAGGCGGGGACGACGTCGGGGACGACCCGCGGGTCGGGCTGCGCGCTCGTCGGGGTGGGCGTGAGGTGGAAGTCGGCCTGCACCCGCTCGGGGGTGACGTCGACGACGACGTACCCGTGCCCGACGCCGTCGAGGTAGGAGATCCACGGGTTCGTGGCCCGGACGGCGGCGGTCGCCCCCTTCACCGCGGTGACGACCACCTCCGGCGGCACGCCGGTGAGGGCACCCGAGAACCCCTCGTAAAAGCCGTCGCTCGTCACCGACGGGCAGACGAACTCGACGCCCACGCCGTCGTACGACGCGGTCCTGGTCGCCGGCAGGTCCATCGCCCACGACGAGTGGATGTCGCCGGTGAGGACGACGGTGTCGCCGGCCTCCGCGGGCAGACCGGCGAGGTGGCCGAGCAGGTGCGTCTGGTCGGCCTGGTAGCCGTCCCACTGGTCGGAGTTGAGCAGCTCGGGGACGCCGTTGATGCCCAGCGCGGCGCCCGGGAAGCGGACCGGCGTGAGGACGACCTGGTTGCCGACGAGGTGCCAGGGGACCGAGCCGTCGGCGAGACCCTCTTCGAGCCAGGCGAGCTGCTCGGGCTCGGGCAGGTGCCGGGTCGGGTCGGCCAGCTGCGCCTGGACGGCGGGGTCGCTGTCGGGGATGAACCCGCCGCCGGTCGTCGTGAAGGGCGCGACGTCGACCTGGCGGCTGCGGTTCTGCCGGGTCTCGAGGACCGACAGGTCCGCGAGGGCGCCGAAGGTGAAACGCTTGAAGAAGCGCCGGCCCTGGTGGGGGACCTCCTGCTGGTCGGGCATCCGGAAGGGCATCCACTCGAGGTAGGCCTGGTAGGCGTCCCGCCGGCGGCGCAGGAACGAGCCCTCCCCCGGGTCGTGGTTCTCCGCGCCGTCGTCCCACGCGTTGTTGGCGACCTCGTGGTCGTCGAAGATCGTGATGAAGGGGACCGCCGCGTGCGCCGCGCGCAGGTCGGGGTCGGCCTTGTGCAGCGCGTGGCGCAGCCGGTAGTCGCGCAGGTCGAGGGTCTCCGTCGGCGGCTGGGCGTCGCGGACGCCGATGAGCTGGTCGGGGCCGTAGCGGTCGGCGCCGTTGCCGTACTCGTAGATGTAGTCACCGACGTGCAGCACGAAGTCGAGGTCGGTGCGCGCGGCGATCGCGCGGTAGGCGCCGAAGTAGCCCCCGGTGTAGTTGCTGCACGACACGAGGGCGAGGCGCAGCGCGCGGACCTTGCCCGGCACGTCGGGGGCGGTGCGGGTCGACCCCACCGGGCTCGTCCCGCCCTTGGCGACGAAGCGGTACCAGTAGCGCGTGTAGGGCTGCAGACCCGTCACGACGACCTTGACCGTGTGGTCGCTGTCGGGGCTGGTCATGACGTGACCGCGCTGGACGACGGTCGTGAAGGCCGCGTCGGCGGCCACCTCCCAGCGCACGTTGAGCGGGGCGCCGAGGCCGCTGCCGGGCGTCGCGACCGGCTGCCCGGGGCGGGTCGGCGGGGTGGCCCGCGTCCAGATGACGACGCTGTTGCCGCGGGGGTCGCCGCTCGCGACGCCGTACCCGAAGACGCCCTGGCTCGCCGGCTCGGCGGCGACCGCCTCGTCGAAGGGGCGCAGCACCCCGAGGGCGGTCGCGCCGGCGGCGGCCGCGGCCCCCTTGAGGACGGTACGGCGGCTGGGGGCGGGTCGCGTCGACGTCATGGCCGCATGCTCGACGCAGGCCGGTGAACGTCACCACCTCGGCGGGTGAACGGCGGACGACGGCCCTCGCCGGCGGCGCCCGTCCGTGCCGTCAGTGCGGCGGGAGCGCGAAGCGACCCGAGACGACGTACGTCACCCCGTCGGCGAGCAGCGCGAGGGCCGCCAGCGCGACGACGGCGGTGGCCACCGGACGCAGCGCACCGACGAGGCGCTGCGTCCCCGCGACGACGCGGGTCACCGCGGGCGAGTCGCGGCCGGCGGCGAGGGCGGCGACGGTGACGACCATCGGCGACTGCGCGACGAGGAACCACAGCAGCAGCGCCCCGGCCATGACGAGGTGGCTGTCCTCGCGGGCGGTGAGGAGCACGGCGCCGACGTACCCGGGGTCGCTGACGCCGGCCAGGCCCCACAGGACCCCGGCGACGAGGAGGGCACGGGCGGACAGCCCCTTCGGCGGGGAGGTCGGGTCACGTGGGCGGTCGCGGCTGGCCCACCGGTGGGCCGCCCACCCGGCCAGCGCGGCGGCCACGACGAGCTCGACGGCGAGGCGCCAGCCCCCAGGGACGTGCCGCACCTCGTGCAGCAGGTAGCCCGTGAGGTGGTGGACCGAGCGGCCGAGGACCGTGCCGAGGACGACGGTCGCGAGCAGCGTCCCGACGGCGAAGGCGACGAGCGCGCGGCGGCGGGCGCCGGCGCCGAGGGCGGCGGCGAGGATGAGGACGCTGAACGGGTCGAACCCGACGACGGCGAAACCGAGCACGCCGCTGACCAGGCCCCACGACACCCGGTGACCCTAACGGGAGGTCCCGGGCCGGTCAGCGGGCGGCGTCGCGGGCCGCCTGCTCGACGCGGGCGTTCCACGCGCGCCGGCGCTCGCCGTCGCCCGGCGGCGCGGCGTTGTCGTCGCCGACCGCCCCGTCGAGCTGCTCGCGCAGGATGTCGGCGTGGCCGGCGTGGCGGGCGGTCTCGGTGAGCAGGTGGCTGACGACGGCGAGCAGCGTGACGTCCGCGCGCCACCACGGGACGTGACCGGGGGCGTCGAGCGGCAGCTCGGCGATCGTCGCGTCGGCGTGGGCGGCGACCCGCTCGTGGAGCCCGAGGACGTCCGCGCGCGTCTCGTCGGCCCGCACCCAGAGGTGGTCGCGGTTGCCGGCGTGGTCGGTCCACGCCGGCAGCGGCTCGGGGAACGGACGGCCGAACACTTCGCCCAGGTAGCGCGACTCCCACAGCGCGCAGTGCTTGACCAGACCGAGCAGGGTGGTGCCGGTCGGGGTGAGCGGCCTCCGGACGTCGTACTCGCCCAGGCCGTCGAGCTTGCCGACGAGCGAGGCCCGCGCGTCCCGCAGGTCGGTGAGCAGCCGGGGTCTCGCGAGGGCGTCGTCCACCCTCGCGACGGTAGCCGGGCCGTGGGCCGGTCAGGCCCTGACGCGCGCGTACTCCTCGACGACGACGCCGGAGCCGAAGGTCCGAGAGCCGACCGGGGCGAAGGGCTGCGGTCCGTCGGTCGCCCCGGCCACCAACGGGATCCCCGCCCCGAGGAGCACCGGGTGCCGCTTGAGGACGAGCCGGTCGATGTCCGCGGCGAGGCTGCCGGCCAGGCGCCCCCCGCCGCAGAGCCAGAGGTCGAGATCGCCGTCCTCGGCCTTGAGGCGGCGGACCGTCCCGACGGGGTCGTCGGTGAGGGTGACGTCGTCCGCCACCTCGCGTTTGCGGCGGCTCGCGACCACCTGGCGCAGGTAGGGGTACGGGCTCGCGATGCCCGCCTCCAGCGCCGGGACCAGCGTGTCCCAGCCCATGACGACGGTGTCGAAGCGGGTGCCCGGCGGCGTCGTCCCCATCGCCGCGTGGGCGTGGGCCGGGAGCGCGTCGCCGTACTCCCCGACGACGACCTCGACGTGGTCCCCGTCGCCGAGGAAGGCGTCGTACCGGCCCTGCGGGTCGGCGATGTAGCCGTCGAGGCTGACGGCGACGTAGTAGACGAGCTCTCTCATCAGGCCAATGTACGACACCTGTCGTGGTTACCGTACGATCGTGCTCATGGCGCAGAACCCGGCCCGGCGACGCGCGCTGGCCGACGCGGGGATCCGGGTGCTGGCGCAGGAGGGGGCTCGCGGGCTGACCCACCGGGCGGTCGACGCCGAGGCCGGGGTGCCGCGCGGCACCGCCTCGAACTACTTCCCCACCCGGGAGGACCTCGTCGCCGCGCTCGTCGGCCGCCTCGGCGAGCGGCTCACGCCCACCGCGGACGACCTCGCGCCCTTCGCCGGTCGCACCCCCGACCGCGCGCTGCTCGGCGCCTACCTGCGCGACGTCGTGCGGCGGGTGCGGGCCGAGCCCCAGGTCGCCCTGGCACTGCTCGAGCTGCGACTGGAGGCCGTACGACGCCCCGCGGTCGCCGAGGCGCTCGGCGCGTGGCGGCGCGCCGCCTTCGCGGACGACGTCGCCTTCCACACCGCGGCCGGGCTGCCGGGCGGGCGGACCGAGCTCCTCCTCTTCCACTACGCCCTCGACGGTCTCCTCCTCGACCGGCTGACGATCCCGCTCGACCCCGAGCTCACCGTGGACGACACGGTCGACGAGCTGGTCGCGCGGCTGCTCCCCTGAGGCTCTTTGGGGCACGTGGGTCGCCGTTGTCAAGCGGATGGTCGGTCAGGGTGTTGAGACGTCCGATTTGCGTGTTGATGCCAAT
Source organism: Lapillicoccus jejuensis (assembly GCF_006715055.1). Lineage (NCBI taxonomy): Bacteria > Bacillati > Actinomycetota > Actinomycetes > Micrococcales > Intrasporangiaceae > Lapillicoccus > Lapillicoccus jejuensis. Next base: position 1,386,466 of record NZ_VFMN01000001.1, read on the forward strand.
CCGACTGTGCGACAGCAGGATTGGCGTGCAACGGCCGGGATAGGACTGTCGGTGGTCGCGTCTAGCGTGGGGACATGGACGAGGACCTGACCCCGGAGCGTGGTGCGGCGGACGCCGCTGCCGCGCCCGGTGGTGCCTCTGGTGGTGAGGGGTCGTGGCGGCGGGTCGGGGACGTCCTGGGTGAGCCGGCGGGGTGGTCGGCCGGGTTCGGGGAGAAGCGCCAGGACCACGCTCCCGGTGCGCTCGGCGACGGTGGAGCGCACGAGAGAGCAGCGCTGGACGCTGCGACGGCGGCGGCGGTCCAGGCGCTGCGCGCGGCGACGGATCCGTCGGCCACACCGCAGGGGTGCCGGCTGTCGACCGGGCAGGTGCTCGCCGCGTTCGGGGACATCGGGGAGGCCCGGGCCCGGCTCGAGGTGCTCGAGCAGGTCCTGCTCGGGGAGGTCCTCTCGCGGGGGCTGGCGTCCGAGGCCGGGTTCTCCGTGGCGGACTACACCCGCCAGGCCCTCGGGGCACGGGCGCCGCTGCCGGAGGTGAACACCGTCGCCGCCGCGGTCACGGTGGCGCGAGCCACCGCCGCGCCTGACGCAGGACAGCTCGGGGGCGCGTCACGGGACCGGGTGCCCGGCGCGGACGTCGTCCGCGAGGCGATCTTCTCCACCGCGCTGCCTGTCGGGCGGGCCGCGCAGATCGTGCGGTTCGCCCAGCAGATCTCGCCCGCCGCGGACGAGGACGACCTGACGACCTGGGTGACCGGGCTCGTCGTGGGCGCCTCCGACGTCCTGCCCGACGTCCGACCAGACGGCTCCACGGATCCGCGTGAGACCGAGGCTCCGGGGTCCTCTCGGGGCGTGGACGCGAAGCGGCTGGCCCGGCACCTGCGCGAAGCCGCCGCCGTGGTCAAACCCTCGAGGGACCTCGAGGACGACGAACGCCGCGCCCGCCAGGCCCGCGCGTTCACCCGCACCGACGGCGGTTGCTCCGCCACAGGCCTGGCCTCCTACAAGCTGACCCTCGACCCCGAGGGCGCCGCGATCGTCGACGCCGCCGTGTCCGCGCTGTCAGCGCCCCGCCGGCTGCAGGACGGCACCCTCGAACCGGGCGAGACGACCGACCCCCGCTCACCCGCGACCCGCCGCGCGGACGCGCTGCTCGACCTCGTCACCCGCGCCGTCGCCGCCGGCGGCGGAAGCGCCATGCCGGGCAGCGCAGGCAGCGAGAGCACCACCTCCCAGGACGGCGACAACGCCGCCAGCACGACGGGTGACAACGTGGGTGACCGAGCCGGTGACACGGCGGGTAGCACGCCGGGGGCGGCGTTCGGGCCTCGCCCCGGGCTCGGCGACAAGACCCAGCTGCTCGTCACCATCGACTACGACGCCCTGACCGGCGCCCTCGACCGCGCCGGCATCACCTCCACCGGCGAGGTCCTCTCCCCCGCCACCGTCCGCCGCCTCGCCTGCGAGGCCGGGATCATCCCCGCCCTCCTCGGCGCCGACGGCCAGGTCCTCGACCTCGGCCGCACCAAGCGCCTGTTCGCCCCCGCGCAGCGCCTCAACGTGTGGAGGCGGGACAAGCACTGCACCTACCCCGGCTGCACGACACCCGCCACCTGGTGCGACGTCCACCACGTCCAGTGGTGGTCACGCGGCGGCACCACCGACCGCAGCAACGCCGCCCTGCTCTGCCGACGCCACCACACCCACGTCCACACCCACGACCTCACCGCGAGCGTCACCCCCACCGGCGTCCGCTGGCACACCCCACCACCGACCCCACCCCTGCGCTCATGACGCGCCTCGGGAGCGGGCCCGACATCGAGCCGACCTGCGGATCACTCGACGACGAGCTGCGCCATGTCCGTGACGGGTCGGTAGCCGAGCCGTTCGTAGAGCGCGTTCGACACCGGGTTCGCCTGGTCGGTGAAGAGGCACACCCGCACGCCGTCGTCCAGGAAGCGCTGGGTCGTCGCGGCGACGGCCGCGGCGGCGTACCCGCGCCCGCGGTGCTCGGCCGGCGTGTAGACGGGACCGATCCGCGCGACCCCGAAGGCGGGCGGGTTCCACCCGGTGAGGTGCACGGGCCGCCCCTGGCCGTCCCGCCACAACGCCACCGTCCCCCGCTCGATGCGACGGGCGACGTCGTCCCGGTCCGGTGGGTGCTCCCCACCCTCCCCAGGTCGACGGCCGGCCTGGCGGTCGGCGTCGGCGTGGAACGCCGCGAACCAGGCCGCGCAGACCTCGAGGTCGCCCGGGCCGGCGAGGGACAGGCTCCCGTCCGGCGCCGCAGGGTGGTCCACGTGCCGGGCCTCGAAGAGCCGGGTGCGCACGAGGAGGTGCACCGACCCACCGAGCAGCCGGGCGGTCTCCTCGGCGCAGACCCGGACGGCGGGCAGGGCGCCGTTGAGGCCGCGCAGCTCCTCGCCGCGGTCGTGCACCTCGCGCGCGAGCACGCGCGCGGCGTCGTCGGGCATCGGCAGCAGGAAGGCCGGGTAGCGCTCGAACCCGGCCGTCCGCATCGCCACGCCCACCACGGGGCCCTCCCCGGGTCCGGTGCCACCGGGGACGTCGTGCACCGTCGCCCACCACCGCGCGAACGGCGCCCCGACCGCTTCCCAGGAGTCGACCCCGCCGGCGAGCTCGTGCGCGACCCGCTGCGCGATGGTCGCGACGACGGTCCCCGTCACCGGGTCGGCCCCGAGCACCGGCCCGGCGACGGAGAGGAACGCGGCCGGGTCGTCGTGGAAGGTCACCCGCAGCCGCCCACCGTGCCCGTCCATCCTCCGACGGTACGGCGACCGCCACGACCGGGCACGGGATTTCTCCCGGCCCGGCCGCGGCGACGCCCACTCCGGTCAGTGCTGCTCGCAGCACGCCTCGCGCGCGTGGGCGAGCACCTGCGGGTCGTTCCACCAGAAACCGGCCGTCGACGGGTGCCGGGGCACCGCCGGGCGGATCCTGTTGGCACGGGCGCGTGCTGCCGGTCGCGCAGCCGCCCGCGTCCCGGGTCCGGCGGTCGCCGGTCCGGCGGTCCCGGGTCCGGCGGTCGCCGGGGTCGCGTCGCCGTGGGTGGCGGTCGGGCCGTCGTACGGCGCGAGCAGCTCCTCGACGGTGCGGTACCGCCCGCCGGTGACGACCGCCGTCACGGCGGCGGCGTCCTCGATCCGCGCGAGCGGGTCGCCGTCGACGATCGCGAGGTCGGCATAGAAGCCGGCCCGCACCTGCCCGAGTTGCTCGCCGAGGTAGGCGCCGGTCGAGCTCGTCGCGGTGACGAGCGCCTCGTACGGCGTGAGGCCGTACTTCACGCACGCCCGCAGGTTCATGTGCGTGCTGATCGCGAGGTGGTCGATCGGCGAGTCGGTGCCGGTCGTCACGAGACCGCCGCCGCGGACCATCGCGAGCACCTGCGCCACCTGGTGGCGCAGGTTGGCCCGGGTCGCCGTCTGGTCCGTCGTCGTGGCGGTGGTCACCGTCGCGGCGAGCGCCTTCTGCCGCCACAGCGGGTACATCCGGGTGACCCGCGGATCGGTGACGAGCGAGGTGTCCTCCCGGTAGAGCGTCGACGACACGAACAGCGTGGGCGTCCGCGCCATCCGGGACTCGTTGAACATCGAGATGACGTCCTCGAACCCGCTGCCGACGTTGGTGACCGTGCGCGAGTAGCCGAAGCGGTTGGTCGCCCCGATGTGCTCGGTCTGGTCGCCGCCGAAGGCCATCGCCGGGTAGTGGTAGTGCGACGTCGACGGCACGCCGTGCTCGTGCGCCCACGCGATGACCTGCTTCTGCCACGCGGTGGGGAGCCGGACGTAGCACTTCATGAGGTCGTAGTCGAGCGCACCGGCGCGGGACAGCTCGAGCGGGAGCTGCGCCGCGGTGAACGTCGGCCGCATGAAGTTGTAGTAGATGCGCGGCCCGTCGACGGCCTCGCCGGTGCCGAAGTAGCGCGGCGCGACCCGGTGTCCGGACTGGACCGCCTCCCGCTCCTCGACCATGTGGTAGGCCGGGCTGCCCGGCGACCGCGTCGTCGTGATGCCGAGCGAGAGCCAGAGCGGCCCCTGCCGCGAGCCGTACGAGTAGCCCTGCATCTCGCGGTGGTGGTGGATGTCGATGAGGCCCGGCATGACGAACCGGTCGCTCGCGTCGACGAGGCGACCGGGCCGGCCCGCCCGGTGCGGCTCGATCCCGGTGATCCGCTGCCCGCTGACCAGGATGTCGACGTCGCGCACGACGGTCCGGCTCACGCCGTCCCACATCCGGCCGGCGTGCACGACGAGGGTGTCGGTGCCGGGGTCGTTGGTCCACGTCAGCGGCAGGTCGTGCGCCGTGCCCGCCGAGGGCGAACCGCCACCGCCGCTCGTCACGGCACCCACGCGGACGGTCCGCAGCGTCCCGTTGCTGAGGAAGAGCACGGTGCGGCTGTCGCCCGACCACGACGGCGCGTCGCTGACCACGGTCGTCAGCTGCCGCGCCGGTCCCGTCGGCCGTCCGTCACGGCCGACGGGCAGCAGCCACAGCACGCTCTCCATGGCGAAGCACAGCCACCGCCCGTCGGGCGACCACACCGGCCCGTCGTCGCCCCGGGTCTGCAGCGAGCGGTCGGGCGCCGGGTCGACGTACGTCGCCTCGCCGGTGCGCCGGTCGACGAGGAGGATCTTCGACAGCCCCTCGCGGTACCGCCTGCTGTAGGGCTTGACCGCCGCGAGAGCGATGACCGACCCGTCGGGCGACCACGTCGGCCGGCCCGGCTCGAAGGTCGCCGGGAAGACCAGCTGGACGTCCCCGCTCGCGACGTCGAGCACCCACAGGCCGCCGTCCTGGTCGAGGTAGGCCAGCTCGCTGCCGTCCGGCGACCAGCGGCAGGAGACCGCCGCCGACTCGGTGAAGGAGGTCAGCTGGGTGTCGGTCGCCGTCGCGAGGTCGCGCACCCAGAGGTTGAGGGTGCCGGTGCGGTCGGACGCGTAGGCGAGGCGTCGGCCGTCGGGCGACCAGTCCGGGTCGGACACCCACCAGCCGTCGCGGAACAACGGTCGCGGACGCTGCCCGAGGGCGCCGACGTACAGGTCGCCGAGCGCGCGGAAGGCGACCGAGCGCGCGTCGGGCGACAGGGTCGGGCTCCCGATCCCCTTGACCTGCTGGGGTGCTCGCGAGTCGAACTGCCGCCGCCGCTTGCGGTACGACGGCGTGACGAGCTGGACCGCGGCGGTGAACCCCACGGTGTGCCGCTGCGGGTCGCCGAGCCGGCGCCGCCGGACCTTGCCCTCGGACGTGTAGTAGTAGAGGCGGTCCGCGCCGGCCGCAGAGCCCGCCGGGAACGAGGCCCGGAACGGCAGCACCTCCTCGCCGGTGACGAGCGGGGTCACGGTGCCCGCGACACCGCCGGCCGACGTCCCGGCCGACAGGAGGACGAGCTCGTTGCGCTGCGCCTCGAGCCGGTGCGCGATGACGCCGCTGCCGTCGGGCAGCCACTGCGGCATGTGCAGGACGACCCCCGTGGGCACGCTGCCGAGCGTCGACCGCACGCCGGTGGCCACGGTGACGACGTCGATCCGGGTGTTGTCGACGACGAAGGCGACCGTCGTCCCGTCCGGCGACCAGGTCGGCTCGTACTCCTCGGCGACGGGGTCGTCGGCGAGCACGCGGATCGTCGCCGACGCGACGTCGTACGCGTAGATGCCGTAGCTGCCGCGCAGGTCCGAGGAGAACGCGATGGTGCGCCCGTCCGGGGACCAGCGCGGCTCGCGGTGGTCGTAGGGTCCCTGGGTCAGCTGGCGCAGCTGCGACCCGTCGGGGCGGACCGTCCACAGGTTGAAGACGGCGTCGCGGTAGGACTGGACGACGAGCGTGCTGCCGTCGGGGCTCCAGTCGGGTTGGGCGATGTCGAACAAGTCGCTGGTCAGCCGGCGGGCGTCGCCGCCGGAGGACGAGCAGACCCACAGGACGCCGAGGACGTCGAGCGCGAGGGTGCGTCCGTCCGGCGAGACGCGGACGGCGAAGTCGGTGCCGGTGCCGATCCGGTCCGTCCGCCCGGTGCCGGCGGTGCCCGTCGCGTCGGCGGCGGCCGACGGGCCCGGTCCGGAGGTGAGGGCCGCGCCGGCGAGCGCGGACCCGGCGGCGCCGGCCCGCAGGACGGTCCTGCGCGTGATCCCGGGCATGATCCCGGGCGTGACCCCGGTGGTGGGTGGGAGGGGTGAGGAGGAGCTGGACATGTGAGGCCTTCCCTGGTGACGGCCGCCCCGTTGCGGCCGTCGTCCCGTCCTACCCCGGACCCGTGGGTAGCGCGATTCGGTGGACGTCGGACCAGGAGCCCGCGACCGCCGCCCCGGCGAGGACCGCGACCTCGTGGACCCGCGTGCGCACCGGGAGCCGCGCCGACACCGCCTCGGCCGCCGCCCGGACCGCGTCGAGCCCTCCGACCGCGCTCTCCCCGAGGGTGAGGTGCGGGACGGCGTCGTCGTGCGCGCCGCCGTACGGCGGGTGGTCGGGGAAGGCGCCGTACGCCGCCGCGGTGAGGGCGCGGAACGCGGCGGCGGCCCCGGGGTCGGGCGCGAGCCAGGCCACGTCGTCGCCGAACCACGCGACGTCGGTGAGCTCGGCGTCGAAGGCGGGGACCGCGCGCACGGCCGCCCCGAGCCGGGTGAGGACGTCGTCGTCGAGCCGGACCGGGTCGACGAACGGGTAGAGGACGGTCACGTGCGCGGGCACGCCCCAGGCGGCGGCCCGGTCCAGCTCCAGCCGGTACGGCGCCACGACCGGCTCGGCCTCCGGGACCAGGACGACGACAGCGGTCTCGGTCGCGGCGGTCCCGATGGCGGCGGGCGGCGTGGCGGGTGCGGTCATCGCCGCATGGTGCCAGCCCGGTCCGGGCCGTGCGGCCCTATGGTGGCGGCATGGACCCGAGCAGCGGACCCGGCGAGCGGACGACGTACGTCCTCGTCGACGGCGAGAACATCGACGCGACCCTGGGTGGCTCGATCCTCCAGCGCCGCCCGATGTCCGAGGAGCGGCCGCGCTGGGACCGGGTCATGACCTTCGCCGAGCACACGTGGCCGCAGCCCGCGGTCGGGCTGTTCTTCCTCGCGGTCAACGGGGAGATGCCGTACCCGTTCGTCCAGGCCCTCATGGCGCTGGGGTTCCGGCCCGTCCCGCTCTCGGGGGACGCCGGCGAGAAGGTCGTCGACATCGCCATCCAGCGCACCCTCGAGGCGCTCAAGGACCGGTCCGCCGACGTCATGCTGCTCAGCCACGACCGCGACTTCGTGCCGCAGGTCGGCGCGCTGTGCGACGGGCGCCGGGTGGCGCTGGTGGGGTTCAAGGAGTTCCGCAGCAAGGAGTACGCGCCGCTGGCCGACGCCGGGCTGCAGTTCATCGACCTCGAGTACGACGTGCAGGCCTTCACGACGCGGCTGCCGCGGATCCGGGTCATCCCCATCGCCGAGTTCGACCCGGCCGAGTTCCTCTAGGCCGGGTTCCTCCAGGCCGGGTTCCTGCAGGCCGGGTTCCTCCAGACCGGGTTCCCTAGGCCGGGGCGCCTGCGCGCACCAGCAGGTCGTCGGCCCACTCGGGCCACGGCCGCAGGTCGCCGGCGAGGGCGGCCAGCGCGACGAGGACCTCGTCGGACCGTCCGCGCTCCCCCGGGTCGTCGTCGAGCAGCCGCAGGACGACGGCGGCGACCGGGTCGTCGAGACCGGCGACGGCGGCGCCCGCGCCGTCGGGGAAGGGCAGCCCGGTGAGCAGCTCGGCGAGCACGGTGCCGAGACCGTAGAGGTCCATCGCGGCCGACAGCGGGGCGCACGCCTCCATCTCGGGGGCGGCGTAGCCGAGGGTGCCGACGGGCTTGCCGGGCGGTTGCTCGCGGCCGATGCTGCGCGCCGACCCCAGGTCGACCAGCCGCGGGACGCCGGTGCCGCCCGACCCGACGAGCAGCACGTTCTCGGTCTTGACGTCGAGGTGGGCCAGGCCGCGTCGGTGCAGGTGCCGCAGGCCGGCCAGCAGCTGGGCGCCGAGCGAGGCGACCTCGTGGCCGGGTCGGGGGCCGTCCTCGACGAGGTCCGCGAGGCACTCCCCGCTGAGCAGCTCGACGGCGACGTACGGCACCGGCTCGTCCGCCCCGTCGGCGACGAGCCGCGGCAGGACGGGGTGCCCGTCGAAGAGTGCGACCGCCTCGCGGCGCAGGCTCGCCCGGGCGCGCGGGTGGTCGAGCTGGTGCAGCCGGGGCAGCTTGAGGACCACGGGGTGCCACAGCTCCGCCGACCACGCCAGCCAGGTCTCGCAGCGCTGCCCGACGCCGAGCCGGTCCAGGGCCGTGTACCCCGGCAGCAGCTCGCCCCCCGGCTCCGGGTCGCGGACCGGCAGACCGTCCAGGTCGTCGGCGACCACGGGGGTGCTCGGGGTGGTGCTCGGGGTGGTGCTCGGGAGGGCGCGGTCAGCGGGGCGTCGGGCGGTGGCGGTCGACATGACGGGCTCCAGGTCGGGCGGGGGTGGGGGCGAGGGAGGTGCGGCGTGGGGGCCCGGCCGGCGGTGAGGGCGGCCGGGCCCCGCCGGGTGCGTCAGCCACGCGAGCGGCTCCGGGAGCGGCTGCGCGACCGGGAGCGCCCGTGGTGCTGGGCGACGGGGGTGGTGACGGTCATGGTGTTCACCTCCTTCGGTGGGGATGTGGTGGTGGGTGGACGGGTGGGGCGGGTAGCTCGCTCAGTCGCTCAGTCGCGCGAGCGGCTGCGTGACCGGCTGCGCGAGCGCGAGCGTCCGTGCTGCGCCAGGACGGGGGTCGTGGTGGTCATGGGGTTCACCTCCCTCGGGGGTGTCGGGGTGGTCCGTGGGGTCGAGGGGTCGGCGCCGCTCGAGGCGCACCACCCGGTCGGCGACGGCCGCGACGCGCTCGTCGTGCGTGACGACGACGACGGTCCGGCCGCGCGCGACCGAGCGGATCGCGTCGACGACGACGCGGGCCGACTCGTCGTCGAGGGAGGCGGTGGGCTCGTCGAGCAGGAGGACCGGGGCACCGCCGACGACGGCCCGGGCCAGGGCGACCCGGCGGCGTTGCCCACCGGACAGCCGGGCGGCGTCCTGCCCGAGGACGGTGTCGAGACCGTCGGGCAGCTCGTCGAGGAACTCCTCGACGTGCGCGACCCGGGCGGCGTCGCGGACCGCCGACGGCGACGGGGCGGGGGCGCCGTACGCGATGTTGTCGGCGAGGCTGGCGTCGAGCAGCCACGGGTCCTGCGGGAGGTAGCCGACGACCCGGGTGAGGCTGCGGCGGGTGGTGCAGCGCAGGTCGGTGCCGTCGACGAGGACCCGGCCGGCGTCGACGTCGTACAGGCGCAGGAGGAGCTGCAGGACCGTGCTCTTGCCGGCGCCGCTCGGGCCGACGAGCGCGGTGACCCGGCCGGCCTCGAGCTCGAGGTCGAGGCCGTCGAGCACGGGGGCACCGGGGTCGTAGCCGAAGCGGACGTCCTCGAGGCGGATCCCGTGCACCGGTGGGCGCAGGTCGGTCGCGCCGGGGCGGTCGGCGACGCCGTCGTCGGTGTCGACGACCTCGGCGACCCTGGCCGCCGAGGCCCCGGCCTTGGCCAGCACGCCGGAGAGCCGGGTCAGGCTGCGGACGGGGGCGTAGAGGTCGCGGACGTAGGCCACGACGACGAGCAGCGTGCCGACGCTGAGCGTGCCGGCCAGGACGTGGGTGCCGCCGGTGGCGAGGACGAGCGCCCCGCCGAGGGCGAGCACGATCTCGCCCGTCGGCAGCCAGCGGGCCTCGACCCGGACGGCGTGCAGCTGGGCGCGCAGCAGGGTCTCGTTGCGCCGGCCGAAGGTGCGCGTCGCGCGGTCCTCCCGGCCGAAGGCCTGGACGGTCCGGACGGCGTGCAGCAGGTCCTGGGTCGTCGTCGCGAGGGCACCGGAGGCGGTGCGCGCCCCGGCCTGCGCGCTCCGGACCCGCTGGCGCTGCTCGACGGCCAGCACCCCGAGGAGGGGGACGATGCCGAGGGCGACGACGGCGAGGCCGAGGTCGAGGTGGGCGATGACGACGAGGACGGCGACGAGCAGGACGACGTCGGGCAGCAGCGACGTCGCGAGCGCCACGACCGCGTCGAGGAGCCGGCCGACGTCCGTGGTGAGGCGGGTGACGAGCTCCGCGGAGCGGATCGCGTCGTGCCACCGCAGGGAGCGCCCGAGGGCGTGCGCGAAGGCGTCGCGGCGCAGGTCTGCCCCCAGCCGCTCGGCGGCCGACTCGGCGGTGAGGTCGACGGCCAGGTCGAGCGCGCCGACGGCGACGCTGACGAGGACACCGGCCAGGGCCGCGAGCAGGACGACGCCGAGCGGCGGGAGTCCTCCCAGCGGGCGGTCCAGGCCCAGCGGGAGGGGGCGGTGCGTCGGCTCGAGCGCCGCGTCGACGGCGATGGCCAGTGGCCACGGCCGGGCGAGCACGGCGAGCCCGCGCAGGACGACGAGGCCCGTGGCCCGGCCGAGGGCCGGCAGGTGCGGTCGCGCGACCGGCAGGAGCAGCCGGGTGGCACCGCGGGGCGTCGACGTCATGACCCCAGCGTGGGTCGGATGGGGGCAGGACGACCAGTGGCCGATGGTCGTAGGACCAGCCCGGGCGCCGATCCCTGCCTCAGCCCAGCGGCGGGATCCCGTGCTCCTCGGCGACCGAGGCGACGGCCTCGCGGACCGTGTCCAGCAGGGTGTGCGCCGGCCGCACGCCGAGCTCGTCGCGGACGGCGTCCATCGAGCAGCACGGCCGGTGCGCGAGGTGGTCCAGCGTGGTGGCCACCTGCTCGGGGTCGGCCTGCGCGCGCCACTGCTCGAGCGGCAGCAGCCGCAGGTCGGCCTCGCGACCCCACCAGCGGGCGGCCTCCTCGGCGTACGCGCGCAGGGTCACCGCCTGCTCGGCGACGGCGTGCCAGCTGCGGCCGGCGGCGACCTCACGCCGGTCGAGCGCGGCCTCGACCACGGCGGCGACGTCGTCGGCGTGCACGTGCTGGAGCGTGGCGAGCCCGTCGTCGGGCAGGGTGACCGGTCCGCCGGTGGCGAGCGCGCGGAACACGCCCGGGTCGAGGTCGCCGGCGGGGGTGATCGGCAGCCAGCCGGGCCCGCTGATGTGGCCCGGCATGACGACGCTCGCGTCGAGGTCGCCGGCGCGGGTGACGGCGTGCAGGTGGTCCTCGATGGCGGCCTTCGCGACGCCGTACGGCGTGACCGGGCGACGCGGGGAGTCCTCGCGCGTCGGGACCAGCCGGCTCGGTCCGTGCGCCCAGATGGTGCCGACGTGCACGAGGTGGGTGCCGCTGCCGGCGAGGGCGTCGGTGAGCGCCCGGGCGCTGTCGGGGGTGAAGCAGACGAGGTCGACGACCGCGTCGGCCTCGAGCGAGCGCACGCGGGTCCCGAAGGTGCCGGCCGCGTCCTCGGCGTCCCGGTCGACCACGACCTGCTCGGGGACGACCTGCTGGGGGTCCGGCTGCTGCGCGGGGTGGGGGTACGGCGCCCGGCGCCCACGGCTGAGCACGACCACCTCGTGACCGCCCGCGACGAGACGCGGCACCAGCCACGTGCCGATGTGCCCGGTACCTCCGACGACGACGACGCGCATCGTCCGACCCTACGTGTCGGGCCCCCCACGTCGGGCCCCCCACGTCGGGCCCCCCACGTCGGGACGCCGTGGAGCCGGCGTTGGGAGCCGGACCTGGTGGTTGAAGCCCGGCCCCCACGTCGAGTCTGCGACCCGGTACGGCGTCTCGCAAGCGATACGCGCTGCGAACTTTCTGGGAACGCTCAGGGGCTCGACGTCACCAGGGGTCTCAGCGTCACGAGGACGCCCAGGGTGCAGCCGGCGGTGACGAGGACGAGCACGGCCCACCAGACCGGGGCCGGCACGTGGGTGAGCTCGGCGAGCACGGCAGGGTCGCTGCCCCGGTCACCCCGCTCGCGTCGCCGTAGGGACGGGGTCGCGCGGGGCCGGACGGCGGCCAGGTGCCGCCACGCGCCGACGAGCAGGACCAGTCCGAGGCCCGTGAGGACCTGCGCCTGGCGGACGTCGTCGCGCCACCACCACAGCGACGCCGCCCCGGCGAGCACCGCGAGGACGACGGCGAGGGTGAGCGCCGACCGGACCCGCACGAGCGCGACGACGAGGGCGGCGACGACCGCCCCCAGCACCGCCGCGGCCCAGCCCCGGGCGGCCGCGGCGACGAGCACGAGCGCGACGACGGCCGGCGCCGGGTAGCCGGCGGCGGTCGTGAGGACCCGACCGGCCCCGCGCGCCGGACCCCGGGTGACGGCCTCGCCGGACATGTCGCCGCGCAGCACGAACCCGGTGAACCGGCGCCCGCAGAGCAGCCCGACGCCGGCGTGGCCGAGCTCGTGGACGAGGGTGACGCCGAGCCGGGCCACCCGCCAGACCGGGTCGACCGCGACGACGACGACGCCGAGGACCAGCGCGAGCAGGAGCGCCGTCGTCACCTCGGGCCGGGCGAGGGCCCCGGCCGGCACCGGCGCGAGCCGCGCGCCCAGCTCCGCCAGCACCTCAGCCCTGCACGGGGGTCAGCTCGTCACGAGCTCGGCGACGAGGTCGAGCTTGTCGACGACGGGCGCGGCGAGGACGAACGGGTAGAGGTCGGGCTTGCCCATCGACCGCTCGACCTGGTTGAGCGCGATCGACAGCGGCACCCACACGTCGACGACGACGCGTCCGAAGGGGCCGGACAGGTCGGTCCCGGCCGGCAGCAGCCCCTGCTCGAGGGCCGTCTCGAGGGTGTCGCTGATGTGCAGGAAGTGCGCGAAGGTCTCGGCGAAGTCCTCGTACGGGTGCATGGTCGCGTACTCGGAGATGTACGACGCCTCCCACCCGTCCGGGGGTCCCTCGGCGTAGTGGCGGTCGATCTCGGCCTGGTAGTCCGCGCGGTCGTCGCCGAACAGGGCACGGACCCGCCGGGTGCGCTCCTCGTCGCCGAGGACGTGCAGGCCCTCGACGTAGTGCCCCGTCTCGTGCCGCAGGTGGCCGAGCATCGTCCGGTAGGGCTCACCGAGCCGCATCCGCACCTTCTCGCGGTACGCGTCGTGGCTCTCGGCGAGGTCGATGGTGACGACGCCGTCGGCGTGCCCGATGACGACGTCCTCGGCGCGGCTGGACAGCAGGTCGAAGCACAGCCCCGTCTCCGGGTCCTCGGTGCGCGGGACCCAGCGCACCCCGCGGGCGTCGAGCTCGACGAGCAGCTGCCGCTTGGCGCGCTCGGTCTCGGCGTAGAGCCCGAGCCCCTCGAGGTCGGCGTCGTTCGGGCGCGTCCGGGTGAGGGCGCAGCTCTCGCAGAGAGCCCCGTCGGCCGGCGCCAGCCACGTGCAGCCGTTGAGGGCGACGTCCGCGCAGGGCCACCACGCGGTGCCCTGCGGGTCGACGTACGACGCCCCCCTCCCCCCGTCACGACCGGCCTCCCGCTCGCCCTCGGGCCGCACCGGGACGATCTCCCGCTCGGCGCGCGAGTACGCCTGCGGCGTCCCGCAGCCGAGGCAGACGGTGTTCTCCAGGTACAGGGGGTGGCCGCTGACCCGGCACTGGTAGGTCCTCACGGCGCTCCCGTGCCCGGGTCGGCCGACCCCGACACGTCCCCACCCCCTGGGAGCGGCTCGACGTCGACGGAGACCTCGAGCCGCGAGCTCTCGGCCTCGGTGACGATGACCCCCTTGAGCGGCGGGACGTCGCCGTAGTCGCGCCCCCACGCGACGGTGACGTGCCGCTCCCCCACCCGCGCGTCGTTGGTCGGGTCCACGGCGAGCCACGAGCGCGGGTCCCCCGGGCCGTCCGGGAGGTCCGGCCTCGGCACCCACACCTGCACCCAGGCGTGGCTGGCGTCGGCACCGACGACGCGGTCGCGACCGGGCGGCGGCGTCGTCGACAGGTACCCGCTGACGTACCGCGCCGCGAGCCCGTGCCCGCGCAGGCCGGCCACCATGAGCTGCGCGAAGTCCTGGCACACCCCGGCCCGCTGGTCGAGCACCTCCTCGATGCGGCTCGTCACGGTCGTGGCCCGCGGGTCGTAGGCGAGGTCGGCGTGGATCCGGTGCACGAGGTCGTCCACCGCCTCCCCCAGCGGCCGGCCGGGGGTGAGGCTGAGGGCGGCGTACGCCGTCGCGGCCGGCACCAGGTCGACGAGCGGCGACGCGAGGGTGAGGTCGACCGCGCGCCAGGCGCCGGGCAGGTCCGGGCGGAGCGCCGGCCGCGCCTGCTCCCACGGGACCGACAGCGCCACCGCGTCGGCCTGGTCGGCCGCGGACGGCTGCACCTCGACCTCGCTGCGGCCGATGACCGTGAGGACGCGGTGCGGGGTCGTCACCTGGAGGAACACCGTCCCGTTGCCGAAGGCGTCGAGGTCGGCGCGGCGGTCCTCCGGCGCGGGGTCGACGTCGACCTGCGCGGCGTGCACGACCTGCCACGGCAGCGAGCGCGGCGTCAGGTGCGCGACGGCGAGGCTGTCGGTGACGTCGTCGTCGTACGTGTACGTCGTGCGGTGCGTGACCCGGTACCTCATCGCGGCCCCCTCATCCCAGCCCCCTCATCGCAGCCCCCGCACCGCGGGCTCGCGCCCGCCGCCGAACGCCCGCGGGGCGGGGCCGGCCGCGAGGTGGGTCGCGGCGACCGCGTCGGCGACCCGGGTGAGGTCGTCGGTGAGCCGGGTGAGGTGGCGCTCGAGGTGCGGCCGGCTCGCGCCGCCGATGGCCACCAGCGTCGCGACGTCGAGCTCGGCGACCTCCTCGCGCAGGTCGGCGAGCAGCCGTTCGGGCCGGGTGGCGCCGGTCGCCGTCGGCACCGCGGCGAGGTGCTCGCCGACGAGGCCGAGCGAGAAGGCGAGCGAGCGCGGGTTGTCGGGGTCGGTGAGCAGCAGGTCGAGGACGGTGGCCGGCCGCACGTCGCCGCGGTGCCGGCGCCGGTGGGTGACGCTGCTCTCCGCCGCGGCGAGCACGGTCTGCAGGACGGTGCGGTCGACCTCGATCCCGTGCCGCTCGACGACGACCCGCAGCAGCAGCGCGAGCTGGAGCCCGCGCTCGAGGGCCCGGCCCGCCTCGAGCAGGTGCCAGCCGGGGTCGCGGACCATGTTGCCGGTCACGCCGTGCAGGGCCAGGACCCCCGTGAGCATCCGCCCGGCGCCCTCGGCGAGGTGGTGCGACCCGAGGGTGCGCACGAGCTCCGCCTCGGCCCGGTCGGCGACGGCGAGGGCCCGCCAGGTGTCGGCCGACAGCTGGTCGCGCACCCCCTCCGCCGCGACCCGCGCCGCGTCGAGCGACTGCGCGGCCGACCCCGGCCGGCCGCGGTCGGTGAGCAGGTCGTGCAGGTAGCCGTCGACGTCTCCGAGCCGCTGCGGCGGCCCCGCGAACCGCGCGAGCGCCCCGACGAGCACCTCGACCGCACGGCCCCCGCTCGTGCCCGGACCGGCGGGGTCGCGTCGTCCGGCGAAGTCCTCCACGAGCGGGTGCGTCGCGAGGACGAGCCGCAGCAGCGTCTCGGCGCGCTCGGCGTACCGGCCCAGCCAGAACAGGTGCTCCAGCGCCCGTGGCACGCTCGGCGTGAGCACGCGGTGGCCGAGGGCGGGCAGGCTGGCCCCGAGCCCCTGGTCGCGGTCGGACGGCTCCGCCTTGAGCACCCAGACGTCCTTGGTCGGCGGACCTCCCGCCCGCTCCGGCGGGCCGCCCGGCCCCGGCTGCACCGCGGCGAGCCCCCCGAGCAGGAGCCGGTACGACGCCCCCTGCCGCAGCGCGAACGTCCGCAGCGTCACCGGTCGGGCGGCGAGGCCGTCCTCCACGAGGGTCGCGGTGGTCGCGAGCGGCGGTCGGTGCTGGACGACGTACCGGCCGGGGTCGGCCTCGACGCGGGCGAGCCGGTCGTCCCCGGCGAGGGGGGTGCTGCGGTCGAGCGCCCGCACGAGCACCTCGCCCACACTCCCCCCGGACGCGTCCCGGCCCGCGCCGAGCAGGGCGCGGGCCCGCTCCAGGCCCGCGGGCGCGCCGCACCACCACGTCGGCACGGACGGCAGCCGCAGCGGCTCGCCGAGCAGCAGCGACGCCGCCGCCGGCAGGAACGGCAGCAGGGCCGGGTTCTCCAGCACCGTCGCCCCGAGCGCGTTGACGACCCGGACGGTCCCGCGCCGAACGCACTCGAGCAGTCCCGGCACCCCGAGCCGGCTGTCGGGCCGCAGCTCGAGCGGGTCGCACCAGGCGGGGTCGACCCGGCGCAGCACGACGTGGACCGGCTCGAGCCGGTCGAGGCTGCGCAGCCACAGCCGCCCACGGCGCACGACGAGGTCCTCGCCGCGCACGAGCGGGAAGCCGAGCCGCGTGGCGACGACGGCCTGGTCGTAGGCGGTCTCGGAGTGGCTGCCCGGGGTGAGGACGACGACCTGGGGGTCGGCGACCTCCTCGTCGGCGCACTGGAGCAGGACCGTGCGCAGCGCCCCGAAGAACGGGCCCACCCGGTGCAGCGACGCCTCCCGGTAGAGCTCGGGCAGCACGCGGCTGAGGACCCGGCGGTTCTCCAGCGCGTAGCCGAGACCCGACGGCGCCTGGGTCCGGTCGCCGAGGACGAGCCAGCGCCCCTCCTCGTCGCGCGCGACGTCGGTCGCGGTCAGCTCCAGCGGGCGCGGGTCGGCGGAGGACGCGCGGGTGAGCGCGCGCAGGAAGCCGGGGTGACGCAGCACCGCCTCGGGGGGGACGACGCCCTCGGCGAGCAGCCGCTGCGGCCCGTGCAGGTCGGCGAGGACCGCCTCGAGCAGCTCGGCGCGCTGGACCAGCCCGCGCTCCAGCCCGGCCCACTGCGCCGACCCGAGGACCAGCGGGAGCGGGTCGAGCCGCCACGGCCCGGGGGCCTCACCGGGCCGGGCGTAGGTGACGCCGTCGTCGTCGAGCAGCCGCCCGGCGTCCCGGGCGACCCGGGCGAGGTCGTCGGGGGTCAGCCGGTCCGCGGCCTGCGCCAGGTCCGTCGCGCCCACCGCCCGCAGCGCGGCCGCGTGCTCGCGCAGGACGTCGTCCGGCGGGGAGGACGGGGACACGGTGGCCACCCTGGCACAGCGCGTCCCCAGCGGGGGGCGGCCGACCGCCGAGCGGGACCTGTCAGGCTCGGGCCCATGATCATCGTGACGAGCAACGAGGTCCCGGGCTACCGCGTCGAGGCGGTCTTCGGCGAGGTCATGGGGATGACCGTGCGCAGCGCCACCATCGTCGGCGGCTTCACGGCGAGCTTCCGGGCGATCGGCGGCGGCGAGCTGCCGGAGTACACGAAGATCGTCTACGAGTCGCGGCACGAGGTGATGGGCCGGATGGTCGCCGAGGCCGAGCAGCGCGGCGCCAACGCGATCGTCGCGATGCGCTTCGACACGGGCGAGATCGGCCAGTCCTTCACGGAGATCTGCGCGTACGGCACCGCCGTCCGGGTCCGGCCGCTGCGGGCCGACGAGCCGGGCTCGACCCCGCAGTCGGCCGCCGACGCCGCTCGCCACGGTCAGGCACAGGGCCAGGCGCAGGGCCCGTACGGCGACGTGCAGGACGCCTAGCCCCCGAAGCGGGTCTCCAGCTCGCCGACCTCGGGCAGCCCGACCGTCGTCGTGAAGGCGTCGAAGGCGGGCAGCGCGGCGGCGTGCGGCGTCCCGTCGCGCCGGATCGTCGCGAGCACGTCCTGCACCGCCGCGGTCGCCGCGAGCAGCGTGGCGATCGGGTAGATGACGAGCGAGAAGCCGAGCTCGGCGACCCGCTCGAGCGCCAGCGGCGGGGTCCGCCCGCCCTCGGCGGCGTTGAAGACGAGCGGGGCGACCCCGCCGAGCTCGTCGGCGACGCGGGCGATGTCGGCCTCGCTCGTGGGGGCCTCGACGAACAGCACGTCGGCGCCGGCGGCGGCGTAGGCCCGGGCGCGCGCGATGGCCGCGTCGAGCCCCTCGACGGCGGCCGCGTCGGTGCGGGCGATGAGGACGAGCCCCTCGTCGCGGCGGGCGGCGACGGCGGCCTCGATCTTGCCGACCATCTCGGCGAGCGGCACGACCTGCTTGCCCGACATGTGACCGCACTTCTTCGGCGTGACCTGGTCCTCGAGGTGCAGGCCGGCGACCCCGGCCTGCTCCCACGTCCGGACGGTGCGCACGACGTTGACGGCGTTGCCGTAGCCGGTGTCCGCGTCGACGACGACGGGCAGGTCGACGGCGTCGACGAACCGGCGCGCCTGGTCGGCCATCTCGGCCGCGCTGAGCAGCCCGACGTCTGGGCGGCCGAGCAGCGAGGCGGTCGCGCCGAACCCGGTGAGGTAGACGGCGTCGAACCCGGCCTGCTCGACGAGCCGGGCCGAGAGGGCGTCGTACGCCCCGGGGAGGAGCAGCGGCGCCGGCGCCGACACGAGCTCGCGCAGCCGGGCACGGGAGGCCGACGGGGACGGGCTGCGGTGGGGGTCGGGGAGCAGGGTGCCCATGGGGTCTCCGTCGCACAGAAGGTCGGGTCGCCCAGGAGGTCGACACGACAGAAGGGCCAGATGTATGCAGAACACGCGTGGGACGAGCGGTCCACGGTGAAGTTACGCGACGAAACCCTTGTGCGTCCAGGGCGCGATCCCTAGATTGCACACAATCACCGGCCGCACCCCCGGGCGGCCGGTGACCTCACCGCCGAGATCTCCCCGCCGAGATCCCACCGCCGAGCGACGAGGAGTCGTGCATGCCCGGCACCGCCGACGCCACGGCCACCGACCGCGTCGAGGACACGCTGCGCGAGCTCATCCTGCGCGGCGACCTCACGCCGGGGGCGCGGCTGGCCGAGGTGGAGCTGGCCGACCGGCTCGGCGTGAGCCGCACGCCCGTCCGCGAGGCCCTCTCCCGGCTCGTCGTCCAGGGCCTGGTCGACTCCGCCCCCAACCGGGGCGCGCGCGTCGCCACCTGGACCCTCGCCGAGCTCGAGGGCGTCTTCGACCTGCGGACCACGCTCGAGCCGCGGCTCACCGCGCTCGCGGTCCCCCGCGCCACGGCGGACGACGTCGAGGAGCTCGACCGGCTGGCCGCGGCGACCGTCGCCGTCGGGCGCCCCGGTCCGGGGCAGGACCTCGACGCCCTCGTTCCGGCGAACCGCGCCTTCCACGACCGCATCGTCGCGCTCGCCGCCCACCCCGGGCTCGCCGGCGCTCTCGGCAGCGCCATCCGCACGCCGCTGCAGCGGCGCAACTTCCGGGCGTACGACGACGCCGCCCTGCGCCGCAGCCTCGCCCACCACGTCGAGATCGTCGACGCCTTCCGCGCCGGCGACGCCGACTGGGCCGCCGCCGTGATGACCGCGCACATCCGCCACGCCCGATCCGTCATGGTCCGCGCCGCCGAGCCGGACAGCACGCCCTCACCCGCCCCCGCAGAAGGAGACCAGTCATGAGCTACCGCCTCGGTGTCGACGTCGGGGGCACCTTCACCGACGTCCTGCTCGTCGACGAGGCCAGCGGCGCGACGTGGCGGGCCAAGACCGCCTCGACGCCTCAGGACCAGGCCGTCGGCGTGCTGAACGGCATCGGCCAGGTCTGCGAGCAGGCCGGCATCTCGCTCGCCGAGGTCGCCCAGGTCCTGCACGGCACGACCGTCGCGACCAACGCGATCCTCGAGGGCAAGGGCGCCACCGTCGGCCTCGTGACGACGAAGGGCTTCCGGCAGGTCCTGCAGATCGCCCGATCCTACGTCCCCGGCGGCCTGGCCGGCTGGATCATCTGGCCCAAGCCCGAGCCGCTCGCCGCGCTGGAGAACACCGTGGAGGTCGACGAGCGGATCGCCAGCGACGGCGCGCGGATCCGCGCGCTCGACGAGGACGGCGCCCGCGCCGCCCTCGCCCGGCTCACGGGGGTCGAGGCCCTCGCCATCTCGCTGGTCAACTCCTTCGCCGACCCGGCGCACGAGCGCCGTCTGCGCGACCTCGCCGCCGAGGTCCTCCCGGGCGTGCCGGTCTCGCTCTCCTCCGACGTCCTGCCCGAGCTGCGGGAGTACGAGCGCACCGTGACGACCGTCGCCAACGGCTACGTCCAGCCGCAGGTCAAGCGCTACGTGACGACCCTCAGCGAGCGGCTGCGCGAGGGCGGGGTCGGCGCCGAGCTGGCCATCCTGCGCAGCGACGGCGGCCTGTCCTCCGCGCAGGGCGCCGTCGACGCGCCCGTGACCATGCTGCTCTCCGGCCCGGCCGGCGGCGTGACCGGCGCCGTGTGGGTCGCCGAGCAGTGCGGCTACCGCGACCTCATCACCTTCGACATGGGCGGCACCTCCACCGACGTCGCCCTCGTCCAGGGCCTGTCGCCGCGGATCGGTCGCGAGACCAAGGTCGGCGACCTCACCGTGCGGGCCTCGAGCGTCGACGTGCGCACCGTCGGCGCGGGCGGCGGCTCGATCGCCCACGTGCCGCAGCTGACCCGCGCGCTGCGGGTCGGTCCGCAGTCGGCCGGCGCCGATCCCGGACCGGCCGCCTACGGCAAGGGCGGCACCGAGCCGACCGTCACCGACGCCAACGTCGTCCTCGGCTACCTGCCCTCCGACCTCGCCGGCGGCGAGATCCGGCTCGACGTCGACGCGGCCCGCACCGCCGTCGCGACCGTGGCCGACGCGATGGAGCTGGGCTCCCCGGAGGCCGCCGCGGCGGGCATCGTCGACATCGTCAACGAGAACATGCTCGGCGGCCTGCGGCTCGTCTCGGTGCAGCAGGGGTTCGACCCGCGCGACTTCGCCCTCGTCGCCTTCGGGGGCGCGGGACCGCTGCACGCCAACGCCCTCGGCGTCCTCACCGGCGCCTGGCCGGTCATCGTCCCGCCCTCACCCGGTGTCCTGTGCGCGCTCGGCGACGCGACGACCTCGCGCCGCGACGAGTCCGCCCGCACCGTGCTGCGCCGCTTCTCCGACCTCACCGGGGCCGAGCTGGCTCAGGTGCTCACCGAGCTGGCCGACGACGCCGGCGGCCGGCTCGCCGACCAGGGTCTGCCGCGGGAGGAGCAGCGCGTCACCTACACGGTCGACGTCCGCTTCCACGGCCAGGGCTTCGAGATCCCCGTCTCCGTCGACGGTGACTGGCTGCGGGGCGGGACGCGCGACGGCGCGCTCGAGCGGCTCGCCGAGACCTTCGACGCCGAGCACCAGCGCCTGTTCGGTTTCCTCCTCACCGTGGACCACGAGCTGGTCAACGCCCGCGCCACGGTGAGCGGCCCCCGTCCGGAGGTCGCCGCGATCCACCTCGAGCCGACCTCCGGTCCGCCGGAGCCGTTGCGGGAGAGCACGATCCACGTCGGCGGCGAGGCCGTGCCCGCGAAGATCTTCGACCGCGCCGTCCTGCGCGCCGGCGACGTCGTCGAGGGACCCGCGGTCGTCACGGAGATGGACTCCACGACGCTCGTCCTGCCCGGGTACGTCGCGACCGTCCACCCCTCCGGCAGCCTGCTCATCACCCCCGCCGACAAGACCCCCGCCGAGATGACCCCCGCCGAGATGACCGAGGAGGCCTGACATGGCCCGCATCGTCGAGACCGCGACCACGCCGCTGCCGACCCTCGAGGGGCAGGTCGACCCGGTCACCCTCGACCTCGTCGAGAACGGCCTGCGCAACGCGCGCTACGAGATGGACGAGGTGCTCTTCCGCACCGCCCTGTCCCCCGGCATCCGCGAGCAGCACGACGAGTTTCCGCTCATCGCCGACCCCAGCGGGAAGATGGTCGTCGGCCAGTTCGGCCTGTCCATCCCCGACTTCCTCGACGGGTACGACGGCACGGTCGAGGAGGGCGACGTCCTGCTCACCTCGGACCCGTACGCGTGCGGCGCGGCGATCAGCCACGCCAACGACTGGCTCGTCGTCGTCCCGATCTTCCACGAGGGCCGCGTCGTCGGCTGGTCCTCGATGTTCGGCCACATGTCCGACGTCGGCGGCAAGACCCCGTCGTCGATGCCGACCGACGCCCGCACGATCTACGAGGAGGGCGTCGTCATCCCGCCCTTCAAGCTCTACGCGAAGGGCGTCGTCAACGAGGACGCGCTGCGCGTCGTCCTCAACCAGGTGCGGATGCCGGACTGGAACCGGGCCGACCTCAACGGCCTCGTCGCCGCCTGCCGCACCGCGGCCCGCCGGGTGGTCGAGATGTGCGAGCGGTTCGGCACGGCGACGTACCTCGCCTCGCTCGACGCGCTGCTGCAGCGCAACTACGACGCGATGAAGGTGCTGCTGGCCATGGTCTTCGAGGAGGGCCGCACGCTCTCCTTCACCGACTACATCTGCGACGACGGTGTCGGCAACGGCCCCTACGAGCTGAAGCTCTCCCTCACCCGGACCGGCGAGAAGGTGCACCTGGACTTCACCGGCTCCAGCCCGCAGGCCGTCGGCCCGATCAACTACTACATCAACGAGAACCTCACCCGGATGTTCTTCGGGATCTACATGATCACCGTCGCCGACCCGCAGATCCTGTGGAACGACGGGTTCTACCCGCTCGTCGACGTGACGATCCCGGACGGCTCGTACTGGAAGCCCAAGCACCCCGCGGCCCTCTCCGGGCGCAACCACGGCATCGGTCGCGTCTTCGACCTCTTCGGCGGCCTGCTCGGGCAGACCAACCCGGCGCTGCTCAACGCGGCCGGCTTCTCCTCCAGCCCGCACTTCATGTACTCGGGGCACTACTCGGGAGGCGACCGCGCGGGCGAGTGGTTCCAGCTGTACTCGATCGGCTTCGGCGGGATCCCCGGCCGCCCGCTCGGCGACGGCCCCGACGGTCACTCGCTGTGGCCGAGCTTCGTCAACATCCCGTGCGAGTACCTCGAGTCGTACTACCCGCTGCGGATCGAGAAGTGGGAGACCGTCGCCGACACCGGCGGCGCCGGCCTGCACCGCGGGGGCAACGGCGTCGACGTCGCCTACGTCTTCGAGGAGCCCGGCACCATCGCCATCCACGACGACCGCTGGCTGACCTACCCCTGGGGCGTCAACGGCGGCCGGCCCGGCGCCCGCGGCACCAAGTGGGTCGACCGCGCCGACGGCACCCGGCAGGTCCTGCCGAGCAAGTGCCACGACGTCCCCGTCTCCCCCGGCGACGTCCTGCACTTCGTCACCTGGGGCGGCGGCGGGTGGGGCGACCCGCTCGAGCGCGACCCCGCGCTCGTCGCCCTCGAGGTCCGCCGCGGGCTGGTCAGCCCCGAGGGCGCCCGGGCGTACGGCGTCGTCGTGACCACCGACGGCCCCGACGGGCTCGGCGCGACCGTCGACGACGCCGCGACCACCGAGCTCCGCGACCGGATGCGCCAGGACCGACCGGCCGAGCTGCCGGTCTTCGACATGGGTCCGCCGCTGGAGGAGATCCTCGCCCGCGCCGAGGAGGAGACCGGACTGCCGGCCCCGACGCGGCCGGTCTGGTCGCGGTGACCCCCGGCCCGCCCGCCCCGGGCACGCCGGGTCCCCACGGCCCGGCGTTCTCGGGGCGGGTCGGCTGGGGGGAGCGGCCGGCGCTGCTCGTCGTCGACCTCTGCCGCGCGTACACCGACCCGGACGGCCCGTTCGCCCTGCCCGGCGCGGACGGGGTCGTCGAGGCCAACCGCCGGCTCGTCGAAGCGGCCCGCGCCGCCGGCGTCCCGGTCGTGTGGACCCTCGTGCGCTACGCGGCCGACCTCGCCGACGGCGGCCACTTCGTGCGCAAGGTGCCCGCCCTCGCCGCGTTCGCCGTCGACGCCGACGGCGGGTGGGGCGCGCCGACCCTCGCCCCGGCCGACGCCGAGGTCGTCGTCACCAAGCAGTACGCGTCGGCCTTCACCGGCCGGACCGCGGACGGCGAGGGGCTCACCGCGTGGCTGCGCGCCCGCGGCGTCGACACCCTCCTCCTCACGGGCGTCTCGACGTCCGGCTGCGTGCGGGCCTCGGCCACGGACGCGCTGACCCACGGCCTGCGCCCGCTCGTCGTCGCCGACGCGTGCGGCGACCGGAGCGAGGACCTGCACGCCCAGAACCTGCGCGACCTGGACGCGAAGTACGCCGACGTCGTCGGGCTCGACGAGGCGCTCGAGCACCTGGCCGCGCTGCCGGGCAGACCTCTACCCTGACCTCGATCCTGACCTCGACCCTGACCTCGATCCCGGACCGTCACCTGCGCGTCACGAGGAATTGGGGAGCAGATCCGCGTGGTGGCAGGCACCATGGGAGCAGCGCGACAGCCAGCCGCGCCCGACCTAGGGGGTTCCCCGGTGTCCCAGGTGCTCATCCTCAACGCGTCGTACGAGCCCCTCGGGGGCGTGTCCGTCCGGCACGCCATCGGCATGCTGGTGCGCGAGGTGGCGGTCGTCGAGGAGGCCGTCGAGGGCCAGATGTTCGGCCCCTACCCGCGTCCGCGCGTGGTCCGGCTGCTGCGGTACGTCGCCGCGAAGTGGCTGCACCGCCCGGCCGGCTGGTCCAAGCGGGCCGTCCTCACCCGCGACCGGCACCGCTGCGCCTACTGCGCCGGCCGCGCCACGACCGTCGACCACGTCGTGCCGATGAGCCGCGGGGGCGGCTCGACGTGGCTCAACACCGTCGCCTCCTGCTCGCCGTGCAACAACCGCAAGGGCGACCGGCTGCTGCCGGAGACGAGCCTGCGCCTCGCCTGGCAGCCGTGGGTGCCGCGGCACGCCGACCTGCTGGCGTAGGGGCGCTCAGGCGCCCGGGTTGCGCCGGACCAGCTCGGCGGTCAGCGCGGTCGCGAAGGCGACCCAGGCGGCGTACGGCGCGAGCAGCCGGCCGGAGGTGGCGTCGTACCGCGAGCACCGGCGGATGAGGTCGACCGTCGACGCCTCGAGCAGGAGGATCTCGGCGAGCGCGAGCCGCGGCCGCTTCCACGCGAAGAACAGCCACGTCCACAGCACGTTGAGGACGAGGTTGACGCCGATGGCGACCCGCAGGTCCCGCCGGGCCCGCGGGTCGCTCTCGCGGTGCTCGGCGCCGTCGAGGGCGCGGGCGGTGCCGACGGCGATGAGCGCGTAGAGCGAGGTCCACACCGGCCCGAACAGCCAGCCCGGCGGCTGCCACGACGGCTTGTCGAGCCGGGCGTACCAGCGCGAGGAGACGTCGGTGCCGAGCCCGCCGGTGACCGCGGTCGCGGTGACGGCGGCCGCGGTGGCGGCGAGGGTGCGGGGCTGGACCATGGACGCGCTCCGTCGGTGTTAGGGGTCTGGTGTGCTCACGACT
This sequence comes from Lapillicoccus jejuensis, assembly GCF_006715055.1. Classification (NCBI taxonomy): domain Bacteria; kingdom Bacillati; phylum Actinomycetota; class Actinomycetes; order Micrococcales; family Intrasporangiaceae; genus Lapillicoccus; species Lapillicoccus jejuensis. Next base: position 1,411,620 of record NZ_VFMN01000001.1, read on the forward strand.
GGACGGCTCAGGACTGGACGGCTCAGGACTGGACGGCTCAGGACTGGACGGCGGAGAGCCGGCGCAGCGCCTCGCGGCGCTCCTCGGCGTGGTCGACGAGCGGGTGCGGGTAGCCGACGGGGTGCTGCGGCAGGTCCCACGGGCGGTGCACGGCCTTGCCGGGGACGTCGCGCAGCTCCGGGACCCAGCGGCGCACGTAGTCGCCCTGCGGGTCGAACTTCTCGCCCTGGGTGATCGGGTTAAAGACGCGGAAGTACGGCGCCGCGTCGGTCCCGGTCCCCGCCGCCCACTGCCAGCCGTGCTGGTTGTTGGCCAGGTCGCCGTCGACGAGGTGGTCCATGAAGTGCCGGGCCCCGAGGGTCCACTCCAGGTGCAGGTCCTTGACGAGGAAGGAGGCGACGAGCATCCGCAACCGATTGTGCATCCAGCCCTCGGCGAGCAGCTGGCGCATGCCCGCGTCGACGTACGGGAAGCCGGTGCGGCCTTCCTGCCAGGCGCGGAACCGTTGCTGCGCCTCGGCGCCGGTGTCGTACTCCATCGACTCGAAGGCGCGGCGGAAGTAGCCGTGCGCGCTGCGCGGCCAGAAGTGCAGGACCGCGGCGTAGAAGTCGCGCCACGCGAGCTGGCGGCGGTAGGCGTCTTCGCCGGTGGAGTGCCCGAGGTCGGCGAGCAGGGTGCGCGGGTGGACCGTGCCGATCTTCAGGTGCGGGCTCATCCGCGACGTGGCGTCGTGGTCGGGCCGGTCGCGGTCGGTGTCGTACCCGGCCAGGCCCTCCTCGCGGAACCTCGCCCAGGCCGCGGCGGCGCCCGCCTCGCCCGGCTCCGGCAGGGTCGTGCCGTCGCCGAGCTCCGGGTCGTCGGGGATCCCGTCGCCGGGGGCGGCGACCCACGTCGTCGCGGCCGGGTCGGACTCCGCGGGACGGCGCCAGCCGTGGTCGAGCCACGAGCGGTAGAAGGGCGTGAAGACCTGGTACGGCGCCCCGTCCCCGCGCACGACCCGGCCGGGCGCGACGGCGTACGGGCTGCCGGTGCGGACCAGGCCGGGCGAGCCGGGCAGGCCGGCGAGGGCGGTCTCGACGGCGGTGTCGCGGCGGGCGCCGTACGGCGTGAAGTCGGCGCTGACGTGGACCGCGCTCGCCCCGACCTCGGCGGCGGTCGCGGGGACGACGTCGGCGGGGCGGCCGCGGCGGACGACGAGCCCGCCGCCGTGCTCGCGCAGGTCGGCGTCGAGGGCGCGCAGGCTGCGCCGCAGCCACGCGGTGCGCGGGCCGCCGGCGGTGCGCAGCAGCACGTCGTCGAGGACGAACAGCGCGAGCACCGGCCCCTGCTGGGCGGCGGTGAGCAGCGCGGCGTGGTCGCGCAGCCGCAGGTCGCGGCGGAACCAGACGACCGACGGGGCCTCAGTCACGGTGGGCCCAGCGCAGCAGCCGCGACGAGGTGGGCGTGGCGATGTCGGCCGCCCTGGCCTCCTGGTGCTGCTCCTGGGCGATGGCGGACTCGAAGAGCGGTGGCAGGAAGCGGAGCATGAGGACCGACCACGTGAGGTGGGTGAGCACGGGGGCCTGGACGCCGCCGGAGGCCCGGCGCTGCAGGCCGAACAGCGCCCCCATCACCGCGGCGGCCGCGACGAGGGCGGGGTTGCGGGTGGCGACCGTGGCCGCGGTGTAGACGGCCGTGGACCGCAGCACCGGGTGCTCGTCGCGCAGGACGGTGAAGAGGGCCCCCCGGAAGAACAGCTCCTCGCCGATCCCGTTGGCGCACGTCGTGAGGACGACCAGCGGCAGCTCGCCCTCGTCGGCGAAGCGCAGGACGTTGCCGATCGCGCTCTCCAGGAAGGGGATCCGCTTGGCGACGAGGGCCAGCCCGTAGAACGTGCCGAAGGCGAGGACGCCGGTCGCCACCGGCGTGACGACGGGCGTGCGGCGGATGTCGTCGCGCCCGCGGATCGTGCCGACGTGCAGCGGTCCGGACGCGAAGGCACCGATCGTCCACGTCGCAGCCACCGCCCCGGTGAGCAGGTAGAAGCGCGGCGAGCCCGGCTTCGTCGACAGCGAGAGGCCGAGCAGCCCCGCGCCGGTGAGCCCGACGATCCCGACGAGGCGGCGCCGCCGGGTGCGGACCGCCTCGCTCTCCTCGCTCAGCAACGGCTCCTGACGGGTCATGGGCAGCGGAAGGCGGCCGGTGACCTGGTCACGGGCCCGCTCCCACCAGGCGGTCACGAGCGACCCTTCGCCGCCGCGTCACCGCTCGGGGCCGGGTCGGCGGACCCGTCGGGGCCGAGGCGCCGGGCGCGGTCGCGCAGCGCCACTCGGACGGCGTCGTCGTACGTCATCGGCTCGAAGGGGACCAGCCGCCGGATGCTGTCGTCGCGCACGACGACCTCGTTGGTCATCGAGTCGACGAGCGAGCGCGCCGTCTGCGGGTCGACGCTCGTGACGAGCGAGAGCCACCGCGAGGACAGCCCGGGGGTGAGCAGCGGGACCGGGGCGACGACCAGCGGCCGCCCCTCGATGTCGGCCACGCGCTTCATCATCTCGGAGTAGGCGAGCACGTCGGGGCCGCCGACGTCGAACGAGCGCCCGTAGGCGTCCTCGAGCCCGAGCACACCGACGAGGTAGCGCACGACGTCGTCGAGCGCGATCGGCTGGGTGCGGGTCTTGACCCACTTGGGCGTGATCATCGCGGGGAGGTGCTCGACGAGCTGGCGGGTCATCTCCCACGAGATCCCCTCGTCGCCGATGACGATCCCGGCGCGCAGCGTCGTCACCGGCACGCCGGCGTCGGCGAGCAAGCGCTCGACCTCGCGCCGGCTGCGCAGGTGGGCGGACAGGTCGTCGTCGTCGTCCCCGAGACCGCCGAGGTAGACGACCTGCTTCAGCCCGACCTCGCGGGCGGCCCGACCGAACGACCCGGCCGCCTGGGCGTCCTTGGTCTCGAAGTCCGCGGAGTCGAGGGAGTGGACGAGGTAGTACGCCGCCTCGCAGCCCTCCATCGCCGTGCGCAGGCTGTCCTCGTCGGCGACGTCACCGAAGACGGCGGTGCCGGCCCCGCTGTAGTCGTCCGGGTGCCGGGTCATGGCGACGACGTCGTGGCCGGCGTCGGCGAGGGCGGGGGTGAGATGGCGCCCGACGAACCCGGACGCTCCGGTGACGAGGACCTTCACCCCTCCAACGTGCCAGACGCGCGCGCCCCCCGCAGCCGTGGGGCCGCGGGGGGCGAGCCCGGGTGGGGCGGGGCCGTCCGGTGGCTCAGGCGTTGAAGGGCTGCACCTGGAGCTGGTGGACCGACGGGTTCGCGCACGCCTGCAGCGAGTACGGCACGTACGCCGCCGCCGTGGTCCCCGGCAGGTACACCCGGAAGCCGGAGGCGGTGGTCTCGCTGCAGGACGGGAAGTTCGCCGCCTGGGCGACCTGGATGGTCGCGACGGCGGTCTTGCCCGGCTCGAGCCGCATGAGGGGGGCGGACTGACCGGTGGCCCGGTCGGCGGCCGCCCCGAGCTGCTGCCCGGTGCCGCCGGCCACGAGCGAGACGCCGGGGAAGCCCTGCGTCGTGCAGACCGTCGAGCCCTTGTTGGTCGCGATCAGCTGGACGGCGACGTGGCCGGCGCTGCCACCACCCGCGGGCATCTCGACGCGCAGGGTCATCTGCGAGGGCTGGCAGGTGGTGGTCGTGGCCGACCCTCCCGTGGTCGTCGTGGTCCCGGGCGCCTCGGCACCGCCGCTCGCGGTCGTCGTGGTGCCCGAGCCCGACCCGGCGTCGGCGGAGGTCGTCGTGCTCGCCGGCGGCTCGGTGCTCGTCACCGTCGTCGTCACCGGCGCCTGCGCGCCGGTCTGGGTGGTGCCGTCGCTCGTGCTGCAGGCACCGAGAGCACCCGCGGCGAGCAGGGCGGAACCGAGGGCGAGGGTCGCCCGGGTGGTGGTGCGGCGGGTCGTGGGTCGGTGTGCTGTCCCCATCACGCGTCCCTTCGAGGTGTGGTTCGTGGGTTGACGTCCTCTGGGACGCCGTACCGGGTCGTGGGGTTGGGCCCCGGTCCGGCTCAGTGCGAGCGCGGGCGGTCGCCGTCACCGGCGGGACCCGCGTCGGCGGCCGGGCCCGGCCCCGCGGGGTGCTCGGGGACGACGATCGGCTTGAGCCGGGCCCACGCGAGGAAGGCGAGACCGACGACGAGCATGCCGATCCCGGCCCACAGGTTGGCGTTGACCCCGCCGGTCTTGGCGGTCTCGGGGTCGGCGAAGAGCCCCATGACGGTGAGGACGACGCCGTACAGCCCGATGAGGGCGCCGATGATGTTGCGGATGTCGAAGGCGCCCGCGGTGTGCTGCCCGCCGCCCGTGCTCTTCTGGCCCGTGCTCTTCTGGCCCGTGCTCTTCTGGTCGGGGGTCTTCTGGTCGGGGGTCTTCTGGTCTGGGGTCTTCTGGTCTGGGGTCTTCTGGTCGGCCATGTCGAGGTCCTTCCGGCTCAGGCGAACACGAGGTTGAGGGCGACGACGAGGACGAGCCCGATCGAGGCCAGCGGGATGGTCCGCCGGTACCACGGGTAGGACTTCTCCTGCGGGTCGACGAGGTCCTCGCGCGGGGTCTCGGAGTAGACCAGCCCGCGCAGCTCGGAGACCGGCTTGGGCTCGGTGACCATCGACACGACCACCGACAGGACGATGTCGACGACGAAGGCGGTGCCGGCGGCCGCGAAGGACGCGCCCTGGCCGCCGACCGGGAGGACGCCCAGGCTGGCGGAGCCGAACGCGTCCTCGGACAGGAACGCGACGACGACGGCCGACAGCGTGCCCGCCGACAGGCCCACCCAGCCGGCCGTCGCGGTCATCCGCTTCCAGAACATGCCGAGAATGAACGTCGCGAAGAGGGGGGCGTTGAAGAACCCGAACAACGTCTGGATGTAGTTCATGACGTTGTTGAACGAGCTGGCGATGAGCGCGGTGAAGATCGCGATGACCGTCGCCCCGACCGTGGCGAGCCGCCCGATGCGCAGGTAGTAGTCGTCGTGGTGGTTCTTGCGGACGTAGCGCTCCCACAGGTCGTAGGAGAAGACCGTGTTGAAGGCCGAGATGTTCGCCGCCATGCCGGCCATGAAGGCGGCGAGCAGACCGGCGATCGCGACCCCGAGCAGGCCGTTGGGCAGCACGTCGCGCATGAGCAGGATGAGCGCGTCGTTGTAGGTGACGGTGCCCGACGCGCCGCCGGCGGTGGGGTTGCCGGCCTTGAGCTTGCCGATCTCCGGCACGAGCACGGCCGCGACCATCCCGGGGATGATGACGATGAAGGGGATGAACATCTTGGGGAAGGCGCCGATGATCGGGGTCTTGCGGGCCGCCGAGATCGACTCCGAGGCCATCGCGCGCTGGACCTCGACGAAGTTCGTCGTCCAGTAGCCGAAGGAGAGCACGAAGCCGAGGCCGAAGACGATGCCGATGACGGACAGCGTCGAGGAGCCGAAGCCGGTCAGCGCCGTGCCGGGCCAGGAGTGCAGCTGCTGGTCGGCCGTCGGGATCGTCGTCCCGGCCGCCGGCTGCGTCGACGTGGCGTACTCGGTGACCTTGTCCTTCAGCCCGCTCCAGCCGCCGACCCGGTTGAGGCCGACGAGGGTCAGCGGCAGCAGCGCGCCGACGATGACGAAGAACTGGAGGACCTCGTTGTAGATGGCGGCCGAGAGACCACCGACCGTGATGTACGACAGGACGATCGCGGCGGCGACCAGCAGCGTGAGCCACAGCGGCCAGCCGAGCAGCGCCCGCACGATCGAGCCGAGCAGGTAGAGGTTGACGCCGGCGATGAGCAGCTGGGCCAGGGCGAACGAGAGCGCGTTGACCAGGTGCGCCCCGGTGCCGAAGCGGCGGAACATGAACTCGGGGACCGAGCGCACCTTGCTGCCGTAGTAGAACGGCATCATCACGACGCCGAGGAAGAGCATGGCCGGGATGGCCCCGACCCAGAAGTAGTGCACCGTCGGCAGGCCGTACTGCGCCCCGTTGGCCGACATCCCCATGATCTCGACGGCGCCGAGGTTGGCCGAGATGAAGGCCAGGCCCGTCACCCAGGCCGGCAGCGAGCGGCCGGAGAGGAAGAAGTCGACCGAGTCCGAGACCTGGCGGCGGGCGACGAGCCCGATGCCGATGACGAAGACGAAGTAGAGCGCGACGAGCGCGTAGTCGACGGGCGACGCGTCGATGAGCGTGGCCGACGCGAGAGCCGGGACCGACGTGGCCGGGTGCACGGTGCCTCCTGCAGGCTGGGCGGGCGAGGGGTCGGGTCTGCCCGGCCATCGCCCACCGTATGCCCAACCCCGCGGGTCGTCTCGCGCGCGCGCCGCACGGGCCCCGCACCCTCGGGTCAGGCGCCGGCGGCGGGGTCCGGGGTCAGCCGGAAGACGGGGAAGCCGGCTGCGACGGCGGCGATCTCGTCGTCGGTGGAGGCCTTGGTCAGCCCCTCGACGAAGCGCCCGACCTCCCACCCCCACCGCACGAGGTACTGCCGGATGACGGACACCCGCTCGTCGACCGGGAGCTCGGTGACGGTCACGTGCTCCGTACGCCGCCCCACGGACAGCTGCGCGGTGCCGCTCACCCGCACGTTGCGCACCCACGCGGTGGTCCCCCGCGGGGCGACGAGGTAGCGCTCGCCGTCGAGGGTGAGCAGGTTGACCGGGGTGCTGTGCGGGGTGCCGGTCCGGCGGCCGGGGACGGTGAGGACCCGGGAGCCCAGGAGGCTGACCCCGTGCCGGGTCAGCCAGGCGACGACCCGGTTGAAGGCGAGGTCGCCGCTGGTGGGGCGGACGAAGCGGTCGGTGCTGGCGCTCATGATGACTCCCTGGGGGAAGTGAGAGCGGTGCTCTCGGATGAGACGACCGTACGGCGCGTCGTCCGGGATTGTCAAGAGCAGTGCTCTCGTTTTGCTAGGGTGGGGCGGTGCCGACGACCCGCGCCCCCTCGTCGACCCCCGCCCCCTCCACGCGCGCCGAGCGCCGCGAGGAGGTCACCCGGCGGATCCTCGAGATCGGGCGCGACCACCTCGCCAAGGAGGGCGCGGCGGCCCTGTCGCTGCGGGCGGTGACGCGCGACCTCGGCATGGTCTCCAGCGCGGTCTACCGCTACGTCGCCAACCGCGACGACCTGCTCACCCTGCTCGTCGTCGACGCCTACACCGAGCTGGCCGACCACGTCGACGCCGCCCTCGCCCGGTCCCGGGGCGGGTTCGCGGCGCAGGTCCTCGTCCTCGCCGGGACGATGCGGTCCTGGGCCGTCGCCGAGCCCGCCCGGTGGGCGCTGCTCTACGGCTCACCCGTGCCCGGGTACGCCGCCCCACCCTCCACGGTCGAGGCGGGGACCCGCGTCATGGTCGTCCTCATGCACCTGCTCGACGAGGGGGTCGCCGCCGGCGAGGTACCGACGGGGGCCGGGGCGGTCGCCCTGCCGCGAGCGCTGGGTCGCGACCTCGCGGCCGTCCGCACCGAGGTGGGGCTGCAGCAGGCGGACGACGCCACGCTCGCCCGCGGCATCCTCCTGTGGACGACGCTCGTCGGTGCGGTGAGCCTGGAGGTGTTCGGTCAGCTCGGCGAGTCGACCTTCGCGCACCCGGACGTGCTCTTCGAGCACCAGGTGCGCCAGGCGCTGCGGGTCGTCACCGCCCCCTGAGGTCGTCGCCCCCGTCACCCCGGCCGTCACCCCGGCCGTCACCCCGGCCGTCACCCAGCCGGTCGCGGATCGTGCGGGTGTCCTCGGCGAGCCGCACCAGGGCGAGGACCGCCTCGATGAGGACGCGCGCGCCGATGACCGTCACGAGGGCGAGGACGCCGCCGACGACGAGGACGACGAGCGCGTAGGTGGCGTCGGTCAGCAGCGCCCCGACCAGCTCGGCCACCCAGGTCAGCCCGACCGCGACGATGACGACGAGGTAGGCCACCTTGGCCACCACCGGCGTGACGAACCGGTCGAACGAGGTGTCGAACAGGCTGGCCAGGAAGCCGGCCGTCCGCGGCGCGTGGTGCTGGCCGGGGGCGGGGGGCCAGGCCCCGTGCTGGACCCCGTGCTGGACCCCGTGCTGAACCCCGTGCTGAACCCCGTGCTGGACCCCGTGCTGCGGGCTCGGCTGACCACCCCACGGCGGGCTGGGGATCCCGGCACCGGACGGGTCGCCGTACGGCGCGCCGTAGGGGCTCGCGGGCGACGGGCCCGAGGGCGTGGCCGTGGGGTCGCCGTACGGCGAGCCGTAGGCGGCGGCCACCCCCTCGTAGCCGGTGCCCGAGCCCGACGAGGAGCCCGACGAGGAGCCCGAGGGTGAGGTCAGCGGGGTGGGCTCCGTCGACGGCGAGCCGTAGCTCCCGGTCGCCCAGGACCCGGGCTCGGGCTGCACGGGTACCTGCTCGGTCGGCGCGGCCGCCTCGCGGACCTCGTCCTCGTCCCGGGCGTAGGGGTTCTCGCTCATCGCTGCTCCTCGGGTTCCTCGTGCTGCTGGGGCGGGCTCAGGTGAGCCGGCGGAACCCGTCGGTGGTGTCCGCGGGTCCGGGGGTGAACGGGTGGACGGCCTCGGTCCAACGGATCCCGGCGCGGTCGAGGGCCTCGGTGACCGCCTCGAGGACGTGCCCGGTGACGGACGCCCCCTGGGGCTCACCCATGACGACCTCGAACTCGACGACGCCGACGACCGTGGTGGGCGCGGTGGCCGGGCCGGGGCGGGCGGCGTACCGGGTGTCGCCGGTCCCGGAGTGGACCCACGCCTGGGTCTCGCCCTCGCGGGGGGCCACCGGGTCGACGACGGCGACGGTCGCGACCGCCTCGGCGAGCAGCGACGCGAGCTCGCCCGGGCCGCCCTCGGCCGTGACGGTGCGCCCGATCGTCCGCAGCCGGCGGTCGGTGAGGGTCTGGGACAGCGAGTCGCCGGCGTCGCGGACCGCGCCGGCCGTGCCGCGGGCGACGTCCGCGGCGGTGCCCGCGGCCTGGCGGGCCGTGCCGGCGGCGGCCCGGGCCTGCTCGGCCGCGGTGCGGGCCTGCTCGCGCGCCGAGCGGGCGAGGTCCTGACGGTTCTCCTTGCGGCCGAGCCCGGCGAGCCCGCCCAGGGAGCGACGGACCGACGGCATGAGCAGCAGGGCGAGCGCCAGCAGGAGCAGGACGGCGTAGACCTTGTACACGGCGGGACCCTGCTTCTCGTCGACGAGCCGCTGGCTGGGGTGGATGGGCGGCTGGGGTGCCACCAGGCTAGACGAGGGGGCTGTCACCACCCCCGAGGTGAACGAGTTCCGTGATGCGGTACGTGCGCGGTGGTGGTTGACTCCCCACGTTCGACGTCCATCCCGTACGACGTCCATCGCCCCTGGGGGTTGTCGCATGACCCGATCCACCCGGCCCACCCCGGGCCGTCACCGGCGCCGCGCCCTCGCGCTCGCCGCCACCACCACCCTCGCCGGCTCCCTCGTCGGCGCGGTCGCCCTCGGCGCCACCCACGCCGACGCCGCGTCGACCAGCGCGTCGGCCGGCAGCACGGGCCCGACCGCCCGCGGCGCCGCCTTCGGTGCGGCCGCCCGCGAGTTCGGCGTCCCGCAGAGCGTCCTCGAGGCGGTGTCGTACAGCCAGACGCGCTGGGAGGGCCACGCCGGCCAGCACAGCACCGACGGCGGCTACGGCCCGATGAACCTCGTCGACGGCACCCTCTTCGCCGACGACGCCGCCGAGGGCAAGGACGGCACCGACGGGTCCACCCCCGGTGCGGTCCCCGGCGGCGTCGACACCCTCGGCAAGGCGGCCGCCCTGCTCGGTCTCCCGCGCCAGACGCTGCGCACCTCCGACGTCGCCAACATCCGCGGCGGCGCCGCGCTGCTGGCGCAGGAGCAGCGCGCGCTCGGGTTGCCGACCGGCGTCTCGAGCGACCCCGGTGCGTGGTACGCCGCCGTGGCCCACGCCGGCAGCGCCACGACGGCCGACGACGCGAGGGAGTTCGCCGACGACACCTTCGCGCAGCTGCAGGCCGGCTCGGCGCGCACGACGACCGACGGCCAGACCCTGGCCATGGCCGCCACCCGCGTCACCCCGCAGACCGCGCAGCTCTCCAGGCTCGGGCTGAGGGCCGCGGCCAAGCGCGACCCGAACCTCGAGTGCCCGGCGGGCCTGCCCTGCGAGTGGGACCCGGCGCCGTACGAGCAGTACGGCCCGGGCGCGGGCGACTACGGGAACCACGACCTCGCCCGCCGCGACGTCGGGTCACCGAAGATCACGACCATCGTCATCCACGACACCGAGGCCACGTGGGACACGACGCTGGGTCTCATCGCCGACCCGACGTACGTCTCCTGGCACTACTCGATCCGCTCCGAGGACGGCTACATCGCCCAGCACGTCCCGACGAAGGACGTCGCCTGGCACGCCGGCAACTGGTACGTCAACATGCACTCCATCGGCATCGAGCACGAGGGGTTCGCACCGCAGGGGGCGACCTGGTTCACCGAGCCGATGTACCGCAAGTCGGCCAAGCTCGTCGCCTACCTCACGCAGAAGTACGGCATCCCGGTCGACCGCGCGCACATCATCGGTCACGACCAGGTGCCGGGGACGACGCCGTCGACCGTCGCCGGGATGCACTGGGACCCGGGCCCCTACTGGGACTGGTCGCACTACTTCGACCTCATCGGCAAGCCGCTGAGCGACGTCGGCCCGAAGCCCAGCTCGCAGCTCGTGCGGATCCTGCCCGGCTTCAACCGCAACCAGCAGCCGGTCACCGGGTGCGACACCTCCGGCTCCGGCAACCCGTGCGACCCCCAGGGGACGAACTTCGTCTCCCTGCGCCAGTCGCCGAGCGACGCCGCCCCGCTGGTCAAGGACCTCGGCCTGCACCCCGACGGCTCCGCGTCGACGACCGACGTCGCCGACATGGGCGCGCGCGCGGCCGCCGGCACCGACTACGCCGTCGCCGGTCGCCAGGGCGACTGGACCGCCATCTGGTACCTCGGTGACATCGCCTGGTTCAAGAACCCGGTCAAGCGCCCCACCGCGGTCCCGGTCACCGGCTCGTACGTCGTCCCGAAGGCGGGCAACGCGTCGGTCCCGGTCTACGGGCGCGCCTACCCGGAGGCGTCGGCGTACCCCGCCGGCATCCTCGTGCAGACCGTGACGCCGCTGCAGTACACGATCAAGGCCGGCCAGCGGTACGCCCTGCTCGACGCCCACATCCCGACCGACTACTACCGCGCGAGCACCTTCGCCGGCACCCCGCCGACGGACCACGTGGACGTCATGGGCCAGGACGTCTACTACGAGATCGACCTCGGTCACCGCGTCGCCTACGTGCGCGCCGCCGACGTCGACATCGTCCAGGCCAAGTGAGGCGCTAGCCCCACTACGGCTCACGTACGACGCCCCTCCCACCGCTGCGGTGGGAGGGGCGTTCGTCGTGCGGGTCGTGCTCGACGGCGGGGAGGGCGCGTCAGCCGCCGTACCGCTGGAGGAAGGCGGCGATGAGCGGGCCGGCGGTGCCGCTGCCGGACTGGCCGGTCTCGACGTAGGCCGCCACGGCGAGGTCGCCACGGGCGGCGACCATCCACGCGTGCGTCGGCAGCGGTGAACCGGTGCCGTACTCGGCGGTGCCGGTCTTGGCCAGGGTGACGCCGACGGGCGCGAGCACGCGCCCGCTGCCTTCGCTGACGACCGCGCCCATGAGGGTGCGCAGCGACGTCGCCTCGGCCGACGTCAGCGGCACCGCGGGCTTGGGGAACGAGGCGACCGCCGGGTTGTCGCGCACCAGCTGCGGTCGCACGGTCGTCCCCGTGACGACGCTCGCGACGACGGTCGCCATGTCCATCGGCGCCACCTCGACCTGCGCCTGGCCGATCATCGACGCGGCGTGCGTCGTCCCGGTCCCGGTCGACGGTACCGAGCCGAGGAAGGCCGGGAAGCCGAGGTCGAGGTCGACGCCGATCCCGAGGCTGGCGGCGGCGTTCGCGAGGTCGGCTTGGCTCACCTTGGCCTGCTGCGAGATGAACGCGGTGTTGCACGAGTTGGCGAACGCCACCCGCAGCTGGATGTCCCCGACCTTGTCCGCGGGGTAGTCGTCGTAGTTCTTGAAGCTGCGCCCGTCGACGGTGACCGTCGGGGTGCACGGCACGACGGTGTCGGGGGTGTAGCCCTTGCGCAGCAGGGCGAGCGCCGTGACGATCTTGAACGTCGAGCCCGGCGCGGACCGTCCCGTCGTCGCCAGCGAGCCCTGCGCCGCGGGGCCGTTCGCGGCGGCGACGATCTCGCCGGTCGACGGGCGGACGACGACCAGCGACGTCGGGGTCGAGGTCTGCGAGGCCAGGACCTCCTCGGCCGCGACCTGCGCGCCGACGTCGAGCGTCACCTGCAGCGGCGTGCCGTCCGAGGCGTCGCGGCTGAACAGCTCGCGCGACACCGTCTGCCCGGAGGCGTCGGTGCCGGCCGCGGTGACGGTGAGCCCGGTGGTCCCGCGCAGCCGGGCGTCGTACCGCGCCTCGAGGCCGGAGAGGCCGGCGACGTCCCCGGCCTTGAGCGTCCCGCCCGACTTCTGCACCATCTCGGCCGTCGCGTCGCCGACCGTGCCCAGCAGCGACTTCGCGAAGGTGGGGGTCGGACCGAGCACCTCGTTCCCCGGGACCGCGGCGCCACCGGGGACCGCCTGCACCTGGGCGACCTTCTGGGCCAACGGGTCCGACGTGCGCACGACGAGACCGACGACGAACTGCTTGGCCCCCGCGGAGGCGACCTTCTTGGCGTACGACGCCGCGTCGATCCCCAGCAGCGCGGCCAGCTTCGCCGCCGAGGCGGACGCGGTCGCCGCGTCGACCTTGCCCTTGTCGAGGCCCAGCTGGAAGACGGGCCGGGAGGTCATGAGCGGGGTGTTCCCGGCCCCGACGATGTCGGCGCGCTTGCCCTGGGTCGTGCGGACCTGGAGCTTCTCGCCCGAGGTGAGGTCGGGCGCGAGCAGCGCCGGGGACCACACCGCGTGCCAGGCCATCGACCCGTTCTGCTCGTCGTGGCGCACGAGCGGGACCTGCACGGTGTAGGTCCAGGGGCCCGTCGCGTTCGCGCCCGTCGTGCTCGTGCCGCTCGGGGTCGCGCTGGTCGTCGCAGGGGTGGTCGCAGGGGTGGTCGCTTCGGTGGTCGCGCTCGAGGTGGGGCTCGAGGTCGCCGTACCGGAGGCCGTCGAGGCCCCCGCCAGCGGCCAGCTCCACGTGAGCGTCGCCGTCGCCTTCTTCTCGTTCGTCGCGTCCTTGGCCACCGAGGTGACCGTGACGCTGCGGGCGGCGGTGGCGAGGTCGCCGAGCAGGCCCTTGGTCGACGCCGTGGCGTCGGCCCCGGTGGCCCCGTCGAGGGGGACGCTGTCGAGGGTGCCGCTCGTCAGGCCCTTGGCCAGGGCGGCGGCGACGCCGTCGGGCGCCGGCGGCGGGGGCGGGGAGGTGCAGGCGGCCACGCCGCCCGTCAGCGCGCCGAGAGCGATCGCCGCCACCCACGCGCGTGTCCGACGTGCCCGAACCTGTCCCTGCCTGGCCATGGCGCCGATCCTCGCACGCGTCCCTCAGAGCCCCCTCACGCTCCCGCGGCGCGCGAGGTCACGGTTCGGTGGTGGGGTGCGTCGCCGCGGGTAAGGCTTGCTGCATGACCGACTCCACTTCTCCCCAGACCCCCGAGCGGGTCGTCGTCGTCGGCGGCGGCCTGGCCGGCGCCCGCACCGCCGAGACCCTGCGCGACGCCGGGTACGACGGCTCCATCACCCTCTTCGCCGCCGAGAACCACCTGCCCTACGACCGGCCGCCGCTGTCCAAGGGCTTCCTCCAGGGCGAGACCCCGCGCGAGGAGACCGTGCTCCACCCGCAGGAGTGGTACGACGAGAAGAAGATCGACCTCAAGCTCGGCACCGCCGTGACCGCCGTCGAGGCCCACGACAAGCAGGTCCGCGCGACCGACGGCTCCAGCACGCCGTACGACGTCCTCGTCCTCGCCACCGGGTCCTCCCCGCGCCGCCTCGACCTGCCCGGCGCCGACCTCGGCGGAGTCGTCGTCCTGCGCACGGTCGACGACGCGCAGGCGCTGCGCGACTCCTTCGAGGAGGGCAGGCGGCTCGTCGTCATCGGCGGCGGGTGGATCGGGCTCGAGGTCGCCGCGTCCGCGCGCCAGGCGGGCGTCGAGGTCACCGTCCTCGAGAACGCCGCCCAGCCGCTCGTCGGCGTCGTCGGCGAGGAGATCGGGGCGTTCTTCGCCGCGCTGCACCGCGACCACGGCGTCGACGTGCGCACCGGCGTCGAGGTCGAGTCCATCGAGGCGGCCGAGGGCTCCCACAAGGCCGGGTCGGTCAGGCTGAAGGACGGGACCTCGGTCGCCGCCGACCTCGTGCTGCTCGGCGTGGGCGCCACTCCGAACGTCGACGTCGCGCGCGGCGCCGGCCTCCAGATCGGCGAGAGCGGCGGCGTCCTCGTCGACGCGCAGGGCCGCAGCAGCGACGCCTCGATCTTCGCCGTCGGCGACATCGCCGAGGCGGAGACGCCGGCGCTCGGCGACGGCGAGCGCGTGCGCACCGAGCACTGGGCGACGGCCAACGACCGACCGGAGGCGACGGCCGCCGCCATCGTCGGGAAGGACGACGCCTTCGACAAGCTGCCGTTCTTCTACTCCGACCAGTACGACCTGGGGCTGGAGTACAGCGGGCACGGCTCGAAGGACGACGAGGTCGTCGTGCGCGGGTCGCTCGAGAAGGGCGAGTTCGTGGCGTTCTGGCTCGACAAGACGGGCCGGGTGCGCGCCGGGATGAACGTCAACGTCTGGGACGTGCAGGACGACATCCAGAAGGTCATCGCCTCCGGCAAGGCCGTCGACAAGGCCGAGCTCGCCGACGAGGAGACGGAGATCGGGTCGCTCGCCTGAGCCGCCTTCCCGAGAGCCCGGGCTGTCGGGTCACGTGTCGTCGATCCGGTAGATAGTTCCGTGATCAAACCGTGACCCGACAACCGGCAACTTCGCCCCGCCCGCGAGCGACCTGTTGTCGACCGGATCGAGGAGGGGACGTCCCTCCTGGACGGGGGGCCGACCACAGGTCGGGGAGCAGGGGTTCGTCATGGTCGGCAAGGGTGCGGGGATCGTCGGGCGCGAGGGTGTGCGGCGGGGCGTGACCGGTAGCGGGTGGGCGCGTCTCGCGGCGGCCCTCGCCCTCGGGGTCGTCGGGGTGGGGGCCGTGGGCGGGCTGTCGGCCTGCTCCTCGAGTGCCTCGGCGAAGCCCGCGGCGCAGAGCACCCCGCTCACGTCCGCCATCACGTCGTCGGCCACCACCTCGGCCACCACCTCGGCCACCACCACCGCGTCGGCCACCTCGGCGACCTCGTCGGCCACCGCGAAGGCCACGACGACCACCGCGAAGGCGACCGCCCCGGCGACGGTCGTCCCCACGCGGAGCGCCAGCACGTCGTCCCGGCCGGCCACGCTCGACCCCGCGCTCGTCGGCCAGTGGAACGTCCACGACGCGTCGCTGACCATCCACGCCGACGGCACCGGCACGATGTCCGCGCACGGCTGCACCGCGGGGCCGGGCGGGCAGCAGGTCTGCGACCTGCTCAGCACGGTCCGGGTGACGCCGATGGGGTCGGGGGCGCGCCTGACGGTGACCGGAACCCGGGCGTACCTCAGCACCGGGACCCCCGGGCAGACCGCCCAGCTCGTGCCGGTGCCGAGCTGGGTCGACGCGAGCGGGCTGTACGCCGCGGTGGGTGACTACTCCGTCCTCGAGCCCTTCACGGCGGCGACCTGGCCCTACGCCACGCCGCTCACCTCGTCGGACCAGCGGGCGGTCTACAGCTGGCGCTCGGCCCACCGCGGTGGCTCGCTCGGCGACCCGAAGAACGTCCTGGCCCGCCAGTGCCACGAGGGTCTGCCGGTGAGCGCGCAGGTCCGCACCTACTGCGGCGGCTGACTCCTCGCTGGTGGGCTCAGCCGCGGCGGGCGACGGCGCGCCCGATCCGGGTCAGCGCCTCGTCGAGCAGCGGCGCGGTCGTCGCGTAGTTGAGCCGCGCGAAGCGGTGCGCCGGGGCCCCGAAGGGCACGCCGTCGTTGAGCGCGACCCGGGCCTCGCGCAGCAGCCAGGCGGCCGGCTCCTCGTCGAGCCCCAACCCGGTGAGGTCGAGCCAGGCCAGGTACGTCGCCTCGTTGGTCCGGTGCTCCACCCCGGGCCACGAGGCGACGGCCTCGGCGACCAGCAGCCGGTTCGCGTCGAGCCGCTCGCGCACCTGGGCCATCCACGGCCCGCCGTCCTCGTAGGCGGCGACGTTCGCGGCGATCCCCAGCGTGCCGACGCCGATGAGCTTCTCGTGCGGCAACCGGGAGAATGCTTCCTGGTCATCGTCGTTGCTCGTCACGAGCTGGGCGCAGGTCAGACCGGGCACGTTCCACGCCTTCGAGGCCGAGACCACCGTGACGGTGTGCCGCGCGGTGGCCGCGGACAGGGCGGCGTACGGCAGGTGGCGTCCCTCGAGGACGAGGGGCGCGTGGATCTCGTCCGAGACCACCCGCGCCCCGTGCCGCTCGACGACGTCGGCGAGACCGAGCAGCTCCTCGCGGGTGTGGACGTGGCCGAGCGGGTTGTGCGGCTGGCACAGGATCACCGTGCGGGCGCCGGCGGCCAGCGCGGCGTCGATCCCGGGCAGGTCGAGCGACCACGGCGCGCCGGCGCCGTCGCCGGCCCGCACCATCGGGACCGGCACGTGGTCCAGCCCCCGCAGGTGCACGACGTCGAAGAACGGCATGTACGCCGGGGTGGGGATGACGACCGGCGCGTCGGCGCACACCGTCTCGAGCGCGAGACCCACGCCCTTGACGACGTTCGGCACGAGGACGATCCGGGCCGGGTCGAGGGCCCACCCGTGCTCGCGCTCGTACCAGCCGGCGAGGGCGTCGGCGACACCCGACCGCTGCGCGTCGAGGGGGTAGCCGAGGCTCTCGCGGTCGAGGGCCCGCCGTACGGCGTCGAGCACGACCGGTGCCGTCGGGAAGTCCATCTCCGCCACCCACAAGGGGATGACGTCCGCCGGGTAGCGCGACCACTTGGCCGTCCCCCGGGCCCGCAGGTCGTCCGCGGTGAGGGCGTCGAGGTCGACGACCCCCGTGGTGGAGGCAGGGGTCGGGGCGGCAGCGGTCACCCGCTCATCCTGCCGCGAGGGGCTCCCCCTCGCGGGGCCGACGCCGCCGGCGTCGCCGGTCCAGCAGGTGCCTCCCGCAGAGGCGTCGTGGGGGATGCTCCTATGGATGTCAAATGGTCTGTAGGGCCGGCGACGGCTGAAGTCGTGGGTTGAGGACGTAGTAGATCTCCCGGGCGATGAGGCGCTTGAGGCAGCGGATGATGTCCTTCTTGCTCAGGCCTTGCTCGGTTCGGCGGTGCATGTAGGCCTGGGTGCGAGGGTCCCATCTCAGCCGGCACAGCACGACCCGGTACAGGGCGGCGTTGGCCTGACGGTCCCCTCCCCGGTTCAGGCGGTGGCGGTGGGTCCGCCCGGACGAGGCGGGGATCGGCGCGACGCCGCACAGCATCGCGAACGCGGCTTCGGAGTGGACCCGGTCGCTGTTCTCTCCGGCGGTGACCAGCAGCTGACCGGCCACGTCGGCGCCGACGCCGTTCAACGCGACGAGCTGGGGGTTGATCGCGGCCACGAGGGGGTCGATGACCGCGTCGAGGTCGGTGATCTCCTCACTGAGGGCGTGGTGGCGGCGGGCCAAGGCCCGCAGCGCAGTCTTGGTGGCCTGCTCGGGGTCACCGACCCGGGTCAGGTCCGGGCGCAGCCCGGCGCACGCTGCCAGCAGCTGCCGCGTCGGCAGGCCCCGCAGTCGCGCGCGTAGCGGCTCGGCCGCGGTCACGATGAGGGTCTTGATCCGTCGCTGGCAGTCCGCGCGCTGGTCGATCGCGCTGCGCCGGGCCACGCGCAGGTTCCGCAGCGCCTCGACCCGCCCGTCGCGCACCTTCGGGACCCCGGTGCGGGTGCGCGCTAACGCGGCCAGGGCCGCGGCTTCGGCGTCGAGCGGGTCGGACTTGCCGGCGCTGCGGCGCGCCCGCCGGTCGGGACGGTCGATCTCGAGCAGCTGCACCTGTTCGGCCCGCAGGTGGCGGGTTAGGCCGGCGCCGTACGCGCCGGTGCCCTCGACCCCAACCACCACCACCGTCCCGAACGACCGCAGCCACGCCAGCAGCGCCGCGTACCCGCCCGGGTCGGCCGGGAACGTGGCATGCCCGAGCAGCCGCCCGACCGGGTCGAGCGCGGCCGCCGTGTGGGTGTCAAGGTGGGTGTCCACCCCACCAACCACCTGACCGGGCTCGCGCTGCTGGTCCAGCTGCGGATCCGGATCCGCCTGCTGGTCTCGCCGATGGTTTGTCGTGGTGCCGCGTGCGATGGTGGTCATCGCCGTCCTCTCTCACTCTCGAACGGTGGGTGGGCGGCATGCACCATCCGAACGAGTGGACAAGACAGTGATGGGTGCCTGCTGGCACAGGCTCCTATGAGGTCACAACCCTCGGACGATGAGTGCCGTGAGACCCCGCGCCGGGACCGACCGACAGATCCCGTTGAAGACCTCAAGTCAGTCAGGCGGCGAGTCAGGACGACCCGGCGCGGGGGCCCGCACCCATCATCACTGTCAGGCGGGGGCCGGGGTGGTGAGCGTGCGGGTGAACGTGCGCCGGTAGTCCAGCGGGGGGACGCCGACCTCGCGGGCGAAGTGGTGGCGCAGCAGGGCGGCGCTGCCGAAGCCGGCCCGGGTCGCGACGGTCTCGACGGGCAGGTCGCTCGCCTCGAGCAGCTCGCGCGCGTAGTGGATCCGCTGCGACAGCAGCCACTTCGCGGGGGTCGTCCCGCTCTCGGCGACGAAGCGGCGGGCGAAGGTGCGCTCGCTCATCGAGGCGCGCCGGGCCAGCTCGCGCACCGGCTGGTCCTCGGCCAGGTGCTCGCGCATCCAGTGCATGACCGGCTCCAGGCTGTCCGCGGAGCAGGCCGGGACGGGCAGGTCGACGTACTGCCGCTGGCCGCCGTCGCGCTGCGGCGGGACGACCATCCGCCGCGCGATGGTCGAGGCGATCGCCGCGCCGCGGTGCTTGCGCACGAGGTGCAGGCAGGCGTCGATGCCGGCGGCGGTGCCCGCGCTGGTGACGACGTCGCCGTCGTCGACGAAGAGGACGTCCCGGTCGACCCGCAGGGCCGGGTACGTCGCCGCGAGCTCGTCGCAGTGCACCCAGTGGGCGGTCACCCGGCGGCCGTCGAGCAGGCCGGCGGCGGCGAGCGGGAAGACGCCCGTGCAGACGGAGGCGATGATCGCGCCGGCAGCGTGCGCCGCGCGGATGGCGTCGAGGAACGTCTCGTCGAACTCGCGCAGACCGGTGGCGCCGACGACGACGAGGTCAGCCCCCGCGAGCCCGTCGAGGCCGTGCGGGACGGTGAGGGTCAGGCCGCCGAGCAGGTCGACCTGCGGCTGCGCGGCGCAGACCCGGAAGTCGACGGCGGGGACGCCGTACGGCGTGCGGTCGACGCCGAACACCTCGGTGACGAGGGCGAACTCGAAGGCCGCCGACTGCGCCGGCAGCAGGAGGGCGACGGTGTCGAGGGCCACCGGCCCAGTCTGCCACGCAGGTGGCGGGATCTTGACGTCAGCCGTCGTTCCTGCCACTCGTGGCAGCGGATCGACGGGCGCAGGATTCCTGCCATGGAACTCCTGACGACCCTCTCCGCCCTGCTGTTCTTCGTCGGCTTCGTCGCCTGGGTCTCGGCGACCCTCGAGCGCCACCAGCGCGAGCACGGGGGCCTCGCCTGGTTCGAGGCGCTGGCCCGCCGGATGCCCTACGGCCTCGAGCACGAGGCGGACCGCGACGGCCAGCGCCTCGCCGACGACCTGCGCGCGGCCTCGCAGCGGGACGCCGGGACGCCGTGAGGGGGATGGCCTAGGTTTGTCCGCATGGCCCGCCCGCACGCCGCCGCGATCGTGGAGGACGCGTGGCACCGCCAGGTGGACCGGGCCCTGCGCCGACGGCACTGGACCAACCGTGTCATCGGGCACGTCGGCTACGGCTCGTCCGACTTCGTGCGCGTCTTCGCTCGCGTCGTGCTGAGCCGACCCAAGGACCCGCCGCCGGACGACGGGCTGCGCGAGGACGAGCCCGACAAGAAGGCGGAGAAGAAGGCCGGCGACAAGACGTACGGCGGCCTGCGGTCGCTCGACGGGCGGCGCCGCGGGTGGCGGGTGTTCTTCACCGCGCCGGCGATGGACGTCCCCGTCACCGTCACCGTCGGCGATCACCGCGCGCACGGGCGCAGCGACCGCAGCGGGCACGTCGACCTCACCTTCCGCGGGACCGGGCTCGACGCCGGCTGGCACTCGGCGACGGTCGAGGCCCAGAACTCCGAGCCCGTGCAGGTGCCGATCTTCGTCGTCGGCGACGACGTGACCTTCGGGATCGTCAGCGACATCGACGACACCGTCATCTCGACGTCCCTGCCGCGCATGTTCCTCGCCGCCTACAACACCTTCGTCAAGCACGAGGGCACGCGGCGGGTCGTGCCCGGGATGGCCCCGCTCTACCGGGCCCTGCTGGCCGAGCACCCCGGGGCCCCGACGGTCTACGTCTCGACGGGGGCGTGGAACACCGCGCCGCCGCTGACCCGGTTCCTCAAGAACCACGGCTACCCGATGGGGCCCCTGCTGCTCACCGACTGGGGCCCGACGAACACCGGCTGGTTCCGCAGCGGTCGCCAGCACAAGCGCGCCTGCCTCGACCGGCTGGCCCGCGACTTCCCGCACATCCGGTGGGTCCTCGTCGGCGACGACGGGCAGCACGACCTCGAGGTCTACAGCGACTTCTCCGAGGCCAGGCCGGAGTGCATCGAGGCGGTCGCCATCCGGCAGCTGACCCCGACCGAGCAGATGCTGTCGCACGG
The DNA here is from genome assembly GCF_006715055.1 of Lapillicoccus jejuensis. NCBI lineage: Bacteria > Bacillati > Actinomycetota > Actinomycetes > Micrococcales > Intrasporangiaceae > Lapillicoccus > Lapillicoccus jejuensis. Next base: position 1,432,527 of record NZ_VFMN01000001.1, read on the forward strand.
CATCCCGGTGCCGACCGACGAGCTGACCCGCAACCCGCGCACCCCGCGGGAGATCCCGATCTACTACGCGCCGGACGGCTTCGGCCTGCTGCGCATCCTGCGGCAGGCCGGGAAGGTGTCCGAGGCGGCCGAGCCCGGCTGACGCCGGCCCTCGACCCGGTCCGCCGACCTGCTGCGGGTGTCGGTGGCGCCTGACAGGATGGCCGGCATGCCGGAGCTGCCCGAGGTCCAGGCGCTGGTCGACTTCCTGGCCGAGCGCACCGCCGGCCTGGCCGTGGCCTCGCTCGACCTGGCCAGCTTCTCCGTGCTCAAGACGTTCGACCCGCCGCCGTCGGCGCTGGCGGGGGCCCCGATCGACGGGGTGCACCGGTACGGCAAGTTCCTCGACCTCGACGTCGACGGCACGCACCTGGTCTTCCACCTGGCCCGGGCCGGCTGGCTGCGCTGGTCCGACGAGCTCCCGCAGACGGTGCTGCGGCCCGGCAAGTCGCCCATCGCCTTCCGGCTGCGGCTGTCGGACGGGTCCGGGTTCGACGTCACCGAGGCGGGGACGAAGAAGTCGCTGGCGGCCTACATCGTGCGGGACGTGGCCGACGTGCCCCGGATCGCGAGCCTCGGGCCCGACCCGATGGCCGACGACTTCTCGCTCGAGCGGTTCGCCGCGATGCTCGAGGGCCGCCGCACCCAGATCAAGGGCCTGCTGCGCGACCAGGAGTTCCTCGCCGGCATCGGCAACGCCTACTCCGACGAGATCCTCCACGTCGCGCGGATGTCGCCCTTCGCCCTCGCCGCCACGCTCAAGCCCGCCGACGTCGAGCGGCTGTACGACGCGATGCGCGACACCCTGCGCGGCGCCGTCGTCGCCGCGTCGGGCAAGCCGGCCAAGGAGCTCAAGGACGCCAAGCGCGAGGGGATGCGGGTGCACGGCCGCACCGGCCAGCCGTGCCCCGACTGCGGCGACACCGTCCGCGAGGTGTCCTTCGCCGACTCCTCCCTGCAGTACTGCGCCACCTGCCAGACCGGCGGCAAGCCGCTGGCCGACCGCCGGATGAGCCGGCTGCTGAAGTAGCCCCGTCGGCGAGTGGGGCTCGCCCCACTACGCTCGTCCCCGATGGAGACGAGCCTGTGGGACCGGTCCGCGGACGAGCTGCTCACGCGGACGGCGTCGGCCGACCCGACCCCCGGTGGTGGCTCCGTCGCCGCCCTCACGGGCGCGCTGGGCACCGGGCTCGTGCTCATGGCGCTCGCGGTGACCGCGCGCCGGCGCGACCTCGAGGACGCGCAGCGGTCGCGGCTCGCGGACCTTGCCGCCCGCGGCGAGGCGCTGCTGACGCGGGTGCGGGCGGGGGCCGACCAGGACGTGGCGGACTTCGAGGCCCTCATGGCGGCGTACGGCCGACCCCGTGACGACGACGAGCAGCGCGCGGCCCGGTCGGCCGCGATCCGCACGGCCACCGTCGCGGCGACCCGCAGCCCGCTCGGGCTGGCCGAGGCGCTCGCTGACGTCGTCGACCTCGCGGCCCAGGCCGAGGGCGCCGTCCACGCGGGGATCCGCTCGGACGCGCTCGCCGGTGGGGACGTCGCCCGCGGCGCCGCATGGGCGGCGATCCGCACGGCCGACGTCAACCTCGCCGCCCTGGAGAGGGCCGGCGCCGACGAGACCACCGAGCTGGTGACCCGACGGGACGCCGTACGGCGGCGTCTGGAGACCCCCGGGACGCACGATCCCCACCAGCAACAGCACCAGGACCAGCGAAAGCAAGGAGACCCGGCGTGAGCGCGCTCGTCGTCGACCCCGCCGAGGTGGCGGCCCGGTTCCGGGCCGAGGTGCGCGACGAGGTGGCCGCGGTGACGCGGCGGCACGGGGCGACGCCCCGGATCGTCGGGCTGCTCAGCCAGGGCGCGGGCCCGGCCCGGACCTATGCCCAGTGGGCGGCCCGCGGCGCGGCCGACGTCGGCATCGACTTCGTCCTGCGCGAGGTCGAGCCGGGCGCGGCGGGCGACGCCGTCCGGGAGGCCAACGCCGACCCCGGAGTGCACGGGATCTTCTGCTACTACCCCCTCGCCGACACCGACGAGGACCCGTGGCTGCGCGAGCTCGTCGACCCGCGCAAGGACGTCGAGGGGATGCACTCGTTCTGGAGCCGGATGCTCTACGAGAACCGGCGCGTCCTCGACGGCGGCCGTCGCGCGATCCTGCCGTGCACGCCGCTGGCCATCCTCAAGCTGCTCGACGACGCCGGGCTGCGCCGCTCCGGTGAGCGCGCCCCGCTCGAGGGCGTCACCGCCTGCGTCATCAACCGCAGCGACGTCGTCGGCCGGCCGCTCGCGGCGATGCTCGCCAACGACGGCGCCGAGGTCGTCTCGCTCGACCTGGACGGCACCGTCGTCTTCGAGCCCGCCATCGGCCGGCACGCGCACGCCGTCCGCGACAGCGACGAGACCCGGGCGCGCGCGCTGGCCCGTGCCGACGTCGTCGTCACCGGGGTGCCGTCGCGCGACTTCCCGCTCGTCACCGCCGACGAGATCCGCGACGGGGCGATCTGCGTGAACTTCTCGCAGTTCAGGAACTTCGACGAGTCGGTGCTGGAGAAGGCGTCGGCGTTCATCCCCCGCGTCGGGCCGATGACGGTGACGATGGCGATGCGCAACCTCGTGCGGCTCGCCGCCTTCTAGCTCCGGACACGGGCAACCCCACGTCCGCCCGGTGCTCCGGCGCCCAGGACGTGGGGTTCCCTGTGTCCGGAGGTCAGGTGGTGAGGGTCGCCAGCCAGGCGTGCACGAGCGGCACGGCCGCGGCCCCCTCGCCCGACGCGGCGGCGACCCGCTTCATCGAGTCCACCCGGATGTCGCCGGCGGCGAAGATCCCCGGCACCGTCGTCTCGAGCGCCGCCGGCGGGACGCCCTCGCGCCACCGCTCGGGCGGCACGTCGCGGCCGGTGACGACGAAGCCGCGGGCGTCGCGGGCGACCTCGTCGGGCAGGTAGTCCGCGCAGGGCTCGGCGCCGAGCAGCAGCACGAGCCCGGAGGTCTCGACCCGCTCCTCGTGCCCGTCGGCGTCGCGCAGGGTCAGGCCCTGCAGCCAGCCCTCGCCGTCGGCGCCGACGACCTGGGTGCGGGGGCGCACCTCGATCCGCGGGTTCGCGGTGACCTCGCGGACCAGGTAGTCCGACATCGTCTCGGCCAGCCCGTCGCGCCGGACGACGATCGTCACCTGCTTGGCGAACCGCGACAGGTGCACCGCGGCCTGTCCGGCGGAGTTGCCCCCGCCGACGACGTGGACGGAGCGGCCGGTGAGGTACGGCGCGAGCGTCGTCGCGGCGCCGTACGTCACCCCGAGGCCCACCATGGACTCCACCGAGTCGACGTCGAGCCGCCGGTACGCCGCCCCGCTGGCCACGACGACCGCGCGGGCGCGGATCCGGGACCCGCCGGGCGTCCCGTCGTCGACGACGACGGTGTGCGGCTCGCCGTGGACGGCCGCCGTCTCCACCGCGCTGACCGGCATGCCGACGAAGAACCGCGCCCCGAAGCGCAGGGCCTGCATGCGGGCGCGCTGGGCCAGCCGCATCCCCGAGATGCCGCGGGGGAAGCCGAGGTAGTTGCGGATCATCGAGCTCGTGCCGGCCTGGCCGCCGATGGCCTCGGACTCGAGGACGACGGTGGCCAGGCCCTCGGACGCGCCGTACACCGCGGCGGCGATCCCGGCCGGGCCGGAGCCGATGACGAGGAGGTCGGCGACGAAGCCGTCCTCGAGGTCGGACGGGCGGCCGTACATCACCGCGCCGAGCTGGGCGAGCGTCGGGGCGGCGAGCACCTGCTCGGGCTGGACCTCGCCGCGCTCCCCGCGCCGCCCGACACCGGGAGCGTTGCGCACCAACGGGAACGGCGCGCCCGGTCCGGCGGCGGCGACGACGGCGCGACCCACCTCGGAGTCGGCGGCGTACTTGCGGCTGGGGATCCCCATCCGCTGGAAGTAGTCGAGGATCTGCGAGACCTGCGCGGTCTTGCGGTCGAAGACCACCTGCACGCCCTCGGTGCCGAGCGCGCCGGTCGACCAGGCCCAGTCCGAGAGCACCTCGACGACGGCGGTGTGGAACTCCTCGTCGCGCGGGCCGGTCGGGATGCCGAGCCAGGTGTCGAGCCGTCCCTCGGCCGACGCCTCCCGCAGCCGGGGCAGGCTGGCGCTGTAGCGGGCCGGGGCGAGCAGGGCGATCCGCCGCGCGGTGGCGGTGACGTCGTGGACGGTGTCGAGCGCCCCGATGCCGTCCCCGTCGGGCAGCTCGGTCTCGGCGGCGACGAGCGCGATGCCGCGCCCGTCGAGGGTCAGCTCGCGGGCGGTGTCGAGCAGCGCGTCGACGCCGTCGGTGAGGACGACGTCGTAGTCGTGCGCGTACCGCGAGGTGAAGGCCTCCTCGACGGCGTCGCGCTGGTCGGGACCGGCGGCGAGGAGGACGACGGGGCGGGTCGGGTCGGGCTGGTTCTCCACCACGACGCTCGAGCCTAGTCGCGTCAGCCCGCGAGCAGGGCGCGCGCGAGGTCGACGCCCGAGCGCCACGCGCTCTCCACCCGCGGCGTGCCGCCACCGGCCCACTGGTCGCCGGCCAGCCCGATCGTCCCCCCGTCGGTGCTCGAGAGGTGGTACGTCGTCTCGTGCGTCCCCTGCGGCTTGGCCATCCCCCAGCGCATGGCGTGGGTCCACTCCGGCTCACCCAGGTCGAGCAGGCGGCGCAGTGCGGCGACCACCGGCGGTACGGCGCCCAGCGGGTCACCGTCCGCCTCGGCGAGGACCCGGGCGGCGAGCTGCGGGCTCGAGTGCGCGACGAGGACCGGCGCGCCGTCCCCGCGACGCGACCCGTCGTCGGCGACGAAGACGACGTCCGGGTCGTCGTTGACGAAGGCGCAGCGCAGGTCCCAGGTGCGCTCCGGCCAGCCCGTCGCGACGGCGACGGTCGGGTCGTTCTCGACGACACCGATCTCGGCGAGCAGGTCGGGGGCGAGCCGGGCGGCCTGGGGGTCGGGCATGGCGAGGACGACTGCGTCCGCGTCGCCGCGGACCTCCCGCAGGTCGTCGACCGGGGCGCCGAGGTCGACGTGCAGCCCGGCGGCGACCGGGTCGCCGAGGACGTCGCGGACGAGGCTGCGCAGACCGCCCGGGGCGGCCCACCGCACGGGGCCCTCCTTGCGGGTGAGACCGTCCGGGCCGAGCACCTCGGTGCCGTCGACCCACGGCGTCGCCAGGCCGCGTCGCTCCCAGTCGCGCAGCAGCGCCCCGAACTCGTCGTCCTTGCTCGTGACGAACCCCGGGCCCAGGTCGACGCGGCGGCCGTGGACCTCAGGCGAGGCCATCCGCCCGCCGGGAGCGCGGCCGCGCTCGACGAGCCGGACCCGGGCGCCGCCGTCGACGAGGGTCCGGGCGCAGGCGGCCCCGGAGAGCCCGGCTCCCACGACGACGACGGACAGGGGGTGGTGCGGATCAGAAGGGGTCACCGGAGCGCCGTACCCGTTCGGGCGTCGGGAGTCCCGCGGTGGCAGGATCGGCCCATGGCCATCCCGCAGACCTCCGTCACCGACCTGCCCGACGACGCCGTGCTCCTCGACGTGCGTGAGCAGGACGAGTGGGACGCGGGGCACGCGCCCGGCGCCGTCCACATCCCGCTCGGCGACCTGCCGGCCCGCGTCGGCGAGCTGCCGCAGGTCGACGGCCCGCTGGCGGTGACCTGCAAGGCGGGCGGCCGGTCCGCCCGCGCGGTCGCGTGGCTCTCGCAGCAGGGGTACGACGTCGTCAACGTCGACGGCGGCATGGGCGCCTGGTCGGCGGCCGGCAAGCCGATGGAGTCGGCGTCCGGCGAGACCCCGCGGGTGAAGTGACGCGATGAAGGTCCTGTCGATCCAGTCGCACGTCGCCTACGGGCACGCGGGCAACTCGGCCGCCGTCTTCCCGCTCCAGCGGCTCGGCGTCGAGGTCTACCCGGTGCTCACGGTCACCTTCTCCAACCACACGGGGTACGGCGCCGTCCGCGGCCCGGTCGTCGCGCCGGACGACGTCCGCGAGGTGCTGCTGGGGGTCGAGGAGCGCGGGGCGTTCTCGACGATCGACGCGGTGCTGTCCGGCTACCAGGGCGCCGAGACGATCGGCGAGGTCGTCCTCGACGCGGTCGGCCGGGTCAAGGCGGCCAACCCGTCGGCGGTCTACTGCTGCGACCCCGTCCTCGGTGACGTCGGTCGCGGGTTCTACGTGCGGCCCGGCATCCCGGAGTACATGCGCGACCACGTCGTCCCCGCCGCCGACGTCGTCACCCCGAACCAGTTCGAGCTCGAGTTCCTCACCGGCAGCGAGCTGCCCACCCGCGCGGCGCTGCTCGACGCGATCGGCCGACTGCGGGAGCAGGGCCCGCGCACCGTCCTCGTGACGAGCGTGCAGAACGCCGACACCGCCGAGGGCACCATCGAGATGGTCTGCGTCAGCGACGAGGGCGCGTGGTCGGTCGCGACGCCGATGCTCGACATGGTCGTGCGCGGCGGCGGCGACGCCACCGCCGCGATCTTCCTCGCGCACCTCCTGCGCGACGGCGCCCGCACCGCCCTCTCGCGCACCGCCGCCTCGATGTACGCCGTCCTCCAGGCCACTCACGACGCCGGCGGCGGCGAGATGCGCCTCGTCGAGAACCAGGACGCCATCGCGCGCCCGGACGAGCGGTTCGCCCTCACCGACCTCGCGTGACCGACCCCGCCCTGAGGGGCCGGCCCACCGACTGCGAGGTCGATGCCCTGCTCGAGCGGGTCGTCGACCGGGTCGGCCGCGACCGGTTCGACGCGGCCGTCGAGTGGGCGTGGCGGACCGCGGAGGGGTCGGGGCGCGCGGAGACCCCGGAGGACGTCGTCCCGACGTGGCCGGACGACGTTCGCGAAGTGCCGCACGACGTGGCCGACGTGCTGTTCCCCGATCCGACCGACGACACCGACCCGCTGCGGGGACAGGACGACGTCACCCGGTTACGCGTGCTGCTCGCGGCGTACCGGCGGATGCCGACCTACGCGCTGCTCATGACCGCGCCAGCGGTGCGCAGCGACGAGGTGCTCGCCGTGTGGGACGACGCCGTACGGGCTCTGCTCGACGACCCGGACCCGCGGTTGGCCGACCTGATGAGCTACCACCTGTGGTCCGGCGACCTCGACGACCCCGACCAGATCGAACGGGCGTGGGACGCCGTGACGCAGGGTATCGAGGACGCCCCGTTGCGGCGGGTGCGGCTGCTCGAGATCGACGAGCCCGTGCCGTGGCGGCTCAAGCGCGTGCTGTACGGCGAGCACCCGCGCGACACGCCCTAGCCGTCTCTGCCGTCCTATCGGGTCCGCACTAGACGGCGCCATACGCTGCGATCGTGGACCCGATCCGGAACCCGTACGCCCCCGGCGCGGGTCAGCGCCCGCCCGAGCTGGCCGGCCGCGACGCGCAGCTCGACCAGTTCGACGTGACCCTCGAACGGGTTGCGCGGGGACGACCCGAGCGGTCGGTCGTGCTGACCGGGCTGCGCGGGGTCGGGAAGACGGTGCTGCTCAACGCGATGCGCTCGCAGGCGGTCCGGGCCGGCTGGGGGACGGGGAAGCTGGAGGCGCGTCCGGACCAGTCGCTGCGGCGACCGCTCGCGGCGGCGCTGCACGTCGCCGTACGGGAGCTGGGGCACCCCGACCGGGACCAGGCCGACGAGGTACTGGGGACGGTCAAGGCGTTCGCGCTGCGTGACCAGCCCGCGGCGAAGCTGCGGGACCGGTGGAGATCCGGGATCGACGTCCCGGCGACGAGCGGTCGCGCCGACTCCGGTGACGTCGAGATCGACCTCGTCGAGCTGCTCACCGACGTCGGCGGGCTCGCGGCGGACCGGGGTAAGGGCATCGGGATCTTCGTCGACGAGATGCAGGACCTCGGGCCGGCCGACGTCTCCGCGGTGTGCGCGGCCTGCCACGAGATCAGCCAGGCGGGCTTGCCCGTCCTCGTCGTCGGCGCGGGCCTGCCGCACCTGCCCGCGGTGCTGAGCGCCAGCAAGTCCTACAGCGAGCGTCTCTTCCGGTACTCCCGGGTCGACCGGCTCGACCGCGAGTCGGCCGACCGTGCGCTCGTCGCGCCCGCCGCGGAGGAAGACGCCGAGTTCACCCCCGAGGCGCTGCAGGCGATGTACGACGTCACCGCCGGCTACCCGTACTTCGTCCAGGCCTACGGCAAGGTCGTCTGGGATGTCGCGGCCCGGACGCCGGTGACCGCCGACGACGTGCGGGTCGCCGCCCCGGAGGCCGAGGCCGAGCTCGCCGTCGGGTTCTTCGGGTCGCGGCTCGAGCGCGCCACCCCGGCCGAGCGGGAGTACCTGCGGGCGATGGCCGACGTGGCGGTCGAGCCCGATGGCGCGACCGAGGAGAACGCCGACGTCGTGGGCCCCGCCGCGGCGGAGCAGGACTCGGTCCTCACGTCCGCCGTCGCGGCGCACCTGGATCGCAAGCCGCAGTCACTGTCCCCCGCGCGGGACGCGCTGCTGAAGAAGGGGCTGATCTACTCCGGCGAACGTGGTCGGATCGCGTTCACCGTGCCGCACTTCGGCCGGTACCTGCGCAGCGCGGCTGACGGGCCGGCGTGAGAACGTGCCTGACGAAGTCCTACGGCCCTGGTACTCGATCCCCATCGGCTACAGCATCTACTGCCCGCAGCACGTCCCGAGATGGGCCGCCTACATGGAGCGGTGCGCCGTCCGTGAGGCGTTCCAACAGAACAGTCCCGAGTACGGCGCCTGGGTGGCTGAGCACGTGCCGGTCGTCGACGTCTCCATGGTGCTCAAGATCCTGCCGGTGGCGGAGGGCCGCCGATCGAGCCGCCGGACAGCTACGGGAGTCTCGTTCACGATCACGCAGCCACTCGCCTCGTATCTTGCGGACCCGTCGCACGCCGGGATGGGGCGGTGTGCAGACAGCGACGCGGCGGTCTTCGACGCCCTCATGATCAGCCGCTGGCGCATCCCCGCACCGCCGCCGCTCGACCTTCCTCCTGCAGAGGACGCGCCGAGCTGGACTCGGCTCGGACGCTTGCTGATCGGCGGCGAGGAACCACACCACGTGATCGACCTCTGGCGGCGGGGTGAGCTGCCGGAGTCCTGAGCCCCCTCGTACCGGCTCCGAACTCGGCACGCGACAGGTGCGACCGGCGCGCATGCCATCGCCGTTCGCGAGCAGATCGCGGCGTTGTCACGTCCCCGCTCAGGTGCGCGTCGGTGGTGTCGGTGGTGGGGCGTGCCAGGTGACGCCGGTGGGGGTGATGGGTGCGTGCAGGTCGTGGGTGTGGACGTGGGTGTGGTGGCGTCGGCAGAGCAGAGCGGCGTTGCTGCGGTCGGTGGTGCCGCCGCGCGACCACCACTGGACGTGGTGGACGTCGCACCAGGTGGCGGGGACGGTGCAGCCGGGGTAGGTGCAGTGCTTGTCCCGTCGCCACACGATGAGGCGTTGGGCGGGGGTGAAGAGCCGCTTGGTGCGGCCGAGGTCGAGGACCTGTCCGTTGGTGCCGAGGATGGCGGGGATGATCCCGGCCTCGCAGGCGAGGCGGCGCACGGTCGCGGGGGAGAGGACCTCCCCGGTGGAGGTGATGCCGGCGCGGTCGAGGGCGCCGACCAGGGCGTCGAGGTCGATGGTGACGAGCAGCTGGGTCTTGTCCCCGAGTCCGGGCCGCGGCCCGAACGCCGCCCCAGCACCCGCGCCAGCACCCGCCCCAGCACCAGCCTCAGCCTTCGGGTCAGCCGTGGTGTCGTCATCCCGCGAAGAGCCGGTCGAGCCGCCGGTCGAGCCGCCGGTCGAGCCGCCGGTCGAGCCGCCGCCGGGGACGCCGGGGTCTTCGCCGCCGGCGGCGACGGCGCGGTTGACGAGGTCGAGCAGGGCGTCGGCGCGCCGCGTCGCGGGTGAGCGGGGGTCGCTCATCTCACCCGGTTCCAGGGTGCCGTCCTGCAGCCGCCGCGGCGCGGACAGCGCGGAGACGGCGGCGTCGACGATCGCGGCGCCCTCGGGGTCCAGGGTCAGCTTGTACGAGGCGAGGCCGGTGGCGGAGGCGCCGCCGTCGATGCGGGTGAACGCCCGCGCCTGCCGGGCGCGGCGTTCGTCGTCCTCGAGGTCCTTCGCCGGTTTGACCACGGCGGCGGCTTCGCGCAGGTGTCGGGCCAGCCGCTTCGCGTCCACGCCCCGAGAGGACCCCGGAGCCTCGGTCTCACGCGCATCCGTGGAGCCGTCTGGTCGGACGTCGGGCAGGACGTCGGAGGCGCCGACGACGAGCCCGGTCACCCACGTCGTCAGGTCGTCTTCGTCGGCGACCGGTTGGATCTGCTGGGCGAACCGCACGATCTGCGCGGCCCGCCCGACCGGCAGCGCGGTGGAGAAGACCGCCTCCCGCACGACGTCCGCACCGGGCACGCGGTCCCGCGACGCGCCCCCGAGCTGTCCTGTGTCGGCGAGGACGGTGGTGGCCCTCGCCACCGTGACCGCGGCGGCGACGGTGTTGACCTCCGGCAGCGGCGCCCGTGCCCCCAGGGCCTGACGGGTGTAGTCCGCCACCGAGAACCCCGCCTCGGACGCCAAGCCCCGCGAGAGCACCTCACCGAGCAGGACCTGCTCGAGGACCTCCAACCGTGCCCGCGCCTCCCCGACGTCCGCGAACGCGGCGAGGACCTGACCGGTCGACAGCCGGTACCCCTGCGACGTCGGCGTCGGTTCCGCCGCCGCCCGCAGGTGCGCCACCGCCACGGCGGTCGCGTCGGTCAGCAGCCGCTCAGCTCCGAGGTCACCCCGATCTTCAGGGGCGATGCCGTCACGCTGCTTCCCGAACCCCGCCGACCACTGCTCCGGCTCACCCAGGACGTCCCCGACCCGACGCCACGACCCCGCACCAGCGGACGCGGCAGCGGCGTCCGCCGCACCGCGCTCCGGGGTCAGGTCCTCGTCCATGTCCCTACGCTAGAACCGACCACCGACAGCCCAAGCCGGCTGTTGCGCGCCAATCCCGGTGTTGCACAGCCGGATTCGCGACACAGAACAATTCGGACGTCTCGTCACCCTGGCGGATCATCCGCTTGACAAAACCGTAGGAGCCTCTGTCAGGCGACGGAGGATGAGCGACCCGCCGGCACGTCGAGCACCAGCCGGTCCTTGCCGAGCCGCTTGGCCCGGTACATCGCGGCGTCCGCGCGGCCGACCAGCTGCTCCGGGGTCGTCGTCGCGTCCGCCCGGGCGATGCCGACGCTCATCGACACGGTCACCTCGTGACCGTCCCACCGCACCGGTCGGGACACGGCTCGCGCCAGGCGACCCGCGAGGCGGGAGACCTCGTCGTCGGTCCCGATCTCCTCGCACAGCACGAGGAACTCGTCACCACCGAGCCGGCCGACGGTGTCGACCGTCCGCACTGTCGCGCTGAGCCGGCGGGCGACCTCGACGAGGACCCGGTCGCCGGCGGCGTGACCGTAGGTGTCGTTGACGTCCTTGAAGCCGTCCAGGTCGCAGAAGAGCGCGTAGACGGCGCCGTCGCCCCGTCGCTGGCCGCGTGAGACCGCGGCACGGATCCGCTCGGACAGCAGGGTCCGGTTGGGCAGGTCGGTGAGGGCGTCGTACAGCGCCTGGTGGGTGAGCCGCCGCTCGGCCTCGCGCCGCAGGCTCACGTCCTCCGCCTGCAGCAGCAGGCAGTGGCCGAGCTCGGGGTCGGGCAGGTCGGTGACCGTGAGCAGGCACCACACCGTGCGGCCGTCGTGCGTACGCAGCTCGCGCTCGGCCGTCACCGCGTGACCGGGTTCGCGGTGCGCCAGGTCGACCAGACCGCGGACGACGTCGCGGTCACCCGGGGCGAGCAGCTCGTCGACGGTCTCGGCCGCCGCGACGCCCTGGGCGCTGAGCCCGAGGACGGTGGCTACCGCCGAGTTCGCCTGGACGACCCGCCCCTCCAGCGTGAAGAGGACGAGCGCCGCCGGGTCGGACTCGAAGATCGCCCGCGAGCGCGTCTCGCTGGCCAGCAGCGCAGCCTGCTGCGCCCGGGCCGCGGTGATGTCGTTCATGGCGACGACGGCGCCGAGCAGGTGCCCGTCCTCGTCGACCATCGACCGGCCGGAGCACTCCACCCGGGTCGCGGGCCGGTCCGCAGGGCTGATGACGATCTCGACGTCGTCGACCGTGCCGTCGCGCAGGGCCCGCAGCAGCGGCACCCGGTCGGGGACGAGGACGGTCGTGCCGTCGTCCTCGAACAGGGCGAAGGACGTGCCGAAGCTGTCGGGGTCCTGCGCACCCGCGTCGTCGACGCCCATCCCGTGCCACGCCTGGGTGGCCCGGTTGAAGACGGTCAGCCGGCCCCTCTCGTCGCACGCGACGATGCCGACGTCGATGCTGTCGAGCACGGCGTCGGTGAAGATCTGCCGGCGCCGCAGCTCCTCGTGGGCGGCGGTCAGCCGCTGCTCCGCGAGGACCTGGTCGGTGATGTCGGTGACGGTCGCGATGAGCCGGTCCTCGACGCCGTCGTACGCACCGGGGCCGAGCACCCGCGCGACCCCGACGAGCACGGGCAGCGACCCGCCGTCGGACTGCCGGTAGCGGCGCCGCGCGAAGTAGGACAGGCGGCCGTCGAGGGTGCCCAGGTCCGCCTCCTGGCGGGCGCGCTCCTCGTCGTCCGCCAGCAGGTCCGCGGAGAGCGTCCCCAGCAGCTCGTGCCGCTCGTACCCGAGCATCCGGCAGAGGGTGGTGTTGACGTCGACGAAGGTGCCGTCGGGCAGGCACTCGGCCAGCCCGATGGGCGAGTGGTCGAAGAGCACCCGGATCCGGCGCTCCGAGCGCGCCACCGACTCGGCCGCCTCTCGCAGGTCGGCCTCGACCTGCTCGCGGACCTCGGCCTCGCGGGTGAGCAGGGCGGCCTGACGACGCAGCACCAGCTGGCCCGAGGCCTGGCGCCCGAGCATCCACAGCTGGTCGAGCTGAGCCTCGGTGAGGTGCCCCGGCCGCGGGTCCATGACGCAGAGGGTGCCGACGACCTCGTCCTCGACGACGAGGGGCACCCCCGCGTACGAGCGGACGTACGGCGCCCCGGCGACCACCGCCCCGTCGGCGAACCGGGGGTCGAGCCGCGCGTCCTCGACGAGCAGGGGAGTCTCGTGCGCGACGACCCAGGCGCAGAAGGTGCCGTCCTTCGCCGTCTCGGAGGCGTCGAGCCCGCGGTGGGACTTGAAGAGCAGCCGGTCGCCGTCGACGAGGGTGACGAGCGAGATCTGCGCGTCGCAGAGCATCGCAGCGAGCCCGGTGAGGTCGTCGAAGTCCCGCTCCGGCGCCGCGTCCGGTCGGCCGGTGAGGGCGCAGGCCGACGTCACCACCACCTCGCTCATCCGGCCTCCCTTTGTCGACGGGCGGCGGATCCCACCGTCGGGAGAGCTCGCCCGTGCGCACCATCGGCCGGGGGTGGTCCCGTCTGAGGGTTCCCGTGTGAGCGTTTCCGCGCGCTACCCGCCCGTCCCGGTGACGTCGAGCAGCACCTTGCTCGCGACCGACCGGTCCCCGGCGAAGTCGAAGGCCTCCCGGGCCCGGTCGACGCCGACGACGTGCGGGACGACCGGCGCCACCGGTCGGCCGTCGGCCAGGAGCCGCAGCGCGTCGTCCAGCTCGTGGTCGAACCGGAACGCGCCGCGCCGCTCGATCTCGCGGGTCACGAGAAGGTTGCCGGAGAAGGCACGATGACCTCGTGCTGCTCACCCTCACCGCGACCGCCTCGCCGGGCCTGCCCGACGCGTCCGACCTGGGCTACCTGCTGCACAAGCACCCCGAGCGCGTCCAGCAGCTCGACTCCTCGGTCGGTCTCGCGCACGTGCTCTACCCGGAGGTCTCGCGCGAGCGGTGCACCGTGCTGCTGCTGCTCGAGGTCGACCCGGTCGGGCTGGTGCGCGGCACCCGGTTCGCCGTCGACGGCTTCGCGCTCGGCCAGTACGTCAACGACCGCCCGTACGCCGCCTCGTCGCTGCTCGCCGTCGCCCTGGGCCGGGTCTTCCGCACCGCCGTCGCCGGGCGGTGCGCCGCGCGCCCCGAGCTGGTCGACGTCCCCCTCGACCTCGAGGTCCACGTCCCCGCGCTGCCCGCCCGGGTGGGGAGTGGGACAGCCGGTGGCGCGGGCGGCGCGGACCTCGTCCGGCGCCTCTTCGGGCCGCTCGGCTGGGAGGTCGAGGCGCGCGAGGTGCCGCTCGACGACGAGCACCCGGAGTGGGGCGGGTCGCCGTACGTCGACCTGCGGCTGCACGGCACCCACCGGCTCGCCGACGCGCTCGGCCACCTCGTCGTCCTGCTGCCCGTCCTCGACGGGTCGAAGCACTACTGGGTGAGCAGCGACGAGGTCGACAAGCTCGTGCGCACCGGCGGAGGCTGGCTGGCCACCCACCCGGACCGCGACCTGGTGATGCACCGCTACCTGGCCCGGCAGCGTTCGCTGGTCCGCGAGGCCACCGCCCGGCTCGACGCGCTCGACGACACCCCGGAGCCGGACGTCGTGGACGCCGACGCCGATGCCGACGCCAGAGGACCCGAGGCACCCCTCGCGGTCCAGCGCCGCGACGCCGTCGCCGCCACCCTGCGCCGGCTCGGCGCCCGCTCGGTCGTCGACCTCGGCTGCGGCGAGGGCGCCCTGCTCTCCGTGTTGCTCGACGACCCGGCCGTCACCCGGGTCGTCGGCGTCGACGCCTCGGTCACCGTGCTGCAGCGGGCGGCCACGCGACTCCGGCTGGACCGGATGCCCGACCGCCGCCGCGAGCGCCTGGAGCTGCGGCAGTCGTCGGCGACGTACCGCGACCCCGCCCTCGCCGGCGCGGACGCCGTCGTCCTCATGGAGGTCGTCGAGCATGTCGACCCCGAGCGGCTGCCCGAGCTGGCCCGGTCCGTGCTCGCGCACGCGCGGCCGGCCCACGTCGTCCTCACGACCCCGAACGCCGAGTACAACGTGCTCTACCCGGCGCTGCCCGCCGGCGCGGTGCGCCACCCCGACCACCGGTTCGAGTGGACCCGGGCCGAGCTGGCCGCGTTTCTCGAGGACGTCGGGGCCACGTACGGCTACGCGGTGGAGGTCACGGGCGTCGGCCCGCAGGACGCGACGTACGGCGCCCCGACCCAGCTCGCCGTCCTCACCCGCCTCGACGTGCCGCCCGACCAGGAGGTGTCCGCATGACCGACACCCCGCGCACCCCTGTCGTCACCGTCCCCGAGCTGTCGCTCGTCGCGCTCGTCGGCGCGTCGGGCAGCGGCAAGTCGACCTTCGCCGCCCGCCACTTCGCGCCGTACGAGGTCGTCTCGAGCGACGCCTGCCGCGGGATGGTGTCGAACGACGAGGACGACCAGTCGGCCTCGGCCGACGCCTTCGGGCTGCTCGGCGAGATCGTCGCGCGGCGGCTGCGCCGCGGGTTGCTCACCGTCGTCGACGCCACCAACGTCACCCGCGACTCGCGCGCGCAGCTGGTCGCGCTGGCCCGCGCGCACGACGTGCTGCCCGTCGCCGTCGTCCTCGACGTGCCGGTGTCCGTCGCCGCCGAGCGACAGGCCGCGCGGCCCGGCCGCGGGATCGACCGGCGCGTCGTGCAGCGCCACCACGACCAGCTGCGCCGCTCCCTGCGCGGGCTCGAGCGCGAGGGGTTCCGCGTCGTCCACGTCCTGCACGGCGTCGACGAGGTCGACGCGGCGACGGTGGTCCGCGAACGGCTGCGGGGCGACCGGCGCGACGACCACGGCCCCTTCGACGTCGTCGGCGACGTGCACGGCTGCCTGCCCGAGCTGCTCACCCTCCTCGACCGCCTCGGGTACGACGTCGTCCGCGACGACGCGGGTCGCGCGGTCGACGCGGTGCACCCGCAGGGCCGTCGCGTCGTGTTCCTCGGCGACCTCGTCGACCGCGGGCCCGACTCGCCGGGCGTCCTGCGCCTGGCCATGGGGATGCACGCGGCCGGGCACGCCCTCGCCGTCCCGGGCAACCACGAGCACAAGCTCGTCCGCGCGCTCGACGGTCGGGAGGTCACCGTCAGCCACGGCCTGGAGACGACGCTCACCCAGCTGGAGGGCGAGAGCGAGGAGTTCCGGGGCGCCGTCCGGGCGTGGTGCCACGACCTCGTCTCGCACCTCGTCCTCGACGACGGCCGGCTCGTCGTCGCGCACGCCGGCCTCAAGCAGGAGTACCAGGGGCGCGCGTCGGGCCGGGTGCGCTCGTTCGCCCTCTACGGCGACACGACCGGCGAGACCGACGAGTTCGGCCTGCCGGTGCGCTACCCGTGGGCGCAGGACTACCGCGGGTCGGCGACGGTGCTCTACGGGCACACGCCGACACCGCGCGTCGAGTGGGTCAACGACACGGCGTGCCTCGACACCGGCTGCGTCTTCGGCGGTCACCTCACCGCCCTGCGCTACCCCGAGCGCGAGCTCGTCCAGGTGCCGGCGGAGCGCGTGCACTACGAGCCGGCGCGGCCTTTCCCGACGGCCGGCTCGCCGATCGACGCCGGTCGTGGCGCAGGAGACCTCTTCCTGGACGACGTCCTCGGACGTCGCTCGGTCGAGACCGGCCACCACGGTCGCATCACCGTCCGCGAGGAGCAGGCGGCCGCCGCCCTCGAGGTGATGAGCCGCTTCGCCCTGCCGCCGCGCTGGCTGCCGTACCTGCCGCCGACGATGTCGCCGGTCGCGACGTCGAGCGAGACGGGACTGCTGGAGCACCCCGCCCAGGCCTTCTCGGCGTACGACGACGCCGGCGTCGCCACGGTGGTCGGCGAGGAGAAGCACATGGGCTCGCGCGCGGTCGTCGTCCTCGCCCGCGACGAGGAGGTGGCCACGGAACGGTTCGCCGCCCTCGCTGGGGAGACCGGGGCGCTCTACTCCCGCACCGGGCGCGCGCTGCTCGACCGTCCGCTCACCGAGGCGCTGCTGGCACGGCTGCGCTCGGCCGTCACCGCCACGGGGCTGTGGGACGAGCTCGGCACCGGCTGGCTGGTCCTCGACGCCGAGCTGCTCCCGTGGTCGCTCAAGGCGGGTCCGCTCCTGCGGCAGCAGTACGCCGCCGTCGGGGCGGCCGCCGGCGCCTCCCTGCCCGCCGCCGTCGCGGCGCTCGAGCAGGCGGCGGCGCGGGGGCTCGACGTCGACGGGCTGCTGGCCCGCACCCGGGGCCGGGTCGACGACGCGGAGGCGTACGTGGCCTCGTACCGGCGCTACGTCCGGCCCACCGACGGTCTGGACGGGGTCGAGCTGGCGCCGTTCCAGGTCCTTGCCTGGGACGGTGGTCTCGGGAGCGAGCGCGACCACCTCTGGCACCTCGACGTGGCGGACCGGCTGGCCGCGGCGGACCCCGTCCTCGTGCGCCCGACGCGTCGCGTCGTCGTCGACCTCGCCGACGAGGCCTCGCGCGCGGCCGGGGTGCGGTGGTGGGAGGAGCTCACCGCCGCCGGAGGCGAGGGGATGGTCGTCAAGCCGGTCGCGAACCTCGTCCGCGGCCCGAAGGGGCTCGTCCAGCCCGGCCTCAAGGTGCGCGGCCGCGAGTACCTGCGGATCATCTACGGCCCGGAGTACACCCGGCCGGAGCACCTCGAGCGGCTGCGCGACCGGCAGCTCGGCCACAAGCGGTCGCTGGCGCTGCGCGAGTACGCCCTCGGCCTGGAGTCGCTGCAGCGGCTCGTCGACGGCGCGCCGCTGTGGCGGGTGCACGAGCCGGTCTTCGCCGTCCTCGCCCTCGAGTCGGACCCGGTCGACCCGCGGCTCTAGGTCACGCGGCCTCGTCGGGACGCACCGCGACGTCCGCCACCACGGGGGCGACGGGGGCGACGACGGGTGCGACGACGGGTGCGACGACGGGTGCGACGACGGTGCGGGCCAGGACGGTCGGCTCCGGGGCGACGGGGCGTCGTCCGCGCAGGACGTCGGCCACCGAGCGCACGCCGCACAGCGGGACCTCGAGGACGGCCAGGCCGAGCACGAGGACGAGCGTCGCGAGCGCGTTGACCGCGACGACGTCGCGGCCGGGCAGCACGAAGGAGGCGACGAGCAGGACGAGCGCGAGCAGCGTCGCGGCGAGGACCGGCATCAGCCCGTACGACGCGTCGCGGCGTCGCAGGCTGCCGACGACCCGCACCAGCCACGCGGCGAGCGTGGCGGCCGGGAGCAGGAACCACGTGAGCGCCTCGGCCCCTCCCGCGAACTGACCCATGCCCCCAGTCTCCCGGGCGGTCCCGCACCGCGTCTCGGCGGACGGGACGCGGGTGCGGGGCACGCGGGACGTGAGCGGTCAGTCGACGAGGAAGTGCTCCAGGTCCGCGACGATGCGGTCCGAGAGCCGCTCGAGCAGCGCGATCTCGTCGGCGCTGAACTCACGCGGCTCGTAGCCGAGCGTGCAGCAGGCGCCGAGCACGTGCCCGGAGGACGTGATGAGGGGGGCGCCGGCGTAGCTGCGCACGCCGTCGAGCAGGACGAGGGGGTTCGTCCTCTGGACCTCGTCGACCGTCGCGTCCGGGACGACGTACGGCGCCCTGGTGCGCACCGTCGTCGCGCAGAACGACCACTCGATCGGGGTGCCGGCGGCCTCGCCCATCCAGGAGCCGTCGAGGCCCCGCTGGCCGGCGAAGTACTGCGCGCCGTCGAGGACGATGCTCACCGCGCCGATGGGCAGACCGAACAGGTCGGCGGCCTCGCCGGCGTACCGGTCGAGGACGGCGGCCAGCTCCGGCGACTCGACGTCGTAGCGGGCCACCGCGAGCAGGCGGTCGACGTCGCCCACCGGGTCCTGCGCGGGATCCGCACCCGGGTCGATCACGTCGGTGGTGGTGTCCGTGCCAGCGCCCATGGGGAGGGTCATGGTGTCGCTCCTATCGTCCGAGTTGGGTGAGCTTGCGAGCGGCCGTGGCGCGGATGCGCCACGACATGGCCAGGACGCGGCACAGGCTGCCCTGCGCCGCGACCTGGGTGAGGAGGCTGTCGAGCTGGGCGTCGTCGAGGACGCTGACGGTGGTCGGCACGCCGACCCGTGCGCAGACCTCGGCCCAGACGAGCTCGAAGTCGTCGGCGGGCAGGGTCGCCTCGAGACCGTCGCGCACGTCCGTGACGGTCGGGGGGACGGCAGCGTGGTGGCCGGCCGGGGGGCGGGTGGCCAGGCGGGTGGAACCTGGGTGGGTCATGGGTGGTGGTCCTCGCTCCTGTGTGGTGGCGGTCGGTGGGCGGCACCCGGTGGGGTGACGCCGGTGTGAGGACGGCAGGTGGGTGCCGGTGGGGCAGCTCGTGGGGGTGGTGCGGGGATCCGGCTCAGGTGATCTTGAACTGGACGATGAGCGCGTTGAGGCTGCTCGAGAGCTCGGCGAGCTCGGCGATGGTCTCGGAGGAGGCGCCGACACCGGTCGACGTGGCGCCGACCGCGCGGGCCACGGCGGCGACGTCCTCGGTGATGGCCCCGGCGTTGCCGGCCACCTCCGCGGCCGACCGGGTGATCTCCGTCGTCGTCGCGTTCTGCTCCTCGACGGCGGCGGCGATCGCTCCCTGGATCTCGCTGATCTCCTCGATGAGGGCGCTGATCTCCGCCATCGACTCGACGGCCACGCCGGTGTCGGTCTGGATGGCGGCGACCTTGGCGGAGATGTCGCTCGTCGCGCCGGCGGTCTGCTGGGCCAGGGCCTTGACCTCGTTGGCGACGACGGCGAAGCCCTTGCCGGCCTCGCCCGCGCGGGCGGCCTCGATGGTGGCGTTGAGCGCGAGGAGGTTGGTCTGCTCGGCGATGGCGTTGATGAGCCGGACCACACCGTCGATCTCCGAGGAGGAGGCGGCGAGGCGTCGTACCCGCTCGGCGATCTCGGCGGTCCGCTCGCGGCCGCCGGAGGCCACCCCGGCCGCGTGCGAGGCGTTGCGCGCGATCTCGCTGATCGAGGCGCCCATCTGGTTGGCGCCCGAGGCGACCGAGGTGATGTGGGTGGCGACCTGGTCGGCCGAGGCGGCCGCCGACCGCGCGGTCGCCGCCGTGGCGTCCGCGTTCGTCGCGGTGTCGTGGGTGATGGCCCGCAGCGCCTCGGAGGCCGCCAGGAGGGCGACGATCGACTGCTCGAAGGCGACCATGACGCCCTGGATGCGGCCGATGAAGAAGTTGAACGCCCGGCCGAGGGCGCCGATCTCGTCCGACCGGGTCTCGTCGACCCGGGCCGTGAGGTCCCCCTCGCCCGTCGCGATGTCGTCCATCCGGGCGGCGAGCCGGTCCAGCGGGACCAGCACGGTGCGCGCGAAGAGCGCCCCGAGGACGAGCAGCCCGAGGACGATGACGACGGCGACCGCGATCGCCGTCGTGCGCATCAGCCGCTGCTTCTCGGTGAGGTCGGCCACCACGGCGGCGAGGTGCTCGTCGGCCGCGGTGCGGGCGGCGTCCAGGTCGTCCATGAGGCGGTTGGAGACCTCCTCGTTGCTGACCGTGATGAGCTTCGCGGCCGTGGCGACGTCGCCGGCCTGCTGGGCGACGCGGGCGCGGCGCGCGAAGTCCTCGTACGCCTGGAAGTCGCGCTGCACCGCGTCGAGCCCGGCCGCCTCGGACGGCGGGGCGAGCCGACGCGCCTCCGCGAGGTCGACCCCGAAGGCCTTGACCCCCTCGAGCCCCTGCGCGTACGTCGCCTCGACGAGCCGCGTGTTGCTCGGCGCCGTCGCCGCGACGAGGACGTACATGTTGTTCTGGTCGTCGTAGAGGTACCAGTCGGTGACGAGACCGCGGACCGCCCCCTGGTAGGCGGCGGCGTCGCTCTGGAACCGCTCGAGACTGGTGGCCGAGCTGGAGGCGTCGGCGATGACGAGGGCCTCGCCCGCGATCGTCACCACGGCGAGCACCCCGAAGGCCATCGCCGCCTTGCGGAACAGGTTCACCGCGATCCACCTCTGTCGTGGCCCGTGACACCCGGTCACCTCGAGCCGGGCTCGGCTCACCGAGAGTGATGCGCCGCACTGCGTACTATCGGCAGCGCGAGTAGTACCTGAGGGAAAACGACTGCGAAAACGTCTTCGCACACGCCGGTGGTCGACACCGAGCCCTTGTTGCCACCTGTCCGATAAGTCGAACTTGCGCAGATGTTCCCGAATCTGCACACGTTCGCTATCGTCGATCTGTCGTCGGACGGATGACCCCACCCTCCTCCCGCCGACCTCGTGCGTGACCCCCGTCGCGACGCCCCGGCAGCTCCCTCCCGTGCCGGGCCCGCCGTCGAGGGACACCCACCGGCACGACGAAGGGCCCGGTCGTCGACCGGGCCCTTCGGACGTCCAGCGGTGGATCGGTGCGCGGGGTGTCCCGACGGCCCGCCGCCGCGCTCACCGTCGGCAGTCGCCCGTGCCGTCCCCCGGGCGGCACAGCGTGATGCCGACCGGGACCGTCACCGTGCGTTCCGCCCCGTCGGCGTCCCGGTAGTGGACGGTGAAGCTCGTCGCCGCGTGGGAGCCGGACGGGGTACCGGTCACCTCCCAGGCGAGCCAGCTCATCGTCGTCGGTGTCTGGTCCGCCGGGTCCCGGCAGGGTGTCGTCA
The DNA here is from genome assembly GCF_006715055.1 of Lapillicoccus jejuensis. Taxonomy (NCBI): domain Bacteria; kingdom Bacillati; phylum Actinomycetota; class Actinomycetes; order Micrococcales; family Intrasporangiaceae; genus Lapillicoccus; species Lapillicoccus jejuensis. The sequence continues at coordinate 1,454,069 of NZ_VFMN01000001.1, forward strand.
CCACCTTGCCGCCGCTCCTGGCCTCGACGTCGGCGAGGCGACCGGTCCGGCTCAGGGGGATGTCCGACTGCGGCCCGGGAGTGCCGAGGAGGGTTCCGAAGGCGGTGACCGGCAACGGCGAGCCGTCGCCCCCGTTCGCCGTCACGGCCGTGAGGGTGACCCCTGTCCCGCCGGAGACGCAGGCGGCGATACCCGACGCGACCACCGGCTGACCGTCCTTGATGTCGTGGACCGTCATGGACGACGCGTCCCGGGCGACGATGGTCAGCTCCGAGGACGGGGCCGGGCTCGACGCGACGTCGCACCCCGAGCAGGCCCACACGAGGAGCGCGCCCAGGACGACGACGAGACGCTGCCTCGCGGTGGCACGCGAGAGGTCGGGCGCCGTGGTCATGTGGTGCCCCCCGTTCGAGCCGGTCCGGAGGGCGCCGTACTGCGCCTCGGGACCCTCAAGGAGCCGGGGACGATACCTGGAGTGTGTGCGCGAGGGGGGATTTGAACCCCCACGTCCTTGCGGACACTGGCACCTGAAGCCAGCGCGTCTGCCGTTCCGCCACTCGCGCGAGTGTGGGCCCAAGTGTGCCCGGTCACCGGTCGGATCACCAAACCAGCCCACCCGACCGTGGCATGAGGTGGCCTTGAGGTCGACCCCGTTACGATGACCCGACCGTGACAGCGACGTGACAGCGGGTCACGCCGAGGACGGTGAGAGCGCAGGAGGGGTGGCGGTGGGACTGTTCGACCGGGTCGAGCGCGGCCTCGAGCGCGCCGTCAACGGTGCCTTCGCCAAGGCCTTCAAGTCCGAGGTGCAGCCGGTCGAGCTCGCCTCGGCGATCCGCCGGGCCATGGACGACCGCGCCGCCGTCATGGGCCACGGCCGCACGATGGTGCCCAACCTCTACGCCATCGAGCTCTCGCCGAGCGACTACGACCACCTCAGCGAGTTCGAGGACGCGCTGGAGGACGAGCTCGTCGCCGCCGCGCAGGAGCACGCCGACACCCAGCGCTACCAGCCCGCCGGCCCGATCCGGGTGCAGCTGTCCGAGGGCACCGACCTCGAGACCGGCGTCTTCCGGATCCGCCCCGGCTCCAGCCGCCGCCCCGCGGGCGGCGCCCCCGAGGGCGGTCGCGAGGCGGCCCGCGAGCCCGCGCGCCCCGCCGCCCGTCCCGCCGCGTCGCCGTACGAGCGCGGGTCCGAGCGCGAGCCGGAGCAGCGGTACGACGCCCCGCGCCCCGCGGCGCCCGTGCCGGTGGGCCACAACCCGGCCGACCGGCCGTGGCTGACCATCGACGGCGAGCGCTACCCCCTCGTCGGCGCGCTGACCGTCATCGGCCGCGACGAGGTGGCCGACATCATCCTCGACGACCCGGGCGTCTCGCGGCGGCACTGCGAGGTCCGGGTCAGCACCGACGGACCCCACCTGGTCACGTCGGTGCGCGACCTCGGCTCGACGAACGGCACCTTCGTCAACGGCGAGCGCGTGACGACCCAGCGGCTGCGCGACGGCGACCAGCTGACCGTGGGCCGGACCCAGGCGGTCTTCCGCCCCGGCAAGCGGTGACGCCCCGCGTGACCGGGACTGCGAGCCGCCCGTGAGCGAGCTCACCCTCACCCTGCTGCGGCTGGGGCTGCTCGTGCTGCTCTGGCTCTTCGTCTTCGGGGTCGCCTCCGTGCTGCGCAGCGACCTCTACGGCACCCGGGTCAGCCGGCGCGTGCTGCCCTCGCGGGGCGGCCGGTCGGCGGACCCGGCGCCGTCGCGCGCCGAGGCCCGCCCCGAGCCGCGCCCCGAGCGCAAGCCCGAGGCGCGCAAGGAGAAGTCCGAGCGCCGCGGTCCGCGGCTGCCCACCCAGCTCGTCGTCACCGAGGGCCAGCTGGCGGGGACGTCGCTGCCGCTGGGTCGCAGCGGGGTCCTGGTCGGCCGGGCCCCCGAGTGCACCCTCGTGCTCGACGACGAGTTCGCCTCGGGCCGGCACGCCCGCATCTTCCCGCGCCCCGAGGGATGGTTCGTCGAGGACCTCGGCTCGCGCAACGGCACCTTCCTCGGCGGCTCCGCGGTGACCGGGGCCGTGCCCGTCACCGTCGGCAGCGTCCTGCGGATCGGGCGGACGACGATCGAGCTGCGCGGCTGAGACCATGGCCCTCGCCCTGCGCTACGCCGCCCGCTCCGACCTCGGTCTGGGACCCAAGTCCCGCAACGAGGACTCGGGCTACGCCGGCCCGCACCTGCTCGTCCTCGCCGACGGGATGGGGGGTCACGCCGCGGGCGACGTCGCCAGCTCGATGATCGTCGGCCACCTCGCCCCGCTCGACGGCGAGAGCATCCGGGCCGACGCGGCGATGCCGCGGCTGGAGACGGCGATCCGCGAGGCCAACGCCCAGCTCCGCTCGGCGATGCGCGAGGACCCGGACCTGGCCGGGATGGGCTCGACGGCGATCGCCATGCTGCGCTCGGGCAACAAGCTCGTCATGGCCCACATCGGCGACTCGCGGGCGTTCCTCCTGCGCGAGGGCGTCCTCACGCAGATCACCAAGGACCACTCCTTCGTCCAGCAGCTCTTGGACGACGAGCGGATCACGCCCGAGGAGGCGGTCGACCACCCGCAGCGCTCGCTCGTCACGCGGGTGATGACCGGCCAGCCCGAGGACGAGCCGGACCTGTCCGTCCGGGAGCTCAAGCCCGGTGACCGCTACCTGCTGTGCTCCGACGGCCTGAGCGACTTCGTCCGCGGCGAGGTCGTCCAGGAGATCCTCACCGAGGCGCGCACCGCCGAGGAGGCGGCCGAGCGGTGCATCGCGGTCGCCCTCAAGGCGCACGCGCGCGACAACGTCACCGTCGTCGTCGCCGACGTCGTCGACCTCGACACCACCTCCGCCCCGACGACGGTGCCGCAGGTCGTGGGCGCGGCCGCGGAGCGGGACCGCGAGGGGCGTCGTACGCGCGCCCTGCGGGTCTCCCCCGCCGAGAAGGCCGCCGCGCTCACCCGTACGGCGACCCGCGGCGAGGACGCCGACGACGCCGAGGACGACGGCCCGCGCCTGGCCGAGACGAGCCGCGGACAACGGGCCCGGTGGCGCGCCCTCGCCGTCGGGCTGGTCGTCCTCGTCGCGCTCGCGGGGGCCGGCTGGGCGGGGTGGACGTGGACCCAGCGCCAGCTCTTCATCGGCCCCGACGACGGGTACGTCGCCGTCTACCGCGGCGTCTCGCAGGACCTCGGCCCGCTGCACCTCTCGCACGTCGCGCAGCGCTCGGACATCGCGCTGACCGACCTGCCGGTCCACATCCGCGACCTCGTCGTCGGCCGCATCGTCGTCGCCGACGAGGCCGAGGCGACGTCGCGGCTCGGCGTCCTGCAGGCGGCCGCGACGAGCTGCCGGCTCCAGGCCGCGACGGGCGTCCCCTGCGGCGGGCTGCCCACCACCACGCCGTCGGCGACCCCGTCCACGAGCACGTCCTCGGCCACCCGCACCGCGACGGCGTCCCCGTCCGTCTCCGCCACCACCCCCACCCCGGCGAGGACGACCCCGTGACCACGACCGTCGCCACCCTCGTGCCGCGCACCCGCCGCAACGTCGAGCTGCTCCTGCTCCTCGTCGCGGTCGGGCTCGTCCTGCTCGCGTGGGTCAACGTCGACCTCGGCGTCCGCGAGACGGTGCCCGCACAGCTGCTCACCGTCGGCGGCGGCCTGCTCGGCCTGAGCCTCGCGTTCCACCTCGTCATCCGGTGGAAGGCGTCGTACGCCGACCCGGTGCTGCTGCCGATCGCCACGCTGCTCAACGGGTTCGGCCTGGTGATGATCCACCGGATCGACCTCGCCGGCGGTCGCGACGGCCTGGACAGCAACGCGGGCAAGCAGCTGGTGTGGACGGCGCTGTCGGTCGTCATCGCCGCCACCGTCGTCGTCGTGCTGCGCGACCACCGGCTGCTCCAGCGCAAGACGTTCACGGCGATGGCCCTCGGGCTCGTCCTGCTCCTGCTGCCGCTGGTCCCCTTCCTGGGCACGGAGATCTACGGCTCGCGGATCTGGATCCGCCTGGGCCCGCTGAGCTTCCAGCCGGGCGAGATCGCCAAGCTGACGATCACCGTGTTCTTCGCCGGCTACCTCGTCCAGGCGCGTGACGTGCTCTCGCTGGCCGGACGCAAGGTCCTCGGCTTCACGTTCCCCCGGATGCGCGACCTCGGTCCCATCCTCGTCGCCTGGGTCGTCTCGATCCTCGTCCTCGTGGCCGAGAAGGACCTCGGCTCCTCGCTGCTGTTCTTCGGCCTCTTCGTCGGGATGCTCTACATCGCGACCGAGCGCACGAGCTGGGTCGTCCTCGGGCTGCTGATGTTCGCCGGCAGCGCCTACGTCGCCTACCTGCTCTTCGGCCACGTGCAGGAGCGGGTCATGCTGTGGCTCGACCCGTTCTCGGCGTCGTCGCTGGCCGTGTCCGACCAGATCGCCAAGGGCCTCATGGGGATGGCGGCGGGCGGGCTGTTCGGCACCGGGCTCGGCCAGGGCCGCCCCTGGCTCGTCGCCTTCGCCGACAGCGACTTCATCTTCCCCAGCTTCGGCGAGGAGCTCGGCCTGTTCGGCGTCTTCGCCCTGCTGGCCCTCTACGCGATCTTCGTCGAGCGGGGTCTGCGGACGGCGCTCGGCGTGCGCGACGGCTTCGGCAAGCTGCTCGCCTTCGGCCTGTCCTTCTCGGTGGCCCTGCAGTGCTTCGTCGTCATCGGCGGCGTCACCCGGGTCATCCCGCTCACCGGCCTGACGACGCCGTTCATGTCGCAGGGCGGCTCCTCGCTGCTGGCCAACTGGACCCTCATGGCGCTGCTGCTGCGCATCTCCGACCAGGCCCGCCGACCCGTCCCCGAGGCCAAGCCGCTGCCGCGGGACGAGCCGGGTCGGGTCGGCGAAAACACCGAGGTGGTGAGGGTGCGATGAACACGCCGCTGCGCCGGATCTCGCGCTTCGTCGCGCTGCTCTTCGCCGCCCTGCTCGTCTCCTCGACGGTCATCCAGTTCGTCCAGGCCCCCTCGATCGACGCGCGCCCGGGCAACACCCGCACCACCCTCGACAGCTACTCGCGCGACCGCGGCAGCATCATCGTCGGTGACACCCCGATCGCCCGCAGCGTCGCGACGCCGCGCGACCAGATCGCCTACCAGCGCACCTACCCCGACGCGAAGCTCTACTCGCAGGTCACCGGTTACTTCTCGGTGGTGTACGGCGCCGGCGGCGGCCTCGAGGGGTCGGCCGACGACCTGCTCGCCGGCACCGCCGACCAGCTCTTCTACCGTCGCGTCACCGACGTCCTCACGGGGCGCCAGGTCAGCGGCGCGAGCCTGCGCCTCACCATCGACGCCAAGGCGCAGGAGGCCGCCGACCAGGCGCTGGGCGACCAGCGCGGCGCCGTCGTCGCGCTGGACCCGCGCACCGGCGCCATCCTCGCGATGGTCTCCCACCCGCAGTACGACCCCAACCAGCTCGCCAGCCACGACGGGGGCACCCAGCAGAAGGCGTGGACGCAGGACAACTCGGCGGCGTCGTACCAGCCGATCGTCAACCGCGCGATCGGCGGCAACCTCTACCCGCCGGGCTCGGTCTTCAAGATCGTCACCGCGGCCGCCGCCCTCGAGAACGGCGTCGTCACCCCGCAGACCCAGATCCCCGCGCCCGCCCGCCTCGACCTCCCGCAGACCAGCGTCGGGCTGCCCAACGAGAACGGCCAGGCCTGCGGCGCGAACGACCGCACGACCCTCCAGCACGCCCTCGAGATCTCGTGCAACACGGCGATGGGCTACCTCGGGATGCAGCTGGGCGCGGACCGGCTGGGCGCCGAGGCCGAGAAGTTCGGCTTCGGCCAGACCCTGCGGGTGCCCACCCGGGTCTCGCCGAGCGCCTTCCCGACCGACCTCGACCAGGCCCAGACCGCCCGTGCCGCCATCGGCCAGGAGAGCGTGCGCGTCACGCCGCTGCAGGTCGCCATGGTCGCCGCGGCGGTGGCGAACAAGGGCGTCGTCATGAAGCCCTACCTGGTCCAGGACGTGCTCGCCTCGGACCTGTCGACGATCGACGAGGCGCAGCCGGAGCAGCTCGGGCAGGCGATGTCCGAGCAGACGGCCGCCACCCTGACCCAGATGCTCATCGGCGTCGTGCAGCAGGGCACGGGCACGCCCGCCCAGATCCCCGGCGTGCAGGTGGCCGGCAAGACGGGTACGGCGGAGCAGGGCAACGGCAAGCCCCCGCACGCGTGGTTCACCGCGTTCGCTCCCGCGAACGACCCCAAGGTGGCCGTGGCCGTGGTGGTGGAGGACGGCGGCAACGCCGGCAGCGAGGCGGCAGGCGGGCGCAACGCCGGCCCGGTCGCGAAGGCAGTGATAGAGGCGGTGCTCAACCGATGAACCCCAGTCCCGGTCTGACCCTCGGGTCGCGCTACACCCTCACCGAGCGGATCGCCGCCGGGGGCATGGGGGAGGTGTGGAAGGCCCGCGACTCGCGCCTGGAGCGAGAGGTCGCCGTCAAGGTGATGCGTCCGTCGGCGGCCGACGAGCAGGAGTTCGTCGACCGCTTCCGCGACGAGGCCCGGCACACCGCGGCGCTGTCGCACCCCAACATCGCCACGGTCTACGACTACGGCGAGGACGACGGCAACGCCTTCCTCGTCATGGAGCTGGTGGACGGGCTGCCGCTGAGCAAGCTCATCGCGCGCGGGGCGATGCACCCCGACCGGGCCCGCTCGATCATGGGCCAGGCCGCGCTGGCGCTGGCCGCCGCCCACGACCAGGGCGTCGTGCACCGCGACGTCAAGCCGGCCAACATCCTCGTCACCCCCGAGGGCCGGGTGAAGCTCACCGACTTCGGCATCGCGAGCGCCGGCGACGGCTCGACGCACACCAAGACCGGCGAGGTCCTCGGCACGCCGCACTACCTCGCGCCGGAGCAGGCGACGGGCAAGGGCGCGACGGGCGCGAGCGACCTCTACGCGCTCGGCATCGTCGCGCACGAGATGCTCACCGGCCGCAAGCCGTTCGAGGGCACCTCGGCCGTGGCCACGGCCCTCATGCAGGTCAACGACCCTCCGCCTCCGCTGCCGCCGGGCACCCCGCCCGACCTGCTCGCGGCGATCGACCGCTGCCTCGACAAGGACCCGGCCGGCAGGCCGGAGTCCGCCGCGGCCCTCGCCGCCTCGCTCGGCGTCGCCGTCGGCGGCTTCGCCGACGCGGGCCCGGCGACCGCCGTCATCCACACCGGCTGGACCGACCCGGAGGGCACGGCCGTCGTCCCCGGGCCGGCCCCCGCCTCGGGCACCACCGTGCTGCCCGCCGGGGCCGCGGCCGCCGGCGGCGCCGCCCTCGGGTACGGCGCGGGCTACGCCGCCCGCTCGCCCCAGGACTCCCTCTTCGCGCAGGAGGGGTTCGCGGGCGGCGACGTCCCGACGAGCCGCGCCGTGCGCCAGGACCCGGAGGAGCCGCGGCGCTCGCGGGCCTGGCTGTGGGTCATCCCGGTCGTCGTGGCCGTCGCGGCCATCGCGTTCCTCGTCTGGGAGTTCAACCGCACGAGCACCCCGACGCCGACCGCGACGTCGACCGCGCCCGCGGTGACGCAGACGAGCACCGCACCCCCGTCGACCACCTCGACGACGAGCACGACGACGACCACGAGCACCACGACCACCGCGACGACCGCCTCGCCGCCCCCCACCGCGGCCGTCATCGACGCGGGGAAGTACGTCGGCAAACCGGAGCAGGACGTCGTCGCCGCGCTCAACCAGCTCGGCTTCACCAACGTGCGCACCGACAACCGGGTGCCGAGCGACACCGCGGCCGGGACGGTCATCGACATCCAGCCCCGCGGCAACGTCGCCTTCAACAACCCCGTCCAGCTGACCATCTCCAGCGGTCCGGCCCCGACCAGCACGACGACGACGACGACGTCGGCGCCGACCACGACCGCGACGACTCCGCCACCGAGCGGGGCCGCCCCCGCCGCGGCGCAGACCACGGCCACGTCGACGGCGGGCTGACGGGGCCGGAGCGGGCCGTGGACGGGCGTCGCCGCAGCCGGGCGGGAGGGTGCCGATGAGCACCCCCCGCCTGCTGGGCGGACGCTACGAGGTCCACGAGCTGATCGGCCGCGGCGGGATGGCGCAGGTCCACCGGGGCGTCGACACCCGGCTCGAGCGGCCCGTCGCCGTCAAGGTGCTGCGTTCCGACCTCGCTCGCGACCCGACCTTCCTGGCCCGTTTCCGCCGCGAGGCGCAGGCCGCCGCAGGCCTCAACCACCCGGCCGTCGTGGCGATCTACGACTCCGGCGAGGACGTGGACGAGGCGCTCGGGGTGCTCGACGCGTCGGTGGTGCCCTACATCGTCATGGAGGTCGTCGAGGGCGAGACGCTGCGCGAGCGGCTGCGGCGGACCGGTCCGCTCGAGCCGGCCGAGGCGGCCCGGGTCACCGAGGGGGTGCTGTCCGCGCTGGCGGCGGCGCACCGCAGCGGCATCGTCCACCGCGACGTCAAGCCGGCCAACGTCATGCTCACCGACGGGGGCCAGGTCAAGGTCATGGACTTCGGCATCGCCCGGGCCCTGGCCGACTCGGCGGCGACGATGACCCAGACCCAGGCCGTCGTCGGGACGGCGCAGTACCTCTCGCCCGAGCAGGCGCAGGGCCAGCACGTCGACGCGCGCAGCGACCTGTACTCGACCGGGTGCCTGCTCTACGAGCTGCTCACCGGACGACCGCCGTTCCGCGGCGACTCCCCGGTGGCCGTCGCGTTCCAGCACGTCACCGAGCCGCCGCAGCCCCCGTCGACCCACCGGGCGGGCATCGATCGCCCCTTCGACGAGGTGACGGTGCACGCGCTGGCCAAGGACCGCGAGCGCCGCTACCCCTCCGCCGAGCAGTTCCGGGCCGACCTCGTCGCCGCCCGCACCGGACGACCCGTGAGCGAGGCCGCCACCCGGTCGCTGTCGGCCGCGGCCCCTGGCACCCGTCCGACCCCCGGCACGACGGACGTCGCGACGGCGGTCGTGCGCCCGGTCCACCACGGGGGAGCGCCGGGCGCCGACCCGTACGGGGCCCGCCCCGCCCCGGGTCCGGGTGCACCTGCCGGGGACACGGCGCTGCTCGACCGGGACCGGGTCGTGGGCCGCCGCGAGCCCGACCGGCCGCGCCGGCGCCGCTCCGGGACGGCGGTCGTGCTCACCCTCGTGGCGGTGCTCGCGCTGGTCGTCGGCCTCGTCGCGGCCCGCGAGCTGCTCGGCCCCGGCGGGTCGGTCACCGTCCCGACCGTGGCCGGGCTCGAGATCGGCCCGGCGCAGGCCGCCGTCACGGCCCGCGGTCTGCTCGTCCAGGTCGCCGAGGTCACCGACCCGTCGGTCGCGCCGGGACGGGTCGTCCGGTCGGCGCCGGGGGCCGGGACGTCGGTGCCGAGCGGCTCGAGCGTGCGGCTCGACGTCTCGACCGGACCCGGGCAGGTGGCCGTGCCCCAGGTCGCGGGTCGCACCCAGGAGGAGGCGACGAGCGCCCTCGCGGCGGTCGGGCTGAGCGTCACGACGATCCGGCAGGTCGACGTCGCCGACCAGCCCGCCGGCCGCGTCGTCGCCACCGAGCCGTCCGTCGGCAGCGTCGTCGCCCCCACCCAGGGCATCACCCTCGACGTCGCGACCGGGAAGGTCCCGGTGCCCGACGTCGTCGGGCGCCACTACTCGGTGGCGCAGTCGACCCTCGGGCAGCAGGGGCTGAAGGTCGTCGTGCAGGAGGTCGACAGCGACCAGCTCGAGGGGACGGTGCTGTCCCAGGACCCGCCCGCCTCGAGCGTCGTCGACGTCGGGTCGAGGGTGACGCTGCGGATCGCGCGGCGGCAGGCCGCGACGCCCACCCCCACCCCGACGGCGACGCCCACCGCCACCTCGGCCCCCACCCCGACGCCCAGCGCCACCCCGACGCCCACGCCCACGCCGGACCCGACGAGGACCAAGCGCAGGCCCTGACGGTCAGCCGGCGACGAGCCGGGCCACCGCCTCGGCGTCGTGGACCAGGGGGCTGAGCCCCTCGGCGCGCCGTACGGCGTCGGTGACCCCGCACACCTGCAGCCAGTTGGCGAGCAGCCGGTGCCCGCCCTGGGTGAGGACGCTCTCCGGGTGGAACTGCACGCCGTGCAGCGGCAGGCTCGCGTGCCGGACGGCCATGACGATGCCGGTGTCGGTGCGACCCGTGGCGAGCAGCTCGGCGGGCAGCGTCGGGGGGTCGATGGTCAGCGAGTGGTAGCGCGTCGCCGTGAACGGCGTCGGCAGCCCGGCGAGGATCCCGGTGCCGTCGTGGTGGACCTGGGAGGTCTTGCCGTGCAGCAGCTCCGGGGCCCGGCCGACGGTCGCCCCCATGACGACGCCGAGGGCCTGGTGCCCGAGGCAGACTCCGAGCATCGGCTGCTCGCGCTCCGCGCAGGCCTCGATCATCGCCATCGAGACCCCGGCCCCCTCGGGGGTGCCGGGCCCGGGCGAGACGAGGACGCCGTCGTACCCCTCGCCGTCGGCGGCGGACAGGGCGTCGTTGCGCACGACGTCGCACTCGGCGCCGAGCTGCTGCAGGTAGCCGACGATGGTGAACACGAAGCTGTCGTAGTTGTCGACGACGAGGATCCGCGGCGCGGTGGTGACGGGCTCGCTCACGGTGCTCCTGGGCTGGTCGTGCCGGTGGTGGTGCCGGTGGTGGTGCTGCTGCTGGGCGGGTCGATCGTCACCTGGCCGCCGGGCAGGTGCGGGGCGAGCGCGGGGAAGACCCACAGGAAGAGTACGGCGACCACCAGGAGCGCCAGGACGAGGCACTGGGCCGACTTGGCCCGGCGGCCACCGGGGAGCCGGCGCCACAGCGCGGCGTACACCTCAGGCCGCCGTACGGGGATCGGCGAGCAGGCCGGACGGCAGGCCCTCGCCGCGCGGGACCATCCGCTCGAAGCGGGAGAACACGACGTAGCGCATCGACGAGCCGTAGCGCGGGTTGCACGAGGTGAGGGTGAACCAGCGCTCGCTCGGCTGCTCACCCGGCCGCTCGGGCACCGGGTCGAGCACGTCGACGGCGGTGGGGGCGACGATCTCGCTGCGGACGGCGCGGTAGACGTACCACCCCGCGCGGGTCTCGATGACGAGCACGTCGCCCGGGCGGATCGCGTCGATGTCGATGAGCGGGTTGCCGTGGCCGGCCCGGTGCCCGGCGATCGCGAGATTGCCGACCTCGCCCGGCAGCGCGGTCCCCGGGTAGTGACCGAGGCCGTCGGCGAGGACGTCGAGCCCGACGCCCTCGAGGACGGGCTTGGCCCAGGTCGGGCCGCCGAGGCGGGGGACGCGCAGCACCCCCCAGGCCCGGCCGGTGGCCAGGTCGGTGGGGGTCGGTGCGGAGGGCGCGGTGCCGCCCGGGGTGCTCCCGGGGGCGGCGGCGAAACCGCGCTCGAGCGCCTGGACGGTCCCGGCCTGGGCCCGGCCGTCGACGACCGCGGTGAACGCCAGCTGCCACACGACGAAGAGCAGGACGACGACGCCCGCGGTGAGCAGCAGCTCGCCCGCCACCCCGGCGACGACGAGGGCGGGGGACGGGCGGGGTCGCTCCGGTGGGGCGGCCGGGTCCGGTGGGGCGGTCATCGCCCGACCGAGGCCTCGCTCCGCGGCACGGTGAGAGCGTAGGCCGGGAACGTCGCGTCCTGGGAGTCGGTGACGGTGTAGCCGAGCCCGACCGCGGCGACCCACTCGCGGTAGACCATGACCGCCGGGTCGCGGTCGAGCGACGCGCGCAGCGCGTCGACCGGGCCGATGGCCGAGATGACGTACGGCGGCGAGTAGACCCGGCCGGCGAGGATGAGCGTGTTGCCGACGCACCGGACGGCGGTCGTCGCCGCGACCCGTTGGCCCTGGATGGTCATCGCCTCCGCACCGCCGCGCCACAGCGCGTTGACGACGCCCTGGACGTCCTGCTGGTGGACGACGATGTCGTCCGGCCCGTACGGCGCCGGCAGCGAGTCCGCCGTGCGGTGCGCGTCGTCGAGGGTGACGGTGAGGGCCGGACCGTGGACCGCGGTGGCCGCCGCCTGCGGCGCGGCGGCCGACGCCGCGGCGGTGAGCTCGCGGACCTGCGCGGAGCCGGGCGCGGCGGCGGCGGTCAGCCGGTCCACCTCGGCCTGCGCCGCGGCCACCTGTTCCTGGCGCTGCTCGACCTGGCGGCTGGCCTGCCGCACCAGCCCGGGCAGGTCCTGGCCGGTCGAGCGCAGCTCGGTGCCGCGAGCGGTCTGGAAGCTCGTCGCGAAGAGGACGCCGGCGCCGGCGGCGACGAGCGGGACGAGGACGCGCCAGGCCGAGGGGCGCGGACGCCGGGGGCGGCCCGGATCGTGCTGGGGGTTGTCCCCACCCGGCTCGGCCACGGTCACCTCCATCGTCGTCCCTTAGGCTACGGGCATCCGTGCGGGCCGGCCCGGCTCGCCCCGTCTCCACCCGTGGCGCCGACGACCGTCGACCGCGGGCCGCCCGAAGGAGCCCGAAGTGCCCGAGTCCACCGGCCGCCCCACGTCCGACGGGTCGAACGGGTCCGACGTCACGGGCGCCGAGGAGCTCGAGGCCACCGGGTCCACCGGGTCCACCGGGTCCACCGAGATCACGGAGACCACGGAGACCGGCTCGACGACCGCCCCGGACGCCGCGGCGACTCCCGCGAGCGCTCCGGAGAGCGCGTCGAAGAGCGCCCCGAAGAGCGCCCCGAAGAGCGCCCCGAAGAGCGCGCGGGCCACCGGGCCCGTCGTGCCGCCCAAGGCCAAGGCCAAGGCGAAGGTGGCGACCGCCGAGACCCGGGCCGCGACGGCGCGCGCTCGGGCCGCCGCCCCCAACCCCGAGTGGTGGGTGCCGGTCTTCGTCACCCTGCTGGTCCTGGGGCTGGCCTGGATCGTCGTCTTCTACATCTCGCAGGGGGCCTGGCCCGTCGCCGCGTTCGGCTACGGGAACCTCCTCGCCGGCTTCGTCCTGCTCATCGCGGGCTTCGCCATGTCGATGCGCTGGCGCTGATCCTCCCCAGGGTCCCGCGCCGGTCGTCCACAGCCCCCGGCGGTCGTCCCCGAGTTATCCACAGGGATGTCCCCACCCTGGGGAGAATCACACCGGTGTGATTCCCGGGGGTGGGCGGCTCAGACCAGGCCGGCGGAGGCGTACACGCCGACGTACGCCCCGACGAGGACCAGCCCGAGGCCGGCGAGCGCGGGCCACACCCAGCGTTGCCGCGCGGCCGGGCGCAGCGCCGTGAGCAGGGCGGCGGCGACGACCCCGGTGACCGCCCCGCCGAGGTGCGCCTGCCAGGCGATGCCGTGCAGGATCAGCGGCAGCGCCACGTTGAGCATGATGACGAACCCGACGCCCGCGGTGGCCCGGCCCAGGTGCCGGTTGAGGATGACGAGCGCGAGGAAGACGCCGCTGATCGCGCCCGAGGCCCCGACCGCGGCGGTGTACCAGGCGGCGACCTGCGCCTGGCTCGCGTCGATCCCGGGGGCGGGCGTGAGCAGGAGCAGCCCCAGCGAGCCACCGAAGGCGCTCAGCGCGTAGACGGCGACGAAGCGCGCCCGGCCGAGCAACGACTCGACGTACGGGCCGATGAACCACAGGCTGAGCATGTTGGTGCCCAGGTGCAACAGGTTGACGTGCAGGAACGCGCTGGTGAGCGTGCGCCACGGCTCCGCGGCGCCGTACGCCGGGACGAAGTCGAGCTGCTCGGTGATCGCGGGGCGCGCGGTCTGCAGGAGGTACCCGAGGACGCACAGGGCGATGATCGTCATCGTCACGAGGGGGCGTCCGTCGGACGCGGCGCGGCCACCGAGCACGGTGACGGTCGGGCGGCTCTCGCGGGCCTGCTCCCGGACGCAGTCGACGCACTGGAACCCCACGGCGGCCGGGCGCTGGCACTCCCAGCAGGCCGGGCGGCCGCAGCGCTGGCACCGGGTGCGGCTCTCGCGGTCCGGGTGGCGCGGGCAGACCGGGACGGTCGTCTCCTGCGGGGGCAGCGGCTGCTGGGTCATGCGCTCGGCTCGGCCTTCGGGTCGGGTTCGCGTCGCTCGGTCACCTGCTCCAACGAGCGGCGACGACGGCGGGTGCCGCAGGACGCCGTACGACGTCCCGCGGCACCCGACGTGGTCGTGCGAGCGGTGGTGCTGGGGGGGTGCGGCTCAGTCCTCGACGGTGACGCGCTCGATGACGACGTCCTCGCGGGGGCGGTCGTCGCGGTCGGTGTCGACCTTGGCGATCTTGTCGACGACGTCGCGGCTGGCCTGGTCGGAGACCTCGCCGAAGATCGTGTGCTTGCCGTTGAGGTAGCCCGGGGTCGAGACGGTGATGAAGAACTGCGACCCGTTGGTGCCCTTGCCGCCGCGCTTGCCGGCGTTGGCCATGGCCAGCAGGTAGGGGCGGTCGAACTGCTTGTCGGGGTGCGGCTCGTCGTCGAACGTGTAGCCGGGGCCACCGAAGCCCTTCCCGAGCGGGTCGCCGCCCTGGATCATGAAGCCGTCGATGATCCGGTGGAAGATCAGGCCGTCGAAGAACGGGGTCGGGTTGGTCCGGCCGGCGTCGTCCTTGTACTCCCTGGTGCCGGTGGCGAGGCCGACGAAGCTCTCGACCGTCTTCGGCGCCTCGTTCGGGAACAGCTCGACGTGGATGTCACCGTGGTTGGTGTGCAGCGTTGCCTTCATACGGACCATCCTGTCACGGGCGGGTGACACCGTCGGGGGCGTCCTCGGGGGCGTCCTCGGGGGCGTCGTGGGGGATCAGCCCTTCCCCTTGCCGCCGTGCCTGCCGCCCTTCCCGCCGCCGTTGTTCCCTCCACCGTTGTCGTTCCCGGGGCCCCCGTTCCCGGGGCCGCCGTTCCCGGGGCCGCTGCCCTGACCCGTGCCGGTTCCCCCACCGACCGTCGTCGTGGCCGCGGGAGCAGCCGTCGTCGAGGGGGCGGACGTGGTCGCCGTGGTCGCCGGGGTCGCCGGCGTGGTCCGTGTCGTCGTCGGCGGGACGCTCGCCGGGGCCGTCGGCCCCGGTCGGGTGAGCAGCGTGGCGCCGAGCACGACGGCGAGCACGAGTCCGACCAGGGCGAGCAGGAGACCCGCACGGCGCCGCGGTCGCACCGGCCGGCCCGCCGGGGCCGGACGAGCGGCCGGGGTGGTCGCGTCGAGGGTCCGGGTCTGCGGGTCGAGCGTCCGCGTCACGGGCACGCCCGGCTCGTTCAGGTCCACCGGCTTGCCCGGGTCGATCAGGGCGGGGAGGGGCGCCGTACGGGCTCCGGGGTCGAGGCGCGCGACCTGCTGCGACGTCGGGCGCCGGACCGGGTCGCTGGAGGTCATCGCCGTGAGCAGCGCCCGCAGCGGCTGCGGCAGCCCCGCCGGGACGGCCGGCGGCCGGGCGAGGCGGGCCGCGGCCGACTCGAGCGCGGGTCCGGGGTAGGCGACCTCGCCGCTCGCCGCCTCGAGCAGGACCAGCCCGAGCGAGTACACGTCGGACGGCGGACCGACCGCGCCGCCGCGGGCCTGCTCCGGGGAGAGGTAGGCCGCGGTGCCGAGGACCGTCCCGGTCGCGGTGAGCCGGGCGGCGTCGACGATCCGGGCGATGCCGAAGTCGGTGAGGCGGGCGTCGGGCGCCGTACCGGGCTCGAGCGGGGCCGCGAGCAGGACGTTGGCGGGCTTGAGGTCGCGGTGCACCATCCCGCGGTCGTGGATGTGCGAGAGCGCCGACCCCAGCTGGGTGGCGAGGCCCCGGACCTGGTCCGGGGTGAGCGGCCCGCCGTCGCGCAGCTGCGCGGCGAGGCTGGGGCCGGGGACGAGCTCCATGACGAGGTACGACGGCTCGCCCGTCAGGTCGGCGTCGTGCAGGGTCACCAGGTGCGGGTGCGAGACGCTGGCGAGCAGCAGGGCCTCGTCCTCTCGGGCCGCACCGGTGCCGAGGCCGGCGGCGAGCACCTTGACGGCGACCTCGCGGCGCAGCACCTCGTCCGTGGCGGCGTGGACGGTGGCCGTGCCCCCGCGCCCCAGGAGGCGGCCCACCCGGTAGCGACCGCCGAGCACGTCGCCCTCGCCGACGTCGCGGCGAGGACGGGGGGTCGTGGGGTCCATCGCGCCAGTCTGCCGGGACGCCGGGGCCGCGTCCGGTCGGGCCGGGTGACGGGTCGTGGGGAAACAGGGCAGGATGGGTAGGGACGATCCAGGCCGTCCCGTCCCGGGTGGCATGCCAAGGAGGACACGTGTTCCGCATGAAGAAGGAGCCCACCGCCACGGAGCGGTTGGCCGAGCTGCGCGACAAGGCCGCCCCGCTGGCCGAGACGGCCGTCGACGCCGCGCGCACCTACGCGCCGATCGCCAAGGAGCGGGCCACCGCCGCCGCCGAGTGGGCCCAGCCTCGGCTCGGGCACGCGATCGAGGTGGCCGAGCCCTACGCCAAGAAGGCCCGGCAGAAGGCGCAGCCGCTCGTCGACTCCGCGGTCGACTCCGTCGCCCCCAAGGTGCAGGGCGCGGTGGACAACCTCGCGCCGCGGGTCGACTCGACGCGCGACCACATCGTCGACGACTGGCTGCCGAAGCTGTCGGCCGCCGTCAGCGCGGTCGTCGCGGCGTCGGAGGCGGCCCGTGACAAGGCCGAGGACGTCTACGAGGGCGTCGCCGACAAGGCGACCGACGCGTACGGCACGGCCAGCGAGGTCGGCGGCCGTGCCCCGGGCGCGCTGTCGGTGCTCAAGGGCGACGCGGTCGCCAAGCCGCGCGGCCGCAAGCGCAAGGTCGCCCTCGTGCTCGCCGTCCTGGCGGCGGCCGGAGCCGGCATCTCGTACCTGCTCAACCGCAAGCCCAAGGACGACCCGTGGGCGACGCCGGTGTCCGACTCGTCCTGGAGCTCGTCGAGCTCCAACGGCTCGGTGTCCGACCTGCGCTCCAAGGCCGCCGACGCCGCCGGTGCGGCCAAGGACAAGGCCTCCGACGTCGCGGACAAGGCCAAGGACGCGGTGTCCGACGCCACCGACGCGGTGAAGGACAAGGCCTCCGACGCTGCGGACAAGGCCAAGGACGCGGCGTCGGACGCCAAGGACGGAGCCAAGGACGCCACGTCGGACGCCCAGCACAAGGCCTCCGACGCGGCCGACCACGCCAAGGACGCGGCCGAGGACGCCACCAAGCGCTGACCCCCCCTCCCGCTCACGACGCCCCGGTGCCCTCGGCACCGGGGCGTCGTGCGGTCACCGCCACCCACCCCCATGACGCCGTACGGCGTCGACGAGGGCCAGCTCGTCCGGTGAGGGCGGCTGGAACAGGTCCCAGGCCCGGGCCAGCCCGTCCTCCGTCACGGGGTGGTCGCCGGGGCGGGACGCCGCCAGACGATCGGCGAGCCGGCGTCGCAGGACGTCGTACGGCATGTCGAACACGTGCAGCTCCACGCGGGCACCGCACGCCCGCGCGTCCTCGAGCTTCTCGGCGCGCTCGGGCGCGGTCCACAGCCCGTCCTCGAGGATGACGTCGACCCCGTGGCGCAGCAGGGTGAGCGCGTGCTCGTAGAGCCGCCGTTGCAGCCGCTCGTGCAGCTCGGTGTCGTCGTGGCCGCGACCCAGCGCCCCCTGCCACTCGTCGGTGCACAGCCGCACGCCCAGGCCCTGCGCCTCGAGGCGGGTGGCCAGGGTCGTCTTGCCGGCGCCCGGCAGGCCGCAGAAGAGCGTCAGCGTCGTCACCCCCACACTCTGGTCCCGCTGCGGCCCACGCGCCCGGCACCCACGCGGGACCAACCGCTGTCGGTGGTCGCTGGCAGGGTCCTGCTCACGACCCGTGGAGCCGGCTCCGGTGTCATCGAGCGATCGACGCGACGACGAAGGAGTGCGGGATGGACACGAGTGAGGCGATGCGGTTGGCCGACGGGCTGGTGGCGCGGCACGGCCTGGCCGGGTGGTCGGTGGAGTTCGACACCGCCGTGACGAGGGCGGGGGCGTGCCACTTCGCGCTGCGCCGCATCACCCTCAGCGCCCCCCTGGTGCGGCTCTACAGCCGCGACCAGGTGCAGGAGGTGGTGCTGCACGAGATCGCGCACGCGCTGGCCGGCGCCGACGCGGGTCACGGTCCGCGGTGGCGCCGGCTGGCGCGGGAGCTGGGGGCCACCGGTCGGCGGTGCGTCGACCCGTCGGCCCCCCAGGTGGAGGGGGCCTGGGTCGGCACGTGCCCGGCGGGTCACCGCAGCACCCGGCACCGGCGCCCCGTCCGCGTCGTCAGCTGCGCCGTCTGCTCACCGCGGTTCGACCTGGCGCACCTCGTGGAGTGGACGCACCACGGGGCTCCGGCGTCGGCCCACCCGCGGTACGCCGCCGAGCTGCTGGCGCTGGGGGTGCTGGCCGCCGACCGGCTCCCGGTCGACGTGCGCACCGTACGACGTCCTCGCGCGGGCGCCCGGTGACCTGCTCCCCAGGGTCCCGCTGCTCGGCGCGGACGGCGACGGCCGGGCGGGGGCACGCACCCCGCCCGGCCGTGGGCCGTTCACCTCGGTCAGGCGGCGGCGACCCGCTCCTGCCGGCCCGCGACGACCGGGTGGAGCAGGCCCGCGACGACGGCGCCGACGACCGGGGCCACGATGAAGACCCACAGCTGGCTGAGCGCGGCACCGCCGGCGAAGAGCGCGGGGGCGATGGAGCGGGCCGGGTTCACCGAGGTGTTGCTCACCGGGATCGACACCAGGTGGATGACGGTCAGGGTCAGGCCGATGGCGAGCGGGGCGAAGCCCTGCGGCGCCCGCAGGTCCGTGGTGCCGAGGATGACGAGCACGAAGACGGCAGTGAGGACGGCCTCCGTGACGAGGACGGCGGTCAGGCCGTAGCCCTGGGGCGAGTGGTCGCCGTAGCCGTTGGTGGCGAACCCGGTCGAGGCGTCGAAGCCGGGACGGCCCGAGGCGACGGCGTAGAGCACGCCGGCGCCCGCGACGGCCCCCACCAGCTGGGCGACGACGTAGGCGGGGACGTCCTTCCAGGGCAGCCGCCCGGCGGTGGCGAGGCCGATGCTCACGGCGGGGTTGAAGTGGCCGCCGGAGACGTGGCCGACGCCGTAGGCCATCGTCGTCACGGCGAGGCCGAAGGCGAGCGCGACGCCGACGTAGCCGACGCCGACGAAGAGCGGGCTGCCGCCGGCGTCCTTGGCCGTGGCGGTCGCGGCGAGGACGGCGGTGCCGCAGCCGGCCAGCACGAGCCAGAAGGTGCCGAGGACCTCGGCGGCGATGCGGCGACCGAGGGTCGGCACCGCTGGGGTGGGGGTGGTGTCGGACACGGGGGATCACAACCTTTCGTGTCGCCGGTCGGGTCGGGGGTGACGGTGGGCGACGGGGGACGAGGACGGGGGTCGGTGCTCTACGGGCTCCGCGGGTCGGGGGACGCGGGCCCGGGCGCACGACGGGCCGGGCCCGAAGGCCCAGCCCGTCGTGGGGTGCGGCGTGTCGCCGCAGGAGGTGGTCAGCCCTTGAAGACGTCCTTGACGTCCTCGCCGGTCTGCTTGGCGTCGGCCCTGGTCTGCTCGGCCTTGCCCTCCGCCTCGAGGCGCTCGTTGTCGGTCAGCTTGCCGACCGTCTCCTTGGCCTTGCCGGCCGCCTCGTCGACGGCGTTCTTGGCCTTGTCCATGAGACCCATGGTGGTGCTCCTTCTCTCGTGGTGTGGGGGGACGGGTGGTGCTGTGGAACGGGTGGTGCGCTGGTGCTGTGCGGGGTGGGGTGTCACTCCACCCGGTGGTGGGTGACCTGCTCCTCGCGGCGGGCGACCCGCAGCTGCACGCGGTAGGTCAGGTCCTGGCGGCCGACCATCCGCACGAGCTTCTCGGCGGACGCCCGGGCCACCGGGGTGACGGCGGCGAGGTCGGCGCCCTGCTCGAGGACGGGCTCGAGGACGGCCACCATCTGGCCGCGGTCGAGGACGACCTTGGAGCGGCAGGACCGCACGTCGTCGCGGGCCGCCGTGATCTCGTCGGCGGCGGCCGCGGCCGCGGCACCGGCGTCCACGCGCAGCGCGCCCTGGGCGCCGGACCCGGGGAGGGTCAGCGTGCCGACGCGGCCACCGGTGAGGTGGCGCACCAGCCAGATGAGGGCGACGAGGGCGAGGGCGACGCCGATGGCGCCGGCCGCCCACGGCCACCACGACGCCCCGACCGTGGAGGTCATCCACGGGAAGGAGACCTGCGTGGCCGTGAAGCGGAACGGGTCCTTGGCCAGGTAGCCCTGGTGCCAGGCGAAGACGAAGGCGCCTCCGGCGACGAGCGCGAGGCCGGCGAGCAGGGTGACGACGCGGTCGAGCGCGACGACCCCACGGGGGGTGCTGGCCATCTCAGTCCTCCTTCGGTGACGACGTGACGACGCGGGTGCGGATGCTGGGGGTCGGACGCAGTGCCGCGAGCCGGTGGGTGACGGCCCGGTCGACCTCGGCGGTGACGCCGTTGGTGTCGGTCGCGACCGTGCGGGCGGTGACCCGCAGGGCGCGCCGGCCCGAGACGTCCGCCCGGGCGGCGACGACGGAGGTCGACTCGTGCGCCGCGTTGGCGACGAGGCGGGCGGCGTCGCTCCGGCCGATGTGGACGCCGGGCTCCTCGGCGGCCCAGTGGGTCGCCTTGCGCGGCTTGAGGGCCGCGACGATCAGGACGAGCCCGATCACGACGGCGACGGGGCCGGCCCAGAGCATCCACGGGCTGCTGGCGGAGATGAGCTCGGCCTTGTCGGCGAACCAGCGCAGCCACGGGGTGCCGGTGACGGCACCGGCGGCCAGCAGGGCGTCGCGCAGGAAGACGACGCCGACGCCGAGGAGCACGAGGGCCAGCAGGACACCGGTGACCACGGTGGCCGGCGCCGCGGCGGGGGCCTTGGCCGGCGCCGGGGTGACGTCGGAGGTGGGGATGGTGCTCACAGGAGGTTCCTCCTCTCGGGCTGGTGGTGGCGGCCGAACAGTCCGCCGTCCTCGTCACCGGTCGGGTCCTGGACCACCGAGGTGACCTGGACGTCGACGGTGTCCACGTCGAGACCGGTGAGGCGGCGCACCGTCTCGGCGACGTGCTCGCGCACCTCGGCGGCGACGGCGTACAGCGGCCGGTCCCACGAGGTGGCCACGTGGAGGGTGAGTCGGGCGTGGGTGGAGGTGAGGGTCACCTCGACCCGCGGCAGGCTGCGGCTGAGCGGGTTCAGGGGTGAGGACGTCCGCAGGACCGACGCGACCTCGAGGGCCGCCTTGCGGGCGATCGTCTCGACGACCTGGTCCTTGATGACCAGGCGACCGCGCTGGGCCGGTTCCGGCAGAGTCGTCGTGCCCCGCTGGGCCTCAGACATTGCCTCGGCTGCCGCGGCGCGGGAGCAGGTCCTCGACGCTCTCGGAGAGGCTGCCGTTGCCGCCGTCGAGGTAGTGACCGAGGACGAGGCCCACGGCGCCGAGGACGATGGCGATGAGGAAGCCGAGGAAGCCGCCGGCAGCAGCGGCCACGGCGAGCAGGAGGCCGACGAACAGGCCCTTGGTGCTGTTGCTCATGACGAGATCTCCTTGTTCAGGGGGGTTCAGTGGGACGTGGGGGACGAGGAGGTGGTGTCCGACACCGTGTCGTGCGCGACGTCGCCCGGCAGGACGACGTCGTCGACCGTGACGTGGACCGGACGACCCGCGACCGGCTCGAGGCGGGCGGCGACGGCCTCCGCGGTGGCGCGGACGGGCTCGTCGTACAGGACGCTGACGTGGATCTCCACGTGGTCGTCCTCGACGCGCACCCCCGCGACCTTGCGGCCGGGCAGGTACGTCGCGACCTCCCCGAAGACGCCGCCGTGCAGGTCGGCGACACCGGGGACGGCGCGGGTCAGGTCGGCGAGGCGGTCGGCGAGCTCGGGCTCCCCGGCCGGCTCGGCGGACACGGCGTCCGTCGAACCGGCAGGACCCGGGAGTCCGCTGCTCACTGGACGCGGCGCTCGGCCGGCTCGTCGTCCTTGCTCAGCTCGCGGGCGGCGGCGGTGGCCGGGGCGTCGTCGTCCTCGATGTGCACGTCGGACACGGCGATGTTGACCTCGGTGACCTGCAGGCCGGTCATCCGCTCGACGGAGGCGATGACGTTGCGGCGGATGCCGGAGGCCAGGTCGGCGATACCGACGCCGTACTCGGCGATGATCGTCAGGTCCACCGCGGCCTGCTTCTCGCCCACCTCGACCGAGACACCCTGGGAGAGGTTGGTCGAGCCGACCGGGATGCGCTCGCGCAGCAGGCCCACGGCGCGCTGGACGTTGCCGCCCAGGTCGTAGACCCCGTCGACCTCGCGGGTGGCGATGCCGGCGATCTTCGACACGACGGTGTCGGCGATCGTGGTCTTGCCCTTCTCACCGGAGGTCTGGGCCACGGTGGTCGAGCCCGTGGTGTGGGTGGTCGCCGGGGTGGTCGGCGCGGTGGTCTTGGTGGTGTCGCTCATGGTGTCTTCTTTCCCTTCGGTCACTGACTTGTCACCTGGTTAGTCGCGACGACGGGGGCGGACCTCACGCCGATCTCCTAGTTTCGTGGTGTGAACAGAGTCACGGCAGGTCCGCGTGACGGCCTCGCCTCCCCGCTCGTCCCGTCGGCGAGCGTCGGCGGGTACGCGGACGGCGGCGCCCTCGGCGGCGCCGCGGCGACCCCGCTGCAGGACCCGCCGACGGTCGCGCCCCGGCCCGCGCTCGAGCCACGGTCGTGGTCGACGGCGAGCGACGACTCGCTGCGGCGCGCTGCGGCGTTCGGTGACCTCGAGGCCTTCCACGAGATCGTCGGCCGGCACGGTCCTGCCATGTACCGCTACGCGCAGCGCACCGTGAGCGACCGCGGCGACGCCGAGGAGGCCGTCCAGGACGCCTTCGTCGCGGCGTGGCAGACGCTGCCGGACTTCCGGGGCGACTCGTCGCTGCGGACGTGGCTGTTCACCATCACCCGGCGCAAGGCGATCGACCTGCTGCGCAAACGTCGCCCGGTCCCCGTCGGGGACGACATGATGACCGAGCTCGTCCGGTCCGACGAGCAGGACGACGCGGGGTCCGGTTTCCTGGACGCGCTCGAGGTGGCGCTGGCCAAGCTGCCCGAGACCCAACGGTCGGTCTGGTTGCTGCGGGAGGTGGAACAGCTGAGCTACGCCGAGATCGCGTCCGTGCTGCGCAGCACCGAGACCGTCGTGCGCGGACAGCTGTCCCGGGCCCGCGCGAACCTCCAGGCCCAGCTGCGGGCGTGGAAGCCGTGAACCCCGTGTCCGAGGAGCCGTCCGTGCCCTATGCGTCCTCCGGGGCGGCGCCGGCCGAGCCCGACTTCCTCTCCGGTGCCGCCCAGCGGCTGCGGGAGAGCCCGGTCGACGGGTGGACCGACATCTCCGCCGCGATCCAGCGCCGCCTGAAGACGGTCCGCCGTCGCAGTCGACCCATCCGGGCGGTCACCGAGTCCGGTCGCACGATGTTCGTCGCCGACCGGGTCATCCTGTCGCGCCTGCGCGAGGCGGTCGCCGAGATCGAGGACTGCGAGCTGGACTCCGTGTCGCTCGTCGGTGAGGACGACACGTGCACCGGTGCGGCCATCGACGTCGTCAGCCGCTACGGCCACGACTACCAGGAGCTCGCCGACCGGGTCCGTTCGGTGGCGTACGACGTCTTCCGCGAGCTGCTCGGCCCCACCGAGCCGGCCTTCGGCATCGAGGGGGTCGACGTCACCGTCAAGGACCTGACCGACGAGGGGTGACGGTCGTCTCCCTCACGTTCGCGTGAGGATCGGGACCGACGACACGTCGTACGGGGTGACACCGGCTCCGCCTCCGGGCGGCGCCTCCCGTTTCGTCGAGAGGACCTCACCATGGCCCGCGCCAAGCGCACCGCGTTCACCGCCCTCGGATGGGTGGCCTGGCAGCTGCTCGCCCGGGTCGGCGTGCCCGCCGCGAAGCGGAAGGTGCGCGAGCGGCGTCACCGCTGAGGCGTCCGTGACACGACGACGCCCCGGGGCCGTTGCACCGCAACGGTCCCGGGGCGTCGTGTCGCCCGGGTGGGGCGCTCCGCTCAGAGGCGACCGAGGACCGCGAGGGTGCGGGCGGCCATGGCGGCCTCGCCCTGCGCGTTCGGGTGGATCGGGAAGGCGTTGACCGGACCGATGGCCGGCTCGATCCAGCGGGTGCCCTCGGGCTGGCAGGCGTCGTGGCCCATCGAGGCGTTCGTCATGTCGACGTAGACCGCGCCGGTCGCGAGGGCCGCGCGGCGCACGGCGTTGTTGAGGACGGCCTGCTGCTTGCCCAGCCACGGGACGTCGCCGAGCGCGATCGGCACGGAGGACAGGCACGCGGGGGAGCCGACCGCCGGGAGGATCGTCGGGTAGCCGACGATGACCACCGTCGCGTTCGGCGCCTTCGCCCTGACCGCGGTGAGCGTCTTGACGAGGTTGGGGTAGGTCGTCGTGCGGATCGCGTTGACGAAGGTGTTGCCGAACTTCTGCTCGCACGGGTTGCCGGTCGGGTCGCTCGCCGCGACGCTGGCGCAGCCGAAGAACGAGGTGGCGAAGACGTCGCCGTCGTTGCCGCCGATCGTCATCGTCACCAGGCGGGTCTGCTTGGTGACCGCGTCGAGCTGCGGGGCGACCCCGGCCAGCTGCGAGGTGAAGAAGTCGGAGGTCTTCGCGCCGCTGCAGGTGACGTCGGTGAACGACGACGCCCGGGTCGCGGTCGCGATGTCGTGGGCGAAGTTGAGCAGCGACCGGCTGCACGCGGCCGGCGCCCCCGGGACCTGCGGCATGACGCCGGCGGCGGACGAGTAGCTGTCGCCCAGGGCGACGTACGGCTGGGTGCGCACCGAGGTCGCGCTCGCGGGCGACGGGGCGGAGGACGTGGGCCTCGCGTCGGCGGTGCCGGCGAGACCGATCGCCGACGTGGCGGCGATGAGGGTGGACAGGGCGATCCCAGCGGTACGACGCATCGTCAACTCCGTTGTCGAGTAATGGTTCCAGGGGGGAACCTATGCCGGGCGCAGTCCCTCCACAACGGTCTCGGCGAAACTCCCAGCCGATCTGTCTCAGGCGGGCTCGACGGGCAGGCGCAGGAGCGTGCGCAACCGGGACGGATCGGTCCGGCGCGGGTCGCGAGGCAGATCTCGTGGTGGTGGCCGGTGGGTGGAGCCAAGGGGACTCGAACCCCTAACCCCCTGCTTGCAAAGCAGGTGCGCTACCAATTGCGCCATGGCCCCTGGTGGGTGGTGCCTCCTCAGCCGCCCGAGCGCACGTCGTCGGTGGCCTCGGCCCAGAGGTCCTGCTCGGCCTTCTGGTCGCGCAGCTTCTTCTGGACGGCCAGGGCGCCGGCGGCGGTCGCGGCGAGCAGGACCAGTCTCTTCAGCACGGCGGCCTCCTGAGCTACGACGCACGGTCCGCCGGGGGGCGAGGGGTGGGCCTAGGAGGACTTGAACCTCCGACCTCTTCCTTATCAGGGAAGCGCTCTAACCGTCTGAGCTATAGGCCCGTCGCCGATGGCGGTGGGCCTCGTGGACCCGACGCCCGAGACTACCGGACCGGGGGCGGGCCGACCAAAACGGTTGCCCCGCACCCCCACCGGACACAGCGAACCCCACGTCCGGCCGCCGCGAGGCGGACCAGGACGTGGGGTTCCGTGTGCCCGGACGAGGGTCAGTCGTCGGTGAGCGTCAGCTGCAGGCCGCCGACGAGGGCGGCGCAGATGTTGTAGAGGAACGCGGCCAGCGTGGCGATCGCGGTCTGGAGGATGACGTTGATGACGCCGAAGACGACGGCGAGCGAGATGACCCGGCCGAAGCCGATGTAGTCCATCAGCTCGAAGCCGCTCGTGCTCGAGGTCAGCAGGTCCTTGATGATGCGGTCGACGTCGGAGAAGACGCCCATCCCGCTGAGCACCAGCCAGATGACCATGGTGACGACGACGCCGGCGATCGCGCCCGCGACGGCGAGCAGGAAGGACATCTTCATGACCGACCACGGGTCGACGCGCGCGACGGCGAGCTTGACGCGGCGGGCGGTCGCGGGCGCCGTACGGCGTGGCGGCTGCGCCGGGCGGGTGGGCCGCGCCGCTCCGGCCGGGCGGCTCTGCGGCCGCTGGCCCTGGGGGCCGCCGGAGGCCCCGGTCGGCCGCTGGACGACGGGGGTGGACTGCGTCCGCGGGGACGTCGCCGTCCCCGACCCGCGCTGCCCGCCCGAGGGCGGGGTGCCGCCCTGGCCAGTCGTGCTCACTGCGTGCCTCCGTCGCCCTCGTCCTGCTGGTCCGGCTCGTCGCCGTGCTGGTCAGACCCCGACGGTACGCCATCGACCTGCGTGGACGCCCCGTCCGCGGCCGCCGTGGACACTTCGGCAGTCCCGTCGGCGCCCTCCTCGTCGAGGCCCACCTCGGCCTCGACGGCGCGCTCGACGTTGCGGGCGACGGCGACGATCGCGTCGCCCTTGTCCGGCGTCGCGAACTTGACGCCCATCGTGTTGCGGGCGGTCCTGCGCACCTCGTCGACCCGGGAGCGGACGATCTTGCCGCGCTCCATGACGACCATGACCTCGTCGTCCTCGGCGACGGTGAGCGCGCCGACGATGTCGCCGCCGCGGTCGGAGACCTGCGCGACCCGCACCCCGAGGCCCGCCCGGCCCTTGACCGGGTAGTCGCTCGCCTGGGTGCGCTTGGCCAGGCCGTTCTCGAAGACGACGAACAGGTCCGGGTCCTCGCCGGAGTGCACGACCGACATCGACAGCAGCTGGTCGTCCTCGCGGAACTTCATCCCGGTGACGCCGGACGTGGCCCGGCCCATCGGGCGCAGCGCCTCGTCGGTCGCGTGGAAGCGCGAGGACTGGCCCTTGCGCGAGACGAGGATGAGGTCGTCCTCGCTCGAGGCGAGCGCCGCCCCGACGAGCTCGTCGCCGTCGCGCAGGTTGACCGCGATGAGACCCCCGCTGCGCGGGCTGTCGTACTCGGTCAGCCGCGTCTTCTTCACCAGGCCCGTCTTCGTCGCGAGGACGAGGTACGGCGCCTGGTCGTAGTCGCGGATGTCCAGCACCTGCGCGATCTGCTCGCCCGGCTGGAAGGCCAGCAGGTTCGCCACGTGCGAGCCCTTGGCGTCGCGCGCCGCCTCCGGCAGCTCGTAGGACTTGGCCCGGTAGACGCGGCCGAGGTTGGTGAAGAACAGCAGCCAGGCGTGGGTGGAGGTCGTGAAGAAGTGCTCGACGACGTCCTCGCCGCGCAGCTGCGCCCCCCGGACGCCCTTGCCGCCGCGCCGCTGCGAGCGGTAGGCGTCGACCCGGGTGCGCTTGGCGTACCCGCCCCGGGTGATCGTCACGACGACGTCCTCCTCGGGGATGAGGTCCTCCATCGACATGTCGCCCTCGGACAGCTCGATCCGGGTGCGCCGGTCGTCGCCGTACTTGTCCGAGATCTCCGCCAGCTCGGTGGAGACGATGTCGCGCTGCCGCTCGGGCTTGGCGAGGATGTCGTTGTAGTCGTCGATGTCGGCCTGGAGCTTGTCGTGCTCCTCGACGATCTTCTGCCGCTCGAGGGCCGCGAGGCGCCGCAGCTGCATGTCGAGGATCGCGCGGGCCTGGATCTCGTCGATCTCGAGCAGCGCCATGAGGCCCTCGCGGGCGACCTCGACGGTGTCGCTGCGGCGGATGAGCGCGATGACCTCGTCGAGCGCGTCGAGCGCCTTGAGGTAGCCGCGCAGGATGTGGATCTGCTCCTCGGCCTTGCGCAGCCGGTAGCGGGTGCGCCGCTCGATGACCTCGATCTGGTGGTCGACCCACAGCCGGATGAACGCGTCGAGCGGCAGGGTGCGCGGCACCTCGTCGACGAGCGCGAGCATGTTGGCGCCGAAGTTCGTCTGGAGCGCGGTGTGCTTGTAGAGGTTGTTGAGGACGACCTTGGCGATGGCGTCGCGCTTGAGCACGATGACCAGGCGCTGGCCGGTGCGGCCCGAGGTCTCGTCGCGGATGTCCGCGATGCCGGCGAGCTTGCCGTCCTTGACCAGCTCGGCGATCCGCTGCGCGAGCGCGTCCGGGTTGACCTGGTAGGGCAGCTCGGTGACGACGAGGCACTGCCGGCCCTGGATCTCCTCGACCTCGACGACCGCGCGCATGATGATCGAGCCGCGGCCCGTGCGGTACGCGTCCTCGATCCCCTTGTGGCCCATGATGAGCGCGCCGGTGGGGAAGTCGGGGCCCTTGATGATCCCCAGCAGCGCCTCGAGCAGCTCCTCGCGGGTGGCCTCCGGGTGGGCGAGCGCCCACTGCGCCCCCGCCGCGACCTCGCGCAGGTTGTGCGGCGGGATCTGGGTGGCCATGCCGACGGCGATGCCCGAGCTGCCGTTGACGAGCAGGTTGGGGAAGCGCGACGGCAGGACCGTCGGCTCCTGGGTCTTGCCGTCGTAGTTGTCGCGGAAGTCGACGGTCTCCTCGTGGATGTCGCGGACCATCTCCATGGCGATCTGCGCCATCCGGCACTCGGTGTACCGCGGCGCCGCGGCCCCGTCGTTGCCGCGCGAGCCGAAGTTGCCCTGCCCGTCGACGAGCGGGTAGCGCATCGTCCAGTCCTGGACGAGGCGCACGAGGGTGTCGTAGATCGCCGTGTCGCCGTGCGGGTGGTACTGGCCCATGACGTCGCCGACGACGCGCGAGCACTTGTTGTAGCCGCGGTCGGGACGGTAGCCGCCGTCGTACATCGCGTAGATGACGCGTCGGTGCACCGGCTTGAGGCCGTCGCGCACGTCCGGCAGCGCGCGGCTGACGATGACCGCCATCGCGTAGTCGATGTACGACCGCTGCATCTCGGTGTTGAGGTCGATCGGCTCGACCCGGTCACCCGTCGTCAGGTGCACCGACTCGACGACGCCGTCGGTGGTGGGGACGACGACCTCGGGGGTCTCGTCGTCGGGTCCGGTGGGCGGCTGCTCGTCGGTCACTCAGATGTCCTTGCCTGTCACAGGAGGGGGTACGGGGCGCCGTACGTCAGATGTCGAGGAAGCGCACGTCGCGCGCGTTGCGCTGGATGAACCCGCGGCGGGACTCGACGTCCTCGCCCATGAGGATCGCGAAGATCTCGTCGGCCGCGGCCGCGTCGGCGAGCGTCACCTGCAGCAGCGTGCGGGTGTCGGGGTCCATCGTCGTGTCCCACAGCTCGTGGTAGTTCATCTCGCCCAGACCCTTGTAGCGCTGGGTCGGGTTGTCCTTGGGCAGCCGCTGGCCGCGGGCCTTGCCGTCGGCGATGAGGGCGTCACGCTCGCGGTCGGAGTAGGCGAACTGGTGCTCGACGTTGCTCCACTTGATCCGGTAGAGCGGCGGCTGCGCGAGGTAGACGTAGCCGGCCTCGATGAGCGGGCGCATGAAGCGGAAGAGCAGCGTCAGCAGCAGCGTGCGGATGTGCATGCCGTCGACGTCGGCGTCGGCCATCAGCACGATCTTGTGGTAGCGCGCCTTGGCGATGTCGAAGTCCTCGCCGATGCCGGTGCCGAAGGCGGTGATGAGCGCCTGGACCTCGTTGTTGGCGAGGATCTTGTCGATCCGCGCCTTCTCGACGTTGAGGATCTTGCCGCGGATCGGGAGGATCGCCTGGGTGTGCGGGTTGCGCCCCTGCACGGCCGAGCCGCCCGCCGAGTCGCCCTCGACGATGAAGACCTCGGAGATCGACGGGTCCTTGCTCTGGCAGTCCTTGAGCTTGCCCGGCAGGCCGCCCGACTCGAGCAGGCCCTTGCGGCGGGTGTTCTCGCGTGCCTTGCGGGCGGCGATCCGCGCCGCGGCGGCCTGCACCGCCTTGCCGACGACGTCGCGGCCCTCGCGCGGGTGCGCCTCGAGCCAGTGGCCGAACTCCTCGGTCATCGCGCGCTGGACGAAGCCCTTGACCTCGGAGTTGCCGAGCTTGGTCTTGGTCTGGCCCTCGAACTGCGGCTCGCCCAGCTTGACCGAGATGACGGCCACGAGACCCTCGCGGATGTCGTCGCCGGTGAGGTTGTCGTCCTTCTCCTTGAGCAGCTTGGCGCCGCGGGCGAAGTCGTTGACCAGCTTGGTCAGCGCCGCCCGGAAACCCTCCTCGTGGGTGCCGCCCTCGTGGGTGTTGATGTTGTTGGCGTAGGTGTGCACGGACTCGCTGTACGACGTCGTCCACTGCATCGCCAGCTCGAGCGAGAGCAGCCGCTCCTTGTCCTCCCACTCGATCGAGATGATCTCGGGGTTGACCGGCTCGGTCCGCTTGGACGACACGAGGTGCGTGACGTAGTCGACCAGGCCGTTGTCGTAGCGGTAGGACACCCGGCGGGCCTGCGGGCTGGCACCCTCGCCGTCGGCGGCGGTCGGGTCCGCGTCGAGGTCGCCGAGGTCCTGCTCGTCGGCCTCGGGGACGCGCTCGTCGACGAGGGTGATCGTCAGGCCCTTGTTGAGGAACGCCGTCTGCTGGAAGCGGGCGCGGATCGTCTCGTAGTCGTAGGTCGTCGACTCGAAGATGCTGCCGTCGGCCCAGTAGGTGACGGTCGTGCCGGTCTCGGCGTCCTCGGGCAGGTCGGCGATCGGCGCGAGCGGGGCGGTCGCGGCCCCGTGGTCGAAGGACATCGCGAAGACGTGGCCCTTCTGGCGGACCTCGACGTCGAGCCGGGTCGACAGGGCGTTGACGACCGACGAGCCGACCCCGTGCAGGCCACCGGACACCTTGTAGCCGCCGCCACCGAACTTGCCGCCGGCGTGCAGCTGGGTGAGGACGAGCTCGACCGCGCTCACGCCCTCGACGGGGTGGATGTCGGTGGGGATGCCGCGGCCGTTGTCCTTGACCCGCACCCCGCCGTCGGCCTGGAGGGTGACGTCGATCCGGGTCGCGTAGCCGGCCAGGGCCTCGTCCACGGCGTTGTCGACGATCTCCCACACGAGGTGGTGCAGACCGCGCTCGCCCGTCGACCCGATGTACATGCCCGGGCGCTTGCGCACGGCCTCCAGGCCCTCGAGGACCTGGATCGCGGCGGCGTCGTACACCGGGGAGGCGGTGTCGGGGAGGTCCTGCGTGCTGAGCGGCTCCACCGGGGTGGGCTCGACCGCCTGGTCCTGCTGGTCCTGCGGCTGGTCGGGCGTCTGGTCGGCCTCGGGCACGGTGCTCCTCGTGGGTCCGGGGGGACGCACCGCCCTCGCGGTCGGGCGCGCCACCCTCATGGGTGGACGGCGCCCAGGGCCTGCGGTCCGCTGCGTCGCGGTGCGATCTCGTGCGGCGCAGCAGGTGGCGGGCCGGGTGCCGTCCTCTACCGTCCAGTCTACCTGTCCCACGCCGCAGGACCGCCCGCGCAGGGGCGTTGCGCGCCCGCGAGCCGCGCGAAATACCGTCGTTCCGTGCGGGGGATCGTCGCCCGGTCCCTCAGCGCGGCTGCGAGCCGTACGGCGCCCCGCGGCGCAGGCCCCTCGCGCGGCGCTTGTCCACAGCCTGTGCACCGGTGTGGACAAGGTGGACGATGCCTGTGGACAACCGGTCGACGCGGTGGTCCGGAGGTCGCCGGCCCGGCCGCTCAGCCCGGGTCGGCTCCGGTGGCGACGGGGCGGTCGGGGTCGTTCGACCAGGCCGACCAGGAGCCCGGGAACAGGGCGGCGGGGCGACCGAGCGCGGCGAGCGCGAGGACGTCGCGGGCGGCCGACACCCCCGACCCGCAGTAGACCCCCACCGGCCGGTCCGGGTCGCCGGCGCCGGCGGCGTCCACCGCGTCGGTGAGCGACTCGTCGTCGGGGAGGGTCCCGTCGGCGGCGAAGAGACCCGCGGCCGGCAGGTTGCGGGCTCCGGGCACGTGGCCGGCGCGCGGGTCGAGCGGCTCGGTCTCCCCGCGGTACCGCTCGGCGGCCCGGGCGTCGAGCAGCACCCCGTCCCGGGCGAGCGCGGCGGCGACGTCGGCGGTGAGCACCGGCAGGTGGCCGGTGGTGAGGACGGGGGAGGAGGTCGGCGGCGTGACGACCTCGGCGTCGGTCGGCCCGCCGGCGGCGGTCCACGCGGCGAGCCCGCCGTCGAGGACCCGGACCCGCAGCCCCGCCCAGGTCAGCACCCACCAGGCGCGCTCGGCCGCGAACGACCCGGCCTCGTCGACGACGACCAGGTCGTCGTCCTCCCGCACGCCGACGGTCCCGAGCCCGTGCTGCAGGGTCGCGACGTCCGGCAGCGGGTGGCGCCCGTCGCGCGGGTCGTCGGTGTGCGTGGTGAGCACGCTCTCGAGGTCGAGGAAGCGCGCGCCCGGCAGGTGCGCGGCGTCGTACCGCCGGCGGCCGGCGCCGGGTTCCTCACCCAGCCGCCAGCGGACGTCGAGGACGACCGGGGGGTGGTCCCCGGCGAGCTCGGCGCGCAGCCCGTCGACGGTGATGAGGACGTCGTCGCGGCTCACGGTCCCAGCCTAGTCGGCGGCCGTCCGGGCTCAGCGGGTCAACGGGACGAAGACGAGGACCCCGGTCACGGCGCCGACGACCACTCCGACCGCCACGTGGCCGGGCGAGTGCCGGCCGGCCCGGACCCGCGCCCAGCCGACGAGCCCGACGAGGGCCGCCACCGGCACGGACGCCGGGGCCCCGAGCGTCGCGACGAGGACGACGCCGGACCCGGCCGCGACCCCGGCGTGGAACGACGCCTTGTACCAGTGGGAGACCAGCGTCATGACTGCCAGCCCGCCGAGCATCGACACCACGAGCGCGACGACGGGACGCGGGGCGCCCGCCGCGGTGAGCACCGCGAGCCCGACGAGGACGCACCCGAGCGCGGCGAGCAGCGGGACCCGCCGCTCACCGCGGCGGACGACCTGCCGGTCGGAGACGACGCCGCGCCGCAGCAGCAGGGCGAGGACGCCGTACGGCGCCCCGACGCACAGGGACACGTCGAGCAGCGTCCACCCGAGCCCGGCGAGCACCGAGCCCGAGGAGCGCAGGGCGACGACGAGGGTCGTCGCGAGGACGAGGACGGCCGGGTCGGCGAGCGTGCCGACGAGGTCCGCGACCCGCGAGGGCCGGGCGGCGTGCAGCCGCGCCACGTCGGGGTGCACGTCGGGGTGCACGTCGGGGTGCGGGTCGGGCGGGTCGGTCACCCGTAGGTGTCCCGCGGTCCGCGACCGGGCGCGCGGCGCGGTCCCCGGCTCCAGCTCGGCGCGCTCGGCCCGTGCACCTGCAGCTCCGTGACCGTGCCCGCGCCCACCTCCTCGGCCAGCCGCCCGAGCAGGGTCGAGGACAGCAGCCGCAGCTGCGTCGCCCAGGCCGTCGAGTCGGCGCGCAGCACGAGGACGCCGTCGCGGAACTCGACGGGCGTGACGTGCGCGGCGACCTCGGGACCGACGATCTGCGGCCAGCGGCCGATGACCGCCCCGACGGCGACGTCGACCTGCCAGCCGCGGTCGCCGATGAGCCGGTCGAGCTGGTCGCCCAGCAGCGCCGGGTCCCGGCCGTCGCGGCCGGGGGAGGAGCGGGTCGCGTCGGGCACCCCGGGTCGGCGGCGGCGCAGCGGCCGCAGCCCCGGCCGGAGCCCCTTGGCGCGGGCGGCGGCCCGCGCCCGGGCCAGGGCCGCGGCGGCCGCTGCCGCGACGTCCCCCTCGGCGTCACCCTCCTCGCTCGGGGTCGGCTTCGAGGTCGGCTCCGAGGTCGGCTCCGAGGTCGCGCCGGGGTCGGCAGTCTCCTCGGGGTCGCTCTCGGTCACGGGCAGCAGCGTACGGCGGGTCGGTGACCGCTCAGGGACCCTCCGACCGGCTCACCTCACCGAGCACGACCTCGTACGTCGTCCCGCTGGCCTGCAGCGCGGCGGGGACGTCGGCGCCGACGGCGGCGGTGACGAGCACCTGCTCGCAGTCGGCGACGAGCTCGGCCAGGCGCTGGCGGCGGCCGGTGTCGAGCTCGGCGAACACGTCGTCGAGGACGAGGACCGGGTCGTCACCGAGGTCGTGCCGCAGCAGCTGGTAGGCGGCCAGCTTGAGCGCGAGCGCGAAGGACCAGGACTCGCCGTGGCTGGCGTACCCCTTGGCCGGCAGCTCGCCGAGCGTGAGCACGAGGTCGTCGCGGTGCGGGCCGGCCAGCGTCGTCCCCCGCTCGACCTCGGCCGCGCGGCCCTCGAGCAGCGCCGCGGCCAGCAGCTCGCGCAGCTCCTCCCGCTCGGGCACCTCGCCGTCGGCGATCCGCGCGGCCGCGGCCTCGCCGAGGCCGGCCCGGTAGGTCAGGCGCGCCGCCCCCTGCCCGGCGCTCACGGCCTCGTACGCCGTCCCGAGGTGCGGGGCGAGGTCACGCAGCACCCGCAACCGCGCGTAGAGCAGCTGCGAGCCGACCTCGGACAGGTGCGTGTCCCACACGTCGAGGGTGTGCAGCGCCGAGGCGCGGGCGTCGTCGGGCTGCTCGCCGTCGGCCAGGGACCGCGACGGTCGGCGGGCCCCGCGGCGCAGGACCGGGGCGGCGGACTTGAGCAGGGCGTTGCGCTGCTTGAGCACCTTGTCGTAGTCCGAGCGCACCCCGGCCCAGCGCGGCTGACGCTGCACGAGCAGGTCGTCCACGAAGGCCCGGCGGCCGGCCGGGTCGCCCTTGACCAGGGCGAGGTCCTCGGGCGCGAAGAGCACGGTGCGCAGGGTTCCGAGCGCGTCCCGCGGGCGGGTGAGGGCGGCCTTGTTGAGCCGGGCGCGGTTGGCCCGACCGGGGTTGAGCTCGAGCTCGACGAGGGTCTCGCGGCCGTCGCGGACGACGACGGCGCGCACGACGGCCTGGTCGGCGCCGAAGCGGACCAGCGGCTGGTCCGTCGCGACCCGGTGGCTGGACAGGGTCGCGACGTACCCGACGGCCTCGACGAGGTTGGTCTTGCCCTGGCCGTTGAGCCCGACGAAGGTCGTCACACCGGGGGTGAGGGCGACGTCGGCCAGCGGGTAGCTGCGGAAGTCGGCGACCTGCAGGTGGCGGACGTGCACGTCAGCCGGTCCGACCGGCGCGCGGAGTCCCTGCGGTCACGCCTTCTTCGTGGCGCGCTTGGCCGTCGCGCGGCCGGTCGTGGCCTTGCGCGCCTGCTTGCCCTTGGTCTCGTGGGTGATGCCGGGGGTCGGGTCGGCGTCGCCGGCGTCGCCCTGGTTGCGCAGGCGCTCGCCGTCCTCGACGGTCATCACCGGGTGTCCGCCGAACTGCCCGCGCAGCGCCGCGACCATCTGCATGGTCGGGGAGATCTTCTGCCGCGAGGCGAACCGGGCGAAGAGGGAGGCCGAGATGACCGGCATCGGCACGTCGAGGTTGATGGCCTCCTCGACGGTCCACTTCCCCTCGCCGGAGTCGACGGTGTAGTCGGAGACGCCCTCGAGGGTCGGCTTCTCCTCGAGCGCGGCGACGGCGAGGTCGAGCAGCCAGGACCGCACGACGGTGCCGCGGCTCCACGCCTTGAAGGCGCCGGGGACGTCGGTGACGATGTCCTTCTTCTCGAGCAGCTCGTAGCCCTCGGCGTACGCCGCCATGAGGCCGTACTCGATGCCGTTGTGGACCATCTTCGTGTAGTGGCCCGCGCCGACCGCGCCGGCGTGGACGAAGCCCTCGTCGCGCGGGCCCTCGGGGCGGAGCGCGTCGAAGATCGGCATGGCCTTGTCGACCCAGCGCTTCTCGCCGCCGACCATGAGGCCGTAGCCGTTCTGCAGGCCCCAGATGCCGCCGGAGACGCCGCAGTCGACGTAGCCGATGCCCTGGGGCTTGAGCATCGCCGCGTGCTCGGCGTCGTCGGTGAACTTGCTGTTGCCGCCGTCGATGACCAGGTCGCCCTTGTCGAGCAGGTCGGCGAGCTTGGCGACGGTGTCCCGGGTGGGCTTGCCGGCGGGGACCATCACCCACACGACGCGCGGCGCCTCGAGCTTCTTGACCATCGCCGCGAGCGTCCGCACGTCGGCGACGTCGGGGTTGCGGTCGAACCCGACGACCTCGTGCCCCGCGCGACGCAGCCGCTCGCGCATGTTGCCGCCCATCTTGCCGAGACCGATGAGACCGAGCTGCATGGGAGGGAGCCTTTCGCGGGAGGGTCGGGTCGACGGGGGGCCCGCCGGGGCGGACGCCGCGCCGAGCCTATTCCCTGACGTCAGCTGGCGAAGCGCACGGGCATGAGGACGTACCGGTACGACGTGTCCGGCTCGCCCTCCTCCTCGGCCTGCCCGGTGAGCACCGCGGGGCGGCTGGGCTGGGTGAAGGACAACCGCGCGTACGGCGTCCCGACGGCGCCGAGCCCGTCGAGGAGGAACTGCGGGTTGAACGCGATCTCGATCTCGGGACCGGTGAGGGCGGCCTCGACCGCCTCCGACGCCTGGGCGTCGTCGCCGGTGCCGGCCTCGATGGCGACCTGGCCGTCGGTGAAGCGCAGCCGCACGGGCGTGTTGCGCTCGGCGACGAGGGCGACGCGCTTGACGGCCTCGACGAGCTCGGAGGTCTTGAGGACCGACTCGGTGTCGACGCTGCTGGGGAAGATCGAGGCGACCTTGGGGTACTCGCCGTCGAGCAGCCGGGTCGTCGAGCGACGCTGCCCGGCCTGGAAGCCGATGAGGCCGTCGCCGCCGGCGTTGCTGCCGAGCGCGAGCTCGACCGACCCGCTGGCGCCGAGCGCGCGGGCGGTGTCGGACAGGGTGCGGGCCGGGACGAGCGCGACGTACGACGTGTCGCTGCCGCCGGGGTGCCAGGTCAGCTCGCGCTGGGCGAGCCGGTAGCGGTCGGTGGCGAGCAGGGTGATCCGGTCGCCGTCGACCTCCATCCGCACGCCGGTGAGGATCGGCAGGGTGTCGCCGCGGTCGGCCGCGATGGAGACCTGCGCGACGGCCTGGGTGAAGACGTCGCCGTCGATGGTGCCGCTGGCCTCGGGGGAGGTGGGCAGCGTCGGGTAGTCGTCGCTCGGCATGAGCAGCAGGCTGAACCGCGAGGACCCGCAGGTCAGCTGGAGCTTGCTGCCCTCGGCGCTGACCTCGATCGGCCGCGCCGGGAGGTTGCGCGAGATGTCGGCCAGCAGGCGACCGAGGACGAGCACGGTGCCGCCGGTCTGGACCTCCGCGGGCACGGTGATCCGGGCGGAGACCTCGTAGTCGAAGGCCGAGAGGGTGAGCGTGCCCTCCTCCGACGCCTCGAGGAGCAGACCGGCGAGCACGGGCACGGGGGGCCGCGCCGGCAGCCCGCGGGCCACCCAGGTCACGGCCTCGGCCAGCACGTCGCGCTCCACCTTGAACTTCACGTCGGTCCTGCCTCAGGTCGCTGGTCGGTCTGGTCGATCGGGTCGGGGACCGCGGCGCGAGCCACGGGACTCGCACCCTAGTGGGCGGGGGTGACACGCACCAGAACGGGGTGGGCCACCTCCCGGTCGGCGCTCGTCGTCCGGCGCGAGAACGTGTCGTTCGCGGGGCTGCACCCCTTCGATGGAGGTCTCGTCGTCGTCATAGGGGCTGTGCATCGTGTGGACAGCCGGTGTCGTCGCAGGTCAGACCCTCCGCCGGGGTGGGGACGACGGGGGTGGACGACCGGTGGAGGACCGAGGGCCCCTGGGGACGTCGCGCGGGCGTCCACGGGTGGCTCGCAGGGCGCCGGCCCACCGTCCCCCGCCGCACCCCGGTTGTCCACCGATCCGGGACGTTGTCCACAGATCCTGAGGACACGAGGTCGTCCGTCCGGACGAGAGCGTCCTCCTCCGACCGATTTGACACCCGCGTCTCGATGCGCGTTGTCCACGCCCTGTGGATGACGGTGGGGACAGCGGGTGTGACCCACACCACATGCGTGCTCACACGTCGTCCCCAGCCTGTGGACGACGGGGACGGGTGGCTCAG
This sequence comes from Lapillicoccus jejuensis, assembly GCF_006715055.1. Lineage (NCBI taxonomy): Bacteria > Bacillati > Actinomycetota > Actinomycetes > Micrococcales > Intrasporangiaceae > Lapillicoccus > Lapillicoccus jejuensis. The sequence goes on from NZ_VFMN01000001.1 coordinate 1,491,787, forward strand.
TGCTGCTGCTGCTTGATCCGGTTGGTGATCTCGGTGACCTGGTTGTAGATCGCCCGGCGCTCACCCATGAGCTCGCGGATCTTCCGGTCGGCGTGCATCACGGTCGTGTGGTCGCGGCCGCCGAAGTGCTGGCCGATCTTCGGCAGCGACAGCTCGGTCAGCTCGCGGCACAGGTACATGGCGATCTGCCGGGCGGTGACGAGCTGGCGCGAGCGCGAGGCGCTGCAGAGGTCCTCGATGGTGAAGCCGTAGTAGGCCGCCGTCTGGGCCATGATCGTGCCCGGTGTGATCTGGTTGACGACCTCGTTGGGGATGAGGTCGCGCAGGACGATCTCGGCCAGGTCGAGGCTGACCGGCTGCCGGTTGAGGTTGGCGAAGGCCGTCACCCGGATGAGGGCACCCTCGAGCTCGCGGATGTTCGTCGAGATCCGGCTCGCGATGAACTCGAGCACGTCGTCCGAGGCCGACATCCGCTCGTGGATGGCCTTCTTGCGCAGGATAGCGATGCGGGTCTCGAGGTCGGGCGGCTGGACGTCGGTGATGAGGCCCCACTCGAACCGCGACCGCAGCCGGCCCTCGAACCCCGACAGCTGCTTGGGCGGCAGGTCGGAGGTGATGACGACCTGCTTGCTCGCGTTGTGCAGCGCGTTGAAGGTGTGGAAGAACTCCTCCTGCGTCTGCACCTTGCCCTGGAGGAACTGGATGTCGTCGATGAGCAGGACGTCGACGTCGCGGTAGATGCTCTGGAACCGGCTCGTCCGGTCGTCGCGGATGCTGTTGATGAAGTCGTTGGTGAACTCCTCGGAGTTCACGTAGCGCACCCGCAGGTGCGGCAGCAGCTGGCGCGCGTAGTGGCCGATGGCGTGCAGCAGGTGGGTCTTGCCCAGCCCCGAGTCGCCGTAGATGAAGAGCGGGTTGTACGCCTTGGCCGGCGCCTCGGCGACGGCGATGGCCGCCGCGTGCGCGAAGCGGTTGCTCGCCCCGATGACGAAGGTCTCGAAGATGTACTTCGGGTTGAGCCGGGTCGTGCGCTCCGTGCCCGGCGGCGGCTCCTCGCCGCGCCGGGGCGGGACGACCCCGTCCGGGGGGGCGTCGCGGAACGACGGCGGCCGCCGCTCGTCCTCGACCTGGTAGCGCTGCAGCCCGTCCAGCCCCATCGTGCCGTCGGTCCCGTCGGCGCGCCCGGGCGCGGGGACCGGGGGGTCGCCCAGCTCGGCGAGGTCCTCGGCCCGGTCGGGGTCCAGCCGCAGGCCGCCGTACGGCGCCCCGGGGTCGCCCGACCCGCTCGGGGGGACGCCGTCGCCGGCGCCACCGGCGACGGGCGGGGCGTCCTGGAGGGAGTCGTCGACCGACACCGACAGCTGGACGTCGCGGGTGAGCAGGTGGCCGAGCGACCCCCGCAGGGCGTCGCGCAGGTCGTGCTCGAGGACCTGCTTCGTGTAGGTGTTCGGCGCGGTGATGATGGCCAGGCCCTCGATGACCCCGACGAGCCGGCAGAGCTGGAGGTACGCGCGCTGGCGGGCCGGCATGCCGTCCGCCTCGAGGTGCTGGAGGGTCTGCACCCACACCGCCGCGTAGTCGAGGTCCCCGTCCGCCATGTCACCTGTTCCGTGCCGGGTCCGGACCGGGCTGCTCGCCCAGGCTCCGTGCTGTGTGGGGGGTCCCCGGGGTGCGCCGGGCGCCCCCGCGGTCGACGGTCTCGCGGTCGTCCACACGGTTCTCCACACCCTGTGCGTACTCACGAGTCGTGGGGCGTGACGCTAACAACATCCGGGTCCGCGCGACAACCCGGGGCCGGACCGCGAGCGTGTCGCCGGGGCGTCGTACGGCGTGTCGGCGTGACCCCGCCGCTCGGGGAGGGCACACTGCGCCACCCCCGAGAAGGGCAGCGGGTCGCCGGTTTGACCCCCCGGTCACGGCTCCCGTACTCTCGAGGTCAGTGCGTCCTCGGCCGTTTTCGCCTGCCCGACGCCGGGCACGACCACCGGTCACGGTGGTGGGGTGTCCCGGCACGGGTCCTCGATGACAGCCGAGCCGCCTGTCCTTCACCGACGTCCCCGGGACGTCGTCACCGCGTCCGCGGTGCGGAGCCCGGGTGTCCCACCTGACCGTACGGAGTCCTCGTGAGCAAGCGCACCTTCCAGCCGAACAACCGCCGCCGGGCCAAGGTCCACGGCTTCCGCCTGCGCATGCGCACCCGTGCGGGCCGCGCCATCCTGTCGGCCCGACGCGCCAAGGGCCGCTCCGAGCTGTCCGCCTGAGGCCGTGCTGCCGGCGCGGCACCGTCTGCGGGCCTCCGCGGACTTCGCGTCGGCGGTCCGCGGTCCCGGCGGTCGCTGCGGCGGACCACTGGTCGTCGTGCACGCCACCCGAGCCGACTCGCGCGAGCAGCAGCCCGCGCGGGTCGGTTTCGTCGTCTCCAAGGCGGTGGGCGGGGCGGTCGTGCGCAACCGGACCAAACGGCGGCTGCGCCACCTGGTCGCCGACCGGCTGACGCTGGTGCCGGACGGGACCGACCTCGTCGTGCGCGCCCTGCCGGCCACCGCGGCGGCCACCGGTGCCGAGCTGGGGGCCGAGCTGGACCGGCTCCTGCCGGTCGCCGTACGGCGGGCCGCGGCGCGGAGCCGCGCGTGAGCGCGCACCCCGCGCCGAGCAGGCCGCCGGTCGACTGGCGCCGCGTCACTGCCTGGCCGCTGGTGGTGCTGCTGCGCGGCTACCAGCTCTTCCTCTCGCCGCTGAGCCCGCCCTCGTGCCGCTTCTACCCGTCGTGCTCCGCCTACGCGGTCACCGCGCTGCAGCGCTTCGGTCCGTTCCGGGGGACGTGGCTGGCCGCGCGCCGGCTGCTGCGCTGCCACCCGTGGAACCCGGGCGGCGTCGACCACGTTCCGGAGAGACGCCCGCGCACCACCCCGTCGGCCTGACCGCCCGACCACCAGCCTCGTTCCACCCGCCCTGCCCGACACCCAAGGACGACCGTGTACGACTTCTTCGTCAACCTCCTCTCCCCGATCATGTGGGGGGAGGCCTGGATCATGACGGGCTGGCACAAGCTCTTCACGCTGCTGGGCATCCCGGAGGACTCCGGCTGGGGCTGGGCCCTGTCGATCGTCGGCCTCACCGTCGTCATCCGGATCATCCTCATCCCGCTCTTCGTCAAGCAGATCCACTCCTCGCGGCGGATGCAGCTCATCCAGCCGGAGATGCAGAAGATCCAGGCCAAGTACAAGGGCAAGACCGACCCCGACTCCCGTCAGGCCATGACGCAGGAGACGATGGCGCTCTACAAGGACACGGGGACGAACCCGTTCTCCTCGTGCCTGCCGATCCTCCTGCAGTCGCCGTTCTTCTTCGCGCTCTTCCAGGTCCTCAACAACCTGCCGCACGTCGCGAACGGCCAGCACGCCCCGATCGGGCCCATCTCGCGCTCGGTCGCCGGGATCATCGAGCAGTCGACCCTGTTCGGCGCACCGCTGTCGAGCCACTTCCTCGGCTCCTCGGACGTCAACACGAAGATCCTCACCGGCGTGCTCATCGTCCTGATGTCGCTGACGACCTTCACGACGCAGCGCCAGCTCATGCGCAAGAACATGCCCGCCACCGCGCTGACCGGGCAGTTCGCGACGCAGCAGAAGATCATCCTCTACCTGATGCCGTTCTTCTTCCTCATCTCCGGCATCAACTTCCCCATCGGTGTCCTGCTCTACTGGCTGACGACGAACCTGTGGTCGATGGGCCAGCAGTTCTACGTCATCCGCCGCATGCCGGCTCCGGGCTCCGAGGCGGAGAAGGAGTACGAGGAGCGGCAGCGCCGCCGCGGCAAGGAGATCAAGAAGCCGCAGGTCAAGGGCCTGCCGGCCGCCTCCGTGCAGGACGCGGTGGTGCCGATGGAGGAGAAGCCGCGCCAGCGCCAGCAGCCCAAGGGCAAGAAGCGCGCCAAGCGCTCGGGCCCGCGCCCCGGCCAGCCGGGCGCGGAGCCGCAGGACAACCCCGGCACCTGAGCCCCGGCGCGCCCGGCCCCCGCGACCCCGTCGCGGACGTCGGCCGGCGCCCCGTCCGGAGCGCCCCGTGGCGCCCGGCCCCCGACCCATCCCGTACGACGCAGGAGGAGACTCCATGACGGACTCCCAGATCGACACGACCGCCGACACGACCGCCGACACGACCGCCGACACGACCGCCGACACGCACGCCGGCACGCACCCCGGCACGGACGACCTCGGGGCGGTCACCCCGGCCGAGGCCCAGGACGCCGCGGCGCAGACCCCGCTCACCGGGCTCGCCGGTGACGTCGACGACGCGGACGCCGACGACGCCAACGCCGACGACGCCGACGACGCCGACGACGACGCCGCTGACGACACTCCCGCTGAGGGCACCTCCTCGCGCCGGGGTGGGCGGGTCGCCCAGCTCGAGCGCGAGGGGGAGGTCGCGGCGGACTTCCTCGAGACCCTCCTCGACATCGCCGACCTCGACGGGGACATCGAGGTCGACATCGAGGGCGACCGCGCGTCGGTCTCGATCGTCGACTCGGACGAGGGCCGCGTGCCGCGCCGTCTCGTCGGCCAGGACGGGCGCGTGCTCGAGTCGCTCCAGGAGCTGACCCGGCTGGCCGTGCAGACCGCGACCGGTGAGCGCAGCCGCCTCATGCTCGACGTCGCCGGCCACCGTGCGGCTCGCCGTACCGCGCTCGTCGAGCTCGCCCAGGCGGCGATCGCGCAGGTGCGCGAGAGCGGCCGCCGGCACTCGCTCGAGGACATGACCGCGTTCGAGCGCAAGGTCGTCCACGACGAGGTGGCCGCCGCCGGGCTCGACTCCGAGTCCGAGGGTGTCGAGCCGCACCGGCACATCGTCATCCTCCCCGTCTGAGGACGCACCACCGCTTCACGCTCGTTCAGCACGGCCCCGACCCGCACCGGGTCGGGGCCGTGTTGTTTCACGTGGAACAGCGACCAGTCGGACCGAATGTTCCACGTGGAACACCGCGATGACCCCCGGTCCTCGGTGACGATGGGGTGGATGAGGGGGCCTGACAGGGGATTGGCGGCAGCGGGACCGCTCGTGCCACCGTTGCCCTCAACCACCCCGTCCCGTGCCGTCGCCCGATCCTTGGAGAGCCGAGTGCCCGACCCGTCCCGACCGGCGGTCCCGCCGGAGGAGCGCATCCCGCCCACCCCCTCGAGTGCCGTGACGGTCTTCGGGGACCGGCTCGAGGTGGCCGAGCACTACGTGGCGCTGCTGGCGACGACGGGGATCGACCACGGGCTGGTAGGCCCTCGCGAGGCGCCGCGGCTGTGGGAGCGTCACGTCCTCGGCTGCGGCGTCGTGGCCCCGCTGCTGGGGCCGTCGTCGACCCTGGCCGACATCGGCTCCGGGGCCGGTCTGCCCGGGCTGGTCCTCGCCCTGGCCCGGCCCGACGTCACGGTGACCCTGGTCGAGCCCCTGCATCGCCGGGTGATCTGGCTCGAGCGAGCCGTGACGGAGCTGGGACTGGGCAACGTCACCGTGCACGAGGGACGCGCCGAGAGCCTGTGGACGCACCGGACCTTCGACGTTGTCACCGCCCGCGCAGTGGCCCGGATCGGCGTGCTGGCCGGCTGGTGCCTGCCGCTCGTCGCCCCCGGGGGACGGTTGCTCGCCATCAAGGGTCGTTCGATCGAGGACGAGCTGCGCGAGGACGCCGCCGCGCTCACGGCGGCGGGGGCCGACGCGTGGCAGGTCGAGCAGCTGGGCTCCTCCGTCCTCGAGCAACCGGCCACGCTCGCGGTCCTCGAGGTCGGTGACCGGACCCCGTCTCCCGTCCCCGACCGCCGGACCCCGGCGAAGCGCCCCGGGGCGAAGCGCTCGACGTCGACACGTCGCCGTCCCCGGTGACCGGCCGCTGTTTCACGTGAAACGCTGCGACGGCGTTTCACGTGGAACAGCCCCCACGCCGGGCTGGTCGGAGGCGACCCCGTGCTGTGATTGGATACCGCGGTGACTGCGAGCCCCACTCCTGCCGTCCGCCCGGGTCTCTCCCAGGAGGTCGTGGCCGGTCTCGGGTGGCCCGGTCAGAGCGACACCACCCCGGTGGGTGTCGGGTGGATGAAGGGCAGACCGGTCTCGGAGCCGAGTACCGACCACCAGCCGCCCGACGACGAGCGAGCCCGGTCCGACGACCCTGTCGCGGCCACGGTCTCCGACGAGGACGGGATCCCCGTGGTGGGTGACGACACCCCGCTCGCGCAGTCGCTGGCCACCGACACCCGTCGCCGGCTCACCCTCACGGGGACCCGCTTCCCCCGACCGGCCCGCACCCGGGTGATGACCGTCGCCAACCAGAAGGGCGGCGTCGGCAAGACGACGACGACGGTGAACATCGCCGCCGCGCTCGCCCAGTCGGGGCTCCAGGTGCTGGTCATCGACCTCGATCCCCAGGGCAACGCGAGCACCGCCCTGGGCATCGACCACCACTCCGAGGTCCGCAGCGTCTACGACGTCCTCGTCGAGGACGTGCCGGTCGCCGACGTCGTGGCCCCCTGCCCCACGGTGCCCGGCCTGACGTGCGTCCCCGCGACGATCGACCTGGCCGGCGCCGAGATCGAGCTGGTCTCGCTCGTCGCACGGGAGCAGCGGCTCGCGCGGGCGCTCGCGACGTACCTCGAGCAGACCCCCGTCGACTACGTCCTCATCGACTGCCCGCCGAGCCTGGGCTTGCTGACGATCAACGCCTTCGTCGCCGCGAGCGAGGTCTTCATCCCCATCCAGTGCGAGTACTACGCGCTGGAGGGCCTCTCCCAGCTGCTCAAGAACATCGAGCTGGTCCGCAAGCACCTCAACCCGGCCCTGCACGTCTCGACGATCCTCCTGACCATGTACGACGGCCGGACCCGGCTGTCCTCGCAGGTCGCGGACGAGGTGCGGGCGCACTTCCCCAAGGAGGTGCTGCCCACGTCGATCCCCCGGTCGGTGCGGGTGTCGGAGGCGCCCAGCTTCCAGGAGACGGTGATGACCTACGACCCGCTGAGCAGCGGGGCGCTGGCCTACCTCGAGGCGGCCAGCCACATCGCCGCCCGGGGCGCCGCGCAGGCCAGCACCCAGGAGGAGTCGTCGTGAGCGAGAAGCGTCGTGCGCTGGGCCGTGGCTTGGGGGCCCTCATCCCCAACGCCCCCGGCACCACCCCGGAAGGAGGACCTCGACCGGTCGACGTCTTCTTCCCCTCGTCGCGGCCCGTGCCCGGCGCGGCGTTCGGGGTGACCGAGGGTGGGACGTCCCCTGTCGACGCCCCTACCCCCGTCGAGAGCGCCCCCCGCGACGAGCCGGCCACGCCGGACGTGACCGACGACGCCGAGACCCCGGAGGCGCAGCCGGTCCCGGCCGCGGCCACCGAGGGCCTGGCTCCCGTGCCCGGGGCCGAGTTCGCCGAGCTGCCCCTGGACAGCATCCGCCCGAACCCCAAGCAGCCGCGCGCGGTGTTCGACCAGGACGACATGGACGAGCTCGTCCACTCGATCCGCGAGATCGGCGTCCTGCAACCCGTCGTGGTCCGGCGCGTCCCCGAGGGGACGCCCGACGTCCCCGAGGGCGTGCGGTTCGAGCTCATCATGGGCGAGCGGCGGTGGCGGGCCTCCCGGGAGGCGGGGCTCGACGCCGTACCGGCGATCGTCAAGGACACCCAGGACGACGCCCTCCTGCGTGACGCGCTGCTCGAGAACCTGCACCGCAGCCAGCTCAACCCCCTCGAGGAGGCGGCGGCCTACCAGCAGCTGCTCGACGACTTCGGGTGCAGCCACGAGGAGCTGGCGACCCGGATCGGTCGCTCTCGTCCGCAGATCTCCAACACCCTGCGGCTGCTGCGCCTGCCCCCCGTCGTCGCCCGCCGGGTCGCCGCCGGCGTGCTGAGCGCCGGCCACGCCCGGGCGCTGCTCGGCCTGCCCGACGGGGCGGCCATGGAGCGGCTCGCGCAGCGGATCGTGGCCGAGGGGCTGTCCGTGCGCAGCGTCGAGGAGATCGTCTCCCTCGGTGGCGACCAGGCCGCCCCCGGACCCGTGCGCCGCGGCCCGCGGGCGGGCGCGCACCACCCCCGGCTCGACGACCTCGCCGCCCGTCTCTCCGACCGCTTCGACACCCGCGTGCAGCTGGCGCTGGGTCAGCGCAAGGGGCGTCTCACGGTCGAGTTCGCCTCGGTCGAGGACCTGCACCGCATCCTCGACGTCATGGGCCTCGCGCAGGAGGCGGCCCAGGACTGACGCGCCGGCCCCACCAGATCGCGTTACGGCGCAACGGGATCGACGATCTATGCTCAGGAGATGGCTTCCTGAGCATAGATCAGGGCCAGGGCCGGGTCGTGCTCCGGCGGGACCTCCTCGCCGGCCCTGACCGGCCCCGGCGGGGTGCCGTCGCCGAAGGGCCGGCCGCCGAGGGCCTCCCGCCCGTGCGGGGTGGCCCACTGCTCGAGGACGGGCCCGGCCGGGACGATGCCGGTGGGGTTGATGTCGCGGTGCACCCGGTAGTAGTGCGCCTTGATGTCGTGGAAGTCGGTGGTGTCACCGAAGCCCGGCGTCTGGAACAGGTCGCGGGCGTAGGCCCAGAGCACCGGCATCTCGGTGAGCTTGGACCGGTTGCACTTGAAGTGGCCGTGGTAGACCGCGTCGAACCGGGCCAGCGTCGTGAACAGCCGCACGTCGGCCTCGGTGATCGTGTCGCCGACGAGGAAGCGGCGCGTGGTCAGCCGCTCCTCGAGCCAGTCGAGGGCGTCGAACAGGCGCCGGTACGCCGCCTCGTACGAGCTCTGCTTCCCGGCGAAGCCGCAGCGGTAGACCCCGTTGTTGACCTCGCTGTAGACGCGGGCGTTGACCTCGTCGATCTCGTCGCGCAGCGGCTCCGGGTAGAGGTCGGGGGCGCCCTCGCGGTGGTAACGCGTCCAATGCGAGCCCAGGTCGAGGGTGATCTGCGGGAAGTCGTTGGTGACGACCTGACCGGAGGGGACGTCGACGATCGCCGGCACGGTGATCCCCTTCGGGTAGTCGGGGAAGCGCGCCAGGTAGGCGTCCTGGATGCGGGGGATCCGCAGCACCGGGTCAAGGCCGTCCGGGTCGAGGTCGAAGGTCCACGACCGCTCGTCGTGGGTGGGCCCGCACACCCCCATCGACAGGACGTCCTCGAGGCCGAGCAGACGGCGCACGATGATGGCGCGGTTGGCCCACGGGCACGCCCGGGCGACGACGAGCCGGTAGCGACCGGGCTCGACCGGCCAACGGTCCCCGCCGTCGAGGATGCGGTCCTCGATGTAGGCGGTGTCGCGCTCGAACGAGTCCTCGACGTAGGTCCCACCCCCTCGCGCGCCGCTCGTGCCGTCCGTGGTCCCGCCGCTGCTCGCCATGTCCTCACCCTGCCATCGGGGGGCGGGTTCGGCAGCAGTGCGCGATGATCGGGGGATGGGACGCGAGATCCTCCCGCTCACGCTCGACCGGCTGTCGGACCTGCCGGGCGCGTGCGGCCGCTGCCTGTTCTGGGAGCTGGGCCCCGCGCAGGCCGCCCAGGTGCGCCCCGGTGACGACGCGATCGACGCCAAGGAGGGGTGGCTGACCACGGTCCTGCTGGAGTGGGGCAGCCCCGGGCGCGTCGCCTACGTCGACGGCGTGCCCGCCGGCTGGATCGGCTTCGCCCCCGCGCACCTCGTGCCGCGCTCGGGCGCGTTCGCGACGTCGCCGGTCAGCCAGGACGCCGTCGTGCTGACGACGGCGCACATCCTGCCCGAGCACCGCGGCACGGGACTGGGGCGCGTCCTCGTCCAGGCGGCGGCCAAGGACGGGCTGCGCCGGGGGGTCCGCGCGCTCGAGGCGTACGGCTCGACGCGGCTCACCCTGCCGGCCGCGGGCGCGGCGGGACCGGTGTGCGTGCTGCCCAGCGACTTCCTGCGCGCCGTCGGCTTCCGGACCACCCGCGAGCACCCGACGTCCCCCCGGCTGCGGCTCGACCTGCGCACGGTCCTGCGCTGGCGCTCCGAGGTCGAGCAGGCCGTGGAACGGCTCTTCGCCCCCGTGCGCGGCCTGGGTGCCCCGGCCCCGGTCGGCGCCGCGCACCGCGACGACCCCACCGCGCTCTGACCCACCCGAATCGGATTCGGTCCGCTCGGCTCGGGTCGTGACGGGAGCCGAGCCCGGTGAATCCGATTCAGGAGGGTCGGCTCGGTTTCACGTGAATCGGAGTCGGTCCACTCGGCTCGGGTCGTGACGGGAGCCGAGCCCGGTGAATCCGATTCGGGTGAGTCCGGGAGTCAGCCGGCGGCGCGGGCGGCGTCGAGCATCCGGCGCAGCTCGCCGAGGCGCAGCAGGCCGGTCTCGGCGACGTCGTCCTCACCGAGGTAGAGGCGCTGCAGGGCGACGACCACGCCCTCGGCGATGTCGTCGCGCACGGCGGGGGACGCCAGCGCGGCCGCGTCGGCGGGGTTGCTGAGGTAGCCCACCTCGAGCCGCACCGTCGGCATGGTCGTCGCCTGGAGCAGCGTCCAGGTGCGCGCGTGCGAGCGGCAGTCGGTCAGTCCGCTGCGGGCGACCACCTCACGCTGCATGAGCTCGGCGAGCTGGTGGCCGACGGCGGACCAGGCGCCGACGCCGTCGTGGCCGTAGTAGAAGGTCGCCACGCCGTTGGCGACGCCGGACCCGGCGTGGTCGCAGTGCAGGGACAGCACGAGGTCGGCGCCGCAGTCGTTGGCGAACTGCGCGCGCTCCTCCTCCGAGCCCCCGTCCGCGGTGCCCCCGGAGCGGCTGTGCAGCACCGTGGCGCCGTGCGCGCCGAGCCGCCCCTCGATCCGGCGGGCGAGGTCGAGGACGACGTCCGCCTCGTCGAGGTGGGCGCCGTCGGGAGTGCTCCCGCGACCGCCGCCGTCCTCGCCGCCGTGCCCGGCGTCGACGACGACGACCCGGCCGGCGAGCTGGTGGCCGGAGCGTCGTACGCGCTCGGCCTCGCGCAGGACGTGCGGCGCGCCACCGCTGACGCTGCGGCGCAGGTTGTCGAGGGAGCGCAGCGTCTGCGGTCCGACGAGCCCGTCGGGCACGAGGCCGTAGCCGCGCTGGAAGGCCCGGACGGCGTCCTCGGTCTGCGGCCCGTAGACCCCGTCGACGCGGCCCGGGTCGAAGCCGAGCCCGACGAGGCGCTGCTGGAGCGTGTCGACGTCGTCGCCGCGCAGCAGGTGGCCGGGCAGGTGCCGCAGCAGCCGGTCGCCGAGCGCCCACGCAGAGGCCTCGAGCGCGCCGGCGGTCGAGCGGCCGACGACGCCGTCGACGATGAGCCCGCGGCGCTGCTGGAAGGCGCGCACGGCCCGGTCGGTCGGCTCGTCGAAGCCGTCGTCCGGGGCGGGGCCGGTGGGCGTGAGGTCGCCGGTCGCGTGCAGACGGGCGCGCAGGCGCCGTACGGCGTCCCCCGCGGCACCACGGCGGAGCACGGTCTCGCCGGCGACGGTGTCGGGCTGGTCGGTCACGGCGGGCACCTCCGCAGGGCTGGTCGGGGCTGGGTCGGGGCTGGGTCGGGCAGGGTCGAGGGCGGCTCGTGGGAGCCATCGAGGGAGCCGTCGAGGGCGGGGTCGAGGCACCCTAGCCCCCCGCACACCCTCCAGACGCCGACGGCGCCGCCCGGGTTGGGCGGCGCCGTACGGGGTGGCCGGTTCAGGCCAGGTAGTCCTCAAGCTCGCGCAGCAGGCGCGGCTTCGGCAGGGCGCCGACGAGGGTCTTGACGACCTCGCCGCCGACGTAGACGTTCATCGTCGGGATGCTCGTGACGCCGTACTTCGTCGTGATCGCCGGGTTGGCGTCGGTGTCGAGCTTGTAGACCTCGATCTTGTCGGCGTGCGCGCCGGCGATCTCCTCGAGGACCGGGGCGACGGCCTTGCACGGGCCGCACCAGTCGGCCCAGAAGTCGACGAGGACGGGCTTGTCGCTCTTGAGGACGTCCGCCTCGAAGGTGGCGTCGGTCGTGTCCTTGGTGTGCTGGCCCATGGCGGGTCCTTCCGTGCGGTGGGTGGGTCGGGGGTGGTCTTCCGGTGGCGCTGCGGGGGTCGCGGGCGAGACGTTACGGCCGGGCGCCGACAGGCTCCGCGGTCGGGGCCTCCTGGTCGGCCGGCGAGGCGCCGTCCGGGTGGGCGGCGTACTCCGCGTCCTCGAGCGTGGCGAGGAAGCGCTCGGCGTCGAGGGCGGCCTGGCAGCCGGAGCCGGCGGCGGTGATGGCCTGGCGGTAGGTGTGGTCGACGAGGTCGCCGCAGGCGAAGACCCCGGGGATCCGGGTCGCGGTGTCGGCGTGGCCCTCGAGCCCGGCGTCGGAGCCGGTGACGACGTACCCCTCGGGGTCGAGGTCGACGAGCTCGCGGACCAGCTCGTTGCGCGGCTCGTGGCCGATGGCGACGAAGAGGCCGGTGACGGCCAGCTCGCGCTCCTCGCCCGTGACGGTGTCGCGCAGGGTGACGCCGCTGAGCTTGGGGTCGCCGTGGATCCCGACGACCTCGGAGTTCCACGCGAAGCGGATCTTGTCGTTGCCGTGGGCACGGGCGGCCATGATCTTCGAGGCGCGCAGCTCGTCGCGGCGGTGCACGATCGTCACCGACCGGGCGAACTTCGTGAGGAAGGTGGCCTCCTCGACGGCGGAGTCGCCGCCGCCGACCACGGCGATATCCTGGTCGCGGAAGAAGAACCCGTCGCAGGTCGCGCACCACGAGACGCCGTGGCCGGAGAGCCGCTTCTCGTCGGGCAGCCCGAGCTCGCGGTACGCCGACCCCATGGCGAGGATGACGCTGCGCGACCGGTGCACCCGGCCCTCGCCGTCGGTGACGGTCTTGATCTCGCCGGACAGGTCGACCGCGGTGACGTCGTCGGTGACGAGCTCGGCGCCGAAGCGCTCGGCCTGCGCGCGCATCTCCTCCATGAGCTGCGGGCCCATGATCCCCTCGCGGAAGCCGGGGAAGTTCTCGACCTCGGTGGTGTTCATCAGCGCGCCGCCGGCCGTCACGCTGCCCTCGAAGACGAGGGGGGCGAGGTCGGCGCGGGCGGCGTAGACGGCGGCGGTGTAGCCCGCCGGTCCGGAGCCGATGACGATGACGTTGCGGATGTCGGTGCGCACGTCGGTGCTCACGGGTACGCGTCCTCCGGTCGGGTCGATACGGGCGGCTCCCGGGGCGGGACGAGGGCCTCGTCCACCTGCCGGACCCCACATGCTGTGCGGGCGGGGAGCCGCGACCCCAAGATAGTGGTGTCGCCCAGCAGAACCATCCACGCCCCGCCGATGTTCCCCCGGGACGTGCGCTCAGGGCACGGGGACGTCGCCGCGCACCGTGCCGGGGTCCTGCGCCGAGCAGCTGCGGGCGACCACCCAGGCGCTCGTGCGGCCGCCGGCGGTGACGACGAGCACCGCGGCGGGGCGACCGTCGTACGTCGCGAGGTCGACCGCCACGGCGCTCGCTCCCTGCAGACCCAGCCCGCGCAGGCACGCGTCGACGCCGGCGCGGGTGGCCAGCGGCCCGGCGGCGGCCTCGCCCCCGCTCGCGCCGGTGCCGGGCGTGTCGAGCAGGCGGCGGGCCTGCGCCCCGAGCGACGCGGCGTCGTACCGGTGCTGGGAGGTGCCGACGCTGATCGCCGCGACGGACTCGTCGGGGGTGCTGCCGCGCACGGCGCGGACGACGACGGAGCCGAGCCCGGCGAGGACGACCACCGCGGCGGCCGCCGCCAGCACGAGGACCCACCGGGGGCGGGACCGCTCGGGGGTCCAGGCGGGCAGGCGCAGGTGGCGCCGGTGCGGGGCCGGCGCGACCGGGGTGGGGGCGGGCATGCCCTCGGCGACGAGGGCCGCGACGATGCGCTGCTCGACGTCGGCGGGCAGCGGCCCGGCGTCGTCGGCCGCGAGAGCGCTGCGCAGCCGGCGGACGGCCAGGTCGTCGATGTGGCGTGGCTCGGACCCGCGCTCCGCGGCCGCCGCGGCCAGGGCGGCCGCGACCTGGGCGTCGACCTCGGCGGGCAGGGCCGGCACGGGCTCGGCGGCCAGCAGCTCGCGCACCCGGGTGTCGGCGACCGCGCGGTCGTGCGCGAGGGCGGCGAGGGTGCCCTCGAGCCGGTCCGCGACCGGGGGCGGCAGGGCATCGTCGCGCCCGGCCGCCTCCCGCAGCAGCGCGGCCAGCCGGTCCGCCGCGCCGGGCGGCAGCTCCGGCGGGGGGCCGGTGGGGGGCGGGGTGCTCATGGGGATCCTGCTCGGTCGGGGCACGGGTGGAGCGGCGGCGGGCACGCGGGTGACCGTCGTTCCGACGTCACGGGACGCCCCCCGGTTCCCCCGGCTCGTCGAAGGGCTCCGGACATTATCGGGCGACCCGATAACGTCAGGCTCTGCCGGACAACGGTTCTCCGGCGGGGCCTGACTTTCTCGGGTGACCCGATAATGTCCGGGCGGGTCAGGGACCGGGGGGGTCGTCGGTGCGGTCGACGAGCCGGCCGTCGGCGGTGCGGACGAGGCCGAGGAGCTCGGCCATCTGGGCGCGGCCGCGGGCGCAGCGGGACTTGACGGTGCCCTCGGCGACCTCGAGGACGGCGGCCGCGTCGGCGACGGACAGGCCCTGCATGTCGACGAGGACGAGGGCGATCCGTTGACCCTCGGGCAGGCGGGCGAGGGCCTCGCGCACGTCGAGGGCGACCTCGGTGCTGCGGTGGTCGTCGTGCCGGTCGGGCAGCTCGGTGTCGGGCAGGGGCGACGTCGGACGGCGGCGGCGGAGCCGGTCGAGGCAGGCGTTGACGACGATGCGGTGCAGCCAGGTCGTCACCGCGGCGTCGCCGCGGAAGGTGCCGGCGCGCCGGAAGGCCGCGACGAAGGCGTCCTGCAGGCAGTCCGAGGCCAGCTCGCGGTCACCGCAGGTGCGCAGCGCGACGGCCCAGAGGCGGTCCTTGTGGCGGCGGAAGATCTCCCCGAACGCGTCCGGGTCACCCTGGACGTGCGCGGCGAGCAGGGTGGCGTCGTCGGCCGTGGCGAGGTCGAGCGCCGGCCGGTCCGGGTCGCCGGCCCCTTCGCCGGCTCCTCCCGGGTGGCTCACCGATCCACCGGCGTCGCCGGGGTCACCGGCTCACCGTGGCCTCGGCGACCTGGGCGCGGTAGGCGCCGTTCCCGTCGGGGGCGAGCTTGGTGAACCACAGGATCACCAGCTGGCCCTCGGCGCTGCCGGAGGGCGGGGTGAAGGTCAGCGTGCCGTCCTTGCCGCTGGAGCTGCCGACGAGCGTCGCCCCGTCGAGCGACTCGCGGGAGGCGACGTAGACCGACACGTCGGACCCGCCCACGAGGGTGACCGTGACCTGGCGGACCGGGGTCTGCTGCCCGAGGTCGAGGACGAGACCGATGCCGGTCTTGCTGAACCCGCCGAACGCCGCCGACTGGTAGGTCTGCGAGCGCCACATCGTGGACGGGTCCTTGTCGAAGGCCCGCGGCGCGGAGGCGTTGCCCTCCTGGCCGTCGCCCTGGGGGTCCCAGGGCTGGGCCTGCACGATGGCGACCTCCTGCAGCGGCGCGCCGGTGGCCGTCGTCGTCGCCGAGGGCGTCGGTGTGGCCGTGGGCCGGGCGCTCGCCGTCGCCGTGGACGTGGCGGTCGCGGCCGCCATCGGGCTGCCGTTGCTGCCGATCTGCGAGACCCCGACGATGCCGAGGACGGCGACGAGCACGACCGCGGCGGCGACGATCGCGAGGACGACGCCGGTGTGGTCCGCCCCCACCTGGGAGGGGACCCGCACCATCGGCAGGGGCGACTCGAGCTCCTCGTCGCTCTCGGCAAGCGTCTCCGAGACGCGCATGTCGCGGGTCATCCGCATCGGCGCGTCGGGTCGCTCCCGGCCGGGACGGCGCCGGCCGCGGGCGGCGGGGACGACCGGCTGCTCACCGGTGTCGTCGGCGCCGCGGTCGAGGACGGCGGCCCCGGCCACCGTCGCGCCCACGCCCTCGGCGCCCGCGGCGGTCCCGGCCCGGTCGGCGGCAGCCGCCGCGTCGGCGGCGTCCGCGGAGGCGGGACCGACCGCGGAGGCCGAGGTCTCACCCGCGGCGCGGCCCAGGCTCATCCCCAGGACGGTGGTCGCCCGCTTCGGGGTCGGTGCGCGGTCCCGCCGGTCCTGCGCGGCCGCCGCCTCCTGCCCGCCGGCGTCGCCGTCCTCACGGTCGTCGTCGCCCGCGAGCTCGAGACGCGCCGGACGGCCCCCGGGGACGGGGGACGGCACCATCGAGCGCGACCACGGTGCGATCTGCCCGGCGAGGTCGCCGGGGGTGAGCGGACCCTGCCCCTCGGCGAGGGTGAGCCGCGCGATGGTGTCGAGGTCGGCGGGCACGTCGGTGACGACCTCGGACGGCGCGAGCACGCCGGAGACGCTCCGTGGCGCCGGCGGCAGCGCCACCGGCGGCCCCTCGGTCCCGTCGGTCCCCCTGGCGCCACGGTGCAGCGCGCGGGCGGCGTGGTCGCCGGCCCAGGTGCCGGTCAGCGCCGCGTGGGCGAGGGCGACCAGGGTGACGGCATCCTCGCGGGACGCCGACGACGCGTCGAGGTCGTCGAGCCCCATTAGCGCCGCCTGCGTGGCCAGGCCCCGGACCTTGACCCGACCGTCGGGCATCCGCAGCAGACCCGCGGGGTCGAGGGCGCCGTGGTGCAGCCCGCGCCGACGGGCGGCCTCGAGCCCGGCCGCGGCCTCGCCGACGAGGCGACGTGCCTCCTCGCCGGGCAGCGGACCGTCGGCGACGAGGTCGACGAGGTCGCGGGCGCCGCCCAGGGGCTCCTCGACGACGTACGCCGTCGCGCCGTCGCGACCGACGTCGAGGACCCGGACCAGCCGGGCGTCCTCGACGCCCGCGGCCCGTCGCGCGGCGTCCAGGGCGGCGGCCGCCCGGTCGTCCGGTCGCCCGTCGCCGGTGTCCTCGGCCGCCCCCGCCTCGTCCGCCGACGCCCGGAGCGGGAAGCACAGGACGACGACCTCGCGCTCGAGGGTCTCGTCGGTCGCGTGCCAGCGCTCGAAGGCCGGTGCCTGCTGCACCCGGGTGTCGAGCACGTACCGGCCGCCGAGGGTCGACCCTGGGCCCACGCCGCGCACTGCTCCCCCTCGGGTTCCCGTCAGATCACCCGCCGCGGCCCGGTCGGGGACGACCGAGGACCCGTGGCGGGGCTTTTGCGCATCCTACGGGGACGCGACCGCGCGGCGGCGGCGGCGCCATCCCCGGGCCTGTCGCACGACGCCGGCGAGCAGGACGAGCACGACGACGCCCCCGGAGACGAGGTAGAACCCGCGTCCCGGCGGGTTCGCGCGCACGTTGAGCTGGGCCGGCGTGCCCACGCTCGCCCCGTCGGCGGTGCGCAGGTCGACGGTCACCGGCACCAGCCCCGCGGCGAGCGCGCGCACCCGCACCTGCACGGTGATCCGTGACTTGGCCCCGATGGTCACGGCGGCGGGTTGCTCGACGACCCGCAGCCGGGGGTTGCCCGGCGCCAGCCGGACGAGCAGGCCGGACACCGGGTCGGTGAGGTCGTTGACGACGGTGACCTGCAGGGTCCCCTCGTCGGCGAGGAAGTTCGTGTCCTGCGACACGACCCGGATGTTGCTCGTCGACGCGGTCGCCCAGCGCTGGGCGCCGGTGACGAGGCTCGCGGCCGCCGCGGCCTGCCCGCGCCAGCGGGTCGAGGTGAGCTGGTCGAGGGCGTCGGCCCACCGGTCGCGGTCGGTGCCGCGGTCGGGCAGCAGGCTCGCGACGGTGTCGAGGGCGCCGCGGGCGGTCTGCGCGCGGGCGAGCACGCCGGTGCCGGGCGCGGTCCCGGGCGTGGTCCACGTGCTCGTGCCGAGGGTGGAGACCGGCGACTCGGTGCGGGCGGCGGCGAGCAGCGTCGCGGGGTCGCCGACCTGCACCCACGGCGTCGTCCCCAGCGCGCCGAGGAGCCCCCGCAGCGCCGCGGGGTCCGGGTCCAGCCCGCGCGGCAGGGCGACGAGGAAGGAGCGCGGGATGCCGGGGCTCTGCCCGAGCAGGGCCGCGGTCTGCGCGACGAGCTGCTGGGTGGCCAGCACCCCCTGCTCGGTGCTCGTCGTGCGCGCGGCGAGGGCGCTGAGACCGTCGTCCCAGGCGAGGACGGGCAGCCCGCCGGGCGACTGGTGCGGCGAGGTGGGGGTGTAGCCGGAGGACCCGGGCAGGGTGCTGGAGGAGACGAACGCGCCCTGCAGCGCGGCGCCGTACGTCGTCCGCAGGCCCTGCTCCGTGGCCGGCGCCAGGGCCCCGTCGACGGGCCAGGCCAGGCCGGTGGTGACCGACGTCGTGGGCACCCGCAGCCGGGTGGCCAGCGCCGCCGAGTCGCGCACCTGCGCGGTGACGGTGGGGTCGCCGGCGCTCGCGTAGGCGGCCAGGTCGGGGTCCGCGGGCGGCAGGGCCCACAGCGGGTGCCCGGTCGCGCCCCGGACGAGCCGGGCGACGAGGGCGTCCTGCGCCCGCTCGACCCGGATCGCGGCGGCGTCCGCGATCGCCCCGCCGGTGCCCTCGGACGGGGTCGTGGGGGTCGTGGGGGTCGTGGGGGTCGTGGTGCCCGTCGAGGTCCCGCCGGGGGTGCTCGTCGGCGTGCCCGTGGACGTGCCCGTCGAGCCCGACGTGGGCGAGCCCGAGGACGTCCCCGACGACCCCGAGCCCGAGCCCGACGGGCTCGGGCCGGTGTCGTCGCCGACCGTCGCCGGGTCGACCGCCCACGCGACGGGCACGCCGGGGACGTCGGTGCCGGACAGCAGGTGGTCGACCGGGCTGCCGGGGCCGATCTCGTCGACCCAGGCGCGGACCCGGGCGTCGGGGTCGTCGGCCCACAGCCGCGTCGAGGGCTCGAGGGTGACGGGGGCGACGACGCCGACCTGCAGCGGCTGGTACTCCTTGCGGGCCCACCAGCCGAGGAACGTGTGCACGGCGCTGGCGCCCTGCGTCGACGTCACCTGCACCGACACCGGTAGCGCGCCCCACGGCGAGGAGTCGCGCACCCGCCCGGCGGGGACGGTGATGGTGAAGGCCACCCCCTGCCCGGGCGCCAGCGTCGGGGCGGGCTGCGCGGTCCCGTACGTCGTCCCGGTGGCGGGGTCCGTGCCCGCCGCCCAGCTCGTCACGTCGTCGCGGGTGTCGAGCCGCGTGGTGCCGCGCACCAGGCTCACCGTCGGGGCCTGCAGCGCCACCGACCCCGCGGTCAGCGTCCCCGTCACGGTCACGGCGGTGCCGCGGGTGACGACCGCGGGGGAGACGGCGGTGAGCACGACGGTGCCGGCGTCGGCGGTGGCGGCCGGGCGGGTCGCCGTACGGGCGGGGGTGGCGGACGAGGCGGGGGCCGCGGCGGCGGTGACGGCGACCGGGCCGGCGAGCAGGGCGACGAGGACCGCGGCCCCGGCCAGCCGCGCCGTCCGGGGCGGTCGCGTCACGCCGTCCCCGCCAGCCGCTCCCACGCCATCTGGGCGATGCGGCGCTCGTTGGGGAAGGTGAGGTGGCGGTGCACGTCGGGCAGCGGGAACCACGCGACGTCGATGGCCTCGTGGTCGGGGTCGTTCTCGATGGTCAGCTCGCCGCCGGTGGCCTCGAGCAGGTAGTGGTGCACGACCTTGTGGACGCGGTGGTCGGAGGTGGCGAACCAGTAGTCGATCGTCCCGAGCTCGGCGAGGACGCGGGCGGTGATGCCGGTCTCCTCGGCGACCTCGCGCTCGGCGGTCTGCGGGAGGGTCTCTCCCGGCTCGATGTGGCCCTTGGGCAGGCACCACTCGACCCGGCCGGCGCGGTTGCGGCGGGCGATGACGGCGATCCGCGCCGCCCCCTCGTGGACGTCGACGACGACGCCGCCGGCCGAGCGCTCCTCGACGGCGGGCAGACGGCGCGCGGACCGCGCCTCTCCCGACGTCTGCGCTGCCATCCCCCCACGATAACGACCGCGACCGTGACGCCCGGCGCCCTCGGGCCCGGGTGCGGGTCGTCCGGCGCGCCGTACGGCGTCCGGCGCCCCCCGCGCCAGCGCCTACGCTTGACGGTCGTGCCGCCGACCCCCGCCGACCCCCCGGCCGTGACCGCCCGGCTGCTCGAGCGCGCCGTGGCCGGGCTCGCCCCCGTCCTGCCGCTGCTGCAGGAGGTGGGCGCCCTCTTCGCGGCCGCCGGGCACGAGCTCGCGCTCGTCGGCGGCCCCGTCCGCGACGCCTTCCTCGGCCGCCCGGCGGTCGACCTCGACCTCACCACCGACGCCGAGCCGGACCGGGTGCTCGAGCTGACCCGGCGCTGGGCCGACGCGCACTGGGACGTCGGGCGCGCCTTCGGCACGATCGGGCTGCGCAAGGGGCACGACCACCTCGAGATCACGACGTACCGCACCGACGAGTACGACCGGACCAGCCGCAAGCCGCAGGTGCGCTTCGGCACCTCGCTCGAGGAGGACCTCGTGCGGCGCGACTTCACCGTCAACGCGATGGCGCTGCGGCTGCCGCAGTTGGAGTTCGTCGACCTCCACGGCGGGCTCGAGGACCTGGCCGGCCGGGTGCTGCGGACCCCGGCGACGGCGACCGAGTCGTTCGCCGACGACCCGCTGCGGATGATGCGGGCGGCGCGGTTCGCCGCGCAGCTGGGGCTGCGGGTCGGGACCGAGGTGCGCGCGGCGATGACCGAGCGGGCGCCGACGATCACCATGGTCAGCGCCGAGCGGGTGCGCGACGAGCTGTCCAAGCTGCTGCTCACCGCGCAGCCGCGCGAGGGCCTGCGGCTGCTCGTCGACACGGGTCTCGCCGCGCACGTCCTGCCCGAGCTGCCGGCGCTCCAGCTCGAGGTCGACGAGCACCACCGGCACAAGGACGTCTACGAGCACTCGCTCACCGTCCTCGACCAGGCCATCGCCCTCGAGGGCCCGCGCCGGGTGGTGGGCGTCGAGGCGCCGCTGGAGGTCCGCGGCCCCGACCTCGTGCTGCGGCTGGCGGCGCTGCTGCACGACATCGGCAAGCCGGCGACGCGGCGGTTCGAGGACGGCGGCGGCGTGAGCTTCCACCACCACGAGCTCGTCGGGGCCAAGCTGAGCGCCAAGCGGCTCACGGCGCTGCGCTACGACAAGGAGACGGTCAAGGCCGTCTCGCGGCTCGTCGAGCTGCACCTGCGCTTCCACGGGTACGGCGGCGGCGAGTGGACCGACTCCGCGGTGCGCCGCTACGTCACCGACGCCGGGCCGCTGCTGGCCCACCTGCACCTGCTGACCCGGTCGGACTCGACGACCCGCAACGCCCGCAAGGCGGCGCGGCTCGCCCGCACGTACGACGACCTCGAGGCCCGGATCGAGCGCCTCCAGGCGCAGGAGGAGCTCGCCGCCGTCCGGCCCGAGCTCGACGGGCACGAGATCAGCCGCGTCCTCGGCATCCCGCCCGGCCGGGAGGTCGGCGAGGCGTACCGGTTCCTGCTCGCGCTGCGGCTCGACGAGGGGGTGCTCGGTGAGGACGTCGCCCGCGAGCGGCTGCTCGCCTGGTGGGCGGCCCGGTCCGGCTGACCCGCGAATCGGGTTCGTCGGGCTCGGCTCGGGTCACGACCCGAGCCGAGCGGGCCGGATCCGATTCGCGGGGGTGCCGGTGGGGAGTCCTCCCCGTCGCGGTGAGGGGCAGGACGTCGTACGGTCGTCGTCCGCGGGGTCCCCACCACCGCACCCCGACCGACGTCCGTCGGACCCACCCAGGACCCACCCAGGACCCACCCACACGATGCCCACCCCCGTCAGCTTCCCGAGCGACCTCTTCCCGGGACCACCGAGCGTGCACGTCGTGCTGCCCGACGGCTGGGCGCCGGTCGTCGTGCCCGGGACGGTGCTGGCCGCCGGCCGGCTGCCGGGTGAGGACGAGCCCGCCGGACCGGTCCCCACGGTCGAGGTGCGGGTCGAGACGGGCGAGCCCGGGCTCGACGTCGCGGCCCCGCTCGCCGAGCTGCGGGGGTCCGTGGCGCAGCGGCCGGGCGGCGTCGCCTCGGACCCCTTCCGTGCGTCGCTCGGCGACCTCGAGCTCGTCGGGACCGACCTGTCGTGGGTGGAGGACGGCCTGGGCACGGTGCTCCAGGTCCACCTGCTCCACGTCCTGCCGGCGCTGGTCCCCGGTGGGCCCACCCGGCTGGTCCGGCTGACCGGGACCTGCGGAGGGCCGCGGGTGCGCGAGGAGTACGACGCCCTGCGCGAGGTCCTCTCGACGGCCACCGTCACCCCGTGGGCGGCGTCGTGATCCACGCCCCTGCCCTGGCCGCCGCGCTCGCCACCGACACCGGCCGGGTCCGCACCCTCAACGAGGACAGCGCCCTCGCGGCCGGCACGATCTTCGTCGTCGCCGACGGGATGGGCGGGCACGCCGCCGGCGAGGTGGCGAGCCGGATCGCCGCCGACGCCGTGGCCCGGCTCGACGGCCGCCCGGGCCTGCGCGTCGAGCACCTCGTCGCCCAGGTCGAGGAGGCCAACCGCGAGATCGTCGCCGAGGCCGGGCGCCACCCGGACCGGCGCGGGATGGGCACGACGGTGGCGGGGGTCGCGGTCGTCGACGTCGCCGGCGCGGCGCACTGGGCGGTCTTCAACGTCGGCGACTCCCGGGTCTACCACCTGCGCCCCGACTCGAGCCTCGTCCAGGTGTCCGTCGACCACTCCGAGGTGCAGGAGCTGGTCGACGCCGGCGTCATCACCGCGGAGCAGGCGCGCCGGCACCCGGCGCGGCACGTCGTCACCCGCTCCCTCGGCCACGACCCGCTCGGCGGCGTCGACACGTGGGTCGTCCCGCAGGAGGCCGGCGACCGGTTCCTCGTCTGCAGCGACGGCCTGACCAACGAGGTCGAGGACGCCGAGATCCGCGGCGTCCTGCTCGCCGTCCCCGACGTCGGCGCCGCCGCGCGCGAGCTGGTCCAGCGCGCCCGCGACCGCGGCGGCCGCGACAACATCACGGTGATCGTCGTCGCCTTCGGCCGGGTCCCCTCGGGCGGGGCCGACCACGACCGCGACGACGGCGAGGAGGAGACGGTCCCGAGGGACCGCCCGGTCGAGGGGGACGGACAGGTGACGTGGTGAGCACCCCCGCGCGGGTCGACGTCCCCGTCATCCTCAGCGGCTGGACCTACATCGGCGGCGCGACCCTGCACCTCGTCGTCGGCCTGCCCGACACCGACGCCCGGCTCCTGCGCGCCAGCGACGTCGCGGACGCCGAGGACGACCTCGGCGCGGTCCTCGCCTCGCTCGACGCCGACCCCGGTCAGGGGGCCGGGCCGGCGTACGTCGGCACCGCCCCCACCGACCGCGGTCCTCGCGTCGTCGCGCGCGGGCCCGTGTGGGCGCAGCTCGACGGCGACGGGGACCCGCGCGTCCTCGTCCCCGGTGGCGGTGCCCTGGACGAGGTCGTCGACGAGGTCGGCGGCGCGGCGGTGCGCACCGTGCGGCTGCGGGTCGGTGCGCCGCCGGCCCCCGGGGCGCTCGCGGTCCCGGCGCTCGCGGTCCCGGCGCCCGCTCCGGCCGTGCCCGTGGTCCCGGTCGAGACGCCGGCCCCGGCCCCGGCCCCGGCGGCGTCGGGCGACGGCGGAGCCGGTCCGCGGGGGTGGCTCACCGAGGACGACCCCGACCCCGTGACCCCGGCGCCCGTCACCCCGCCGGCCGTCACCCCACCGCCGCCCGCCCCTGCGTCCCCGTTCGCCACGCTGCCGCGATGGGGCGACCGGGCCCCGGTCCTCGCCACCCCACCGACCCCCGAGCCGACCCCCGAGCCGACCCCCGACCCGCTCGAGCACACGCTGCACGACGTGGCCCCGGTCCGGCCGGAGCCGCGGGTCGACCCGGTCTCCGCGGTCGACCCGGTCCCGGCGGTCGACCCGGCCCCCCCGGCCGCTCCCTTCCCGGCGAGCACCGCCCCGGACGACCCTCCGCCCGACTTCGGGCTCGACCAGCTCTTCTGGGGCACGGTGCAGCGCAGCGAGTACCTGCGCCGGCTCGAGCACGAGGAGCAGACGCGGGCCGAGGAGGCGCTCGCGGCCGAGGCCGAGGGCCCGGTCGAGGACCCGGTCGAGTCACCCGAGCCGGTCCCCGCGCACGCCCCCGATCCCGTCGTCGAGGAGCCCGCGCCGCCGCCGGCCGTCGTCGACTCCCCGGCGGTCCGCCCGGCGCCCGAGCCCGCGGACGGGGGCCTGCTCATCTCCTCCACCCCGTGGAGCCGCCGTGACGGCGCCGCCCCGGCCCCCACCGCGGCCCCCACTGCTGCCCCTACCCCTACCCCGGCCTCCACCCCGACCCCGGTCGCCCCTGCGCCCCCTCCGCCCCCCGTCGTGGTGAGCCCGGCGCCGTCCCCGGCCCCCGCCGGTCCCCGCTTCTACTCCGGCTCGGGCCCGGCCGTCCCCGATGCCCCGGAACCCACCCGCTGGGGACCGACCGCCCCGAGCGCCCCCACCACCCCCACCGCCCCCACCGCCCCCACCGGCGACGTCGACGACACCGACGAGGTCGACGACCGCACCCACGCCCGCAGCGACCTGCTCGGGGTGCCGGTCGCCGGACCGACGGTGCTCGCGGTGCGCTGCCCACAGGGGCACCCCAACCCGCCGTACGCCGGCTCGTGCCGCGCCTGCGGCGCGCCCGTCCCCGACCAGCAGCCGGTGCGGATCGCCCGCCCGCCGCTCGGGGTGCTGCGCCTGTCGTCCGGCGACACCGTCACCCTCGACCGGGGTGTCCTGCTCGGCCGCGCCCCGCGGACCCCCGACGTCCCCGCCGGCGACCGGCCGCACGTCGTCAAGGTCGCGAGCCCCCGCAAGGACGTCTCGCGCACCCACCTCGAGGTCACCCTCGACGAGTGGCAGGTCCTCGTCCGCGACCTGCAGACGACCAACGGCACGACGGTGGCCCTGCCCGGGCAGGCCCCGGTCCTGCTCCGCTCGGACGAGCCCCGCCTGATCGAGCCCGGCACCCGGATCTCGCTCGCGGACGAGGTCGAGGTCACCTTCGAGGTCGAGCGGTGAGCCCGCGCAGCCAGCACCGCCGGCCCGGCCAGCACGGACCAGACCCGGCGAGCGCGTCCGGGCCGCCGGACATCCCGGGGATGAGCTACCTCGAGCCGCTCGGCTCGGGCGGGTACGCCGACGTCCACCTCTACCAGCAGCAGTCACCCCGCCGGTCGGTCGCCGTCAAGGTCCTCAAGGGCCGCGGCCTTACCGACGACCTGCGCCGCCAGTTCGTCGCCGAGGCGGACACGATGGCGCTCTTCGGCAACCACCCGCACATCGTCCAGGTCTTCTGGGCCGACACCGCGCCCGACGGCCGGCCGTACCTCGTCATGGAGTACTACCCGCCGCCGCACCTCGGCGAGCGGGCCAAGCGCAAGCCGCTCACCGTCCAGGAGGTGCTGCGCACCGGCGTGCAGCTGGCCTCCGCCGTCGAGACCGCGCACCGCGGCGGGGTCGTGCACCGCGACATCAAGCCGGCCAACGTCCTCGTCGACCACTACGACCAGCCGGCCCTCACGGACTTCGGGATCGCCGGGCGCGGCGGCGCGGACGCCGACGTCGCCGACACGGGCGACATCGGCGTCAGCGTGCCGTGGGCGCCGCCGGAGGTCCTCACCGGCGACAGCAACGGCGACGTGGCCGGCGACGTCTACTCCCTCGCCGCCACCCTGTGGCACCTGCTCGTCGGCCGCTCCCCGTTCGCGGTCCCCGGCGGCGACAACACCCAGACCGGGCTGACGACGCGGATCAAGCGCTCCGAGGTGCCCCGCACCGGACGCGCCGACGTCCCCCTCTCGCTCGAGCGCGTCCTCGCGCGCGGCATGGCCAAGGACCGCCGGCTGCGGCCCGCGTCCGCCCTCGCCTTCGCCCGCGAGCTGACCGCGGTCGAGCAGGAGCTGCGGCTGCCGCCGACCCCGGTACGGGTCCGCGACGCCGGCGGCGGCACCGTGCTCGAGGGCCCGGGCGCCGGCCCGGAGGATCGCACGAGCGTCAAGGCCCCCTCCCGGGTGCAGGCCCAGCCACCCACCCCCGCGACGCCGTACGGCGCCCCCGCCGCACCCCCCGCCGCACCCGTGGGTCCCGCCGGCGAGGTCGAGGAGCGGACCGTGCGCCGCTCGGACGGGCCGTCCGGCACC
The DNA here is from genome assembly GCF_006715055.1 of Lapillicoccus jejuensis. Taxonomy (NCBI): domain Bacteria; kingdom Bacillati; phylum Actinomycetota; class Actinomycetes; order Micrococcales; family Intrasporangiaceae; genus Lapillicoccus; species Lapillicoccus jejuensis. Next base: position 1,517,862 of record NZ_VFMN01000001.1, read on the forward strand.
GCCGCCCCGGGCCGGGCGGCGGGCGACCTCGGCCCGCAGCGCACGCCGCGGCTCATCGACGAGGACCTCGTCCCGCCGGCCGCGCGCCCCGCTCCCGACGGTCCGCCGGCCGGCCCGAGGGGGCGCCCCGGCTGGCTGGTCCCCGTCCTCGCGGCGGCCGTCGTCGTCCTGCTCGTCGTCGTCGGGGTCGCCGTGCTGCGCCCGCGCGGCGCGGCGACCCCCGCGGCGCCGACCCCGTCCCGCACGGTGTCCACCCCGAAGGACACCAGCGCGCTCGGCGACGCCGTCTACACGGCCCCGACCGTGACGGCGAGGGCCTCGGCGGGCGCGGTCGGTTTCACGTGGACCTACGACGGGCCGGAGAAGGGCGACACCTTCCGGGTCTTCGTCGGCCCGACCAAGGACGCCGCGCAGCAGGCCGCCCCGCAGACGGTGACGACCCCCGCCCTCACCCAGAGGGTCGCGGCCGGGACGACCCGGTGCGCCCAGGTCCAGGTCGTGCGCGGCGGGGTCGTCTCGCCGCCGTCGGACACGACGTGCGAGCGGGCGCTGTGATCCACGGGCGGGTGACGGTCGCGTTCTGCGGCGAGGAGCACACGGCGACGCCGGGGACGACGCTCACCATCGGGCGCAGCGGCGACGTCGAGATCGACGACAACCCGTTCCTGCACCGCACCTTCCTCAAGGTCACCTACGACGGCGGGCTCTGGTGGCTGGTCAACGTCGGCTCGACGCTCACCGCGACGGTCGCCGACGAGCACGGTCTCTTCCAGGCGTGGCTCAACCCGGGGGCGCGGATCCCGCTCGCGCTGAGCCGGCTGCTCGTGTGGTTCACCGCCGGCCCGACGACCTACGACTTCGAGGTCCTCGTCGACTCGCCCGCCTTCGTCGCCGTGGCCGCGGGGGAGGACCCGCCCGCCCGCGGCGCCGAGCCGGGGGAGGCGACGGTCGGCCGGGTGTCGTTCACCCCCGACCAGAAGCGGCTCGTCGTCGCGCTGTGCGAGCCGTTCCTGCGCCGTACGGCGCCCGGCGCCGCCGCCATCCCCTCCTCCGCCCAGGCCGCGGAGCGGCTCGGCTGGACCCTCACCCGCTTCAACCGCAAGCTCGACAACGTCTGCCAGAAGCTCGCCGACGCCGGGACCCGCGGCCTGCACGGCGGGGTCGGCAAGCTCGCGAGCAACCGCAAGGCCCGCCTCGTCGAGCACGCCCTGTCGACGAAGATCGTCACCGAGGACGACCTGGCGCTGCTCGACGCGTGAGCGGTCCGGGACCCGCGCGCGAGGCCCCCCCGCTCCCGTCGCCGGCTGCGCCCGCGCCGAACCGATGCCACACTGGTCCCCGCCCACCGGCACCACCGACACCATCGTCGCCACCGTCGCACCCGTCCCGGACTCGTCCATCCGGTCCCGATGCGCGAGGAAACCGGTCACACTTCTCCGGTCGCTCGTGGGAACGCTTGACCATCGAGGCCGGGTCGGGCGAGGCTGGGCCGCGCCGTCGGCACCTCGTCCGGGTCGCGGCGTCATCGCACCAGGGGGCAGGACCGCATGAGGACAGCCGCATCGGCACGTCGACGTCTCGGCGTGGCCTCGCTCGTCGTGCTCGCGCTCGTCGCCGGCGTGCTCACCTGGGTGGCGCTGCGCGCCGAGGGCGAGCTCGTGCGGAAGACCGACCTGCACGACGGCGGGGTCTGGGTGACCAACGGCCAGCGCGCGCTGCTCGGCCGGCTCAACAAGCCCGCCCAGCAGCTCGACGCCGGGGTCGCCGTCGACCAGACCGGCGGGTCCGGGCTCGACGTCCTCCAGGACGGTGCCTCGGTCGTCGCGCTCAGCGCCGCGACCAACCAGGCCACCCCGGTCGACACCGCCTCCGCCACGCTCGCCACCGACGGCGTCCTCACCCTGCCGAAGCCGGCCGCGACCACCGGGCTGGCCTACGCCGCCCAGCCGCCGGTCGACCTGCGCGGCGGCAGCGTCGCCGTGGTCGACCCGGCCACGGGGAAGCTGTGGGCCGCGCGCACCGCCGCCTCGGGCACCCCGACCCGCGTCGCCCTCGACGCCCTCCAGGCGCAGAGCACCCCGGTCGCCACCGTCGGGGCCGGCGCCTCCGTCGCGGTCGGCGCCGACGGCACGGTGTACGCCGTCTCCGGCACCACCGGCCGCCTCGTCACCCTCCCCGTCGGCGACGACGGCACCTTCGCCGCGCCGGTCACCCGCAGCCTCGGCGTGACGAGCAAGGCCCTCGAGGTCACCGCGGTCGGGGGCCGCTGGGTCGTCCTCGACGCCGCGACCGGCCTGCTGCGCGCCGCCGGGCTCGACCGGCCCGTCGAGGCCGCCGACGTCTCCGACGGCGGGCTCGCCCAGGCCGCCCTCCAGCAACCGGGCCCGGCCGCCACCTCGGTCCTGCTCGCCGGCCCCGACGGCCTGTCCGCCGTCCCCCTCGACGACGGCGGGGCCTCCGGCACCCTCGTGCAGGTGCCGGACACCGCCCGCCGCGGCACCGGGCCCGCGTCGGCGCTGAAGCCCACCGCCCCGGTCCGCCTCGGCTCGTGCGCGCACGCGGCGTGGGCCGGCCCGACGAGCACCTGGTACGGCCGGGCGTGCGGCTCGGTCCTCGACGGCGGCGACGTCGCCCCGGGGGCGAAGCCCCCGCAGGCCCTCGAGCTCGGCGGTCTCGGCGCGGCGACGCGGCGCGACGGCGTCCGGCTGCGGACCAACCGCGGCCTCGTCGTCCTCAACGACCTCGACAGCGGCAACCTGTGGGACCTCGACAACACCCCGCTGAAGATCGACGACTGGGACGCCGTCGTGCCGCCGCCCCAGCAGCAGGACAAGAACGCCAAGAAGGACCCGAACCAGCGCGACGACCAGGTCGTGCGCACCCCGCCGAAGGCCGAGCCCGACCAGCTGCGGGTGCGCGCCGGCCGCACGTCGACCCTGCACGTGCTCGACAACGACTCCGACGCGACCGGCTCGATCCTCGCCATCGCCCCCGGCGACGTCAGCCAGCCCTCGGTCGCCGGCGTGACGGCCGCCGTCTCGTCCGACGGCCAGGCCGTCGACGTCACGGTCCCCGACGACCCGGCCTCGAGCGAGTTCTCCTTCACCTACCGGGTCACCAACGGCACCGGCGGCGCCACCTCCGCGTCGTCGGCGCGGGTGACGGTGACCGTCGTCGACGACGCGGTCAACGGGGCGCCGTACGTGCGCCAGGGGCAGGCGCAGCTCGCGAAGGCGCGCTACGCCGCCGTCCCCGGCGGGCACGTCGCGGTCGGGGTCGTCGCCGACTGGCGCGACCCCGAGAACGACCCGCTCACCGTCGAGGCGAGCACCCCCGGCGTGGGCGTCGACCCCTCCGGGGCGCTCGCCGTCACCGCCCCGACGAGCCCCGGCGCCCTCACCGTCCGGTACGCCGTCGCCGACGGCCACGGTGGCTCCACCGCCGGCAGCGTGCCGGTCACCGTCCTCGCCGACGACGCCCGCCCGGTGCCGCCGCTGCCGCAACCGGACGTCGTGCGCGCCGTCGCCGGCAAGCCGGTCCAGATCCGGCCGCTCGGCAACGACGTCCCCGGCGCCGACCCGACCGACCCCGACGCCCGCATGCGGCTCGCCGCCCAGGTCCGCGCCCCCGGCCAGCTGCTCCTCGACACCGACCTCGACACCGGCGTCCTCACCGTGACCGGGCGGACCCCGGGCACCGTCTTCCTCACCTACGCCGCCCAGGTCGGGTCGGCGGTCGCCCCGGGCCGGATCCGCGTCGACGTGCTGCCCGACCCCGGCGCCGACCCCTCCCCGGTCGCCGCGCCCGACGCCGCCACCGTCCGCGGGCAGTCACCCGTCGTCACCGACGTCCTGGCCAACGACTCCTCGCCCCGCGGCGACGTGCTCGTCGTCCAGAAGGTGCTGAGCGACGCATCGTGGCTGCGCGCCTCCGTCGTCCAGGGTCGCTTCCTGCGCATCGAGGCGACCTCGTCGCTGTCCGACCAGCCGACCCGACGCGGGCTGCTGCGCTACACCGTCTCCGACGGGACGAAGACCGCCGTCGGCGTCGTCGCCGTCGTCCAGCAGCCCCCCGCCGACGCGCCCGTGCCGGACGTCGAGGACGACGAGGCGGTCGTGCGCACCGGCGACGTCGTCACCGTCCCGGTCCTCGACAACGACACCGTCTCCGGCGGCGTCCCGCTCGTCCTCGACCCCCGGTCGGTCAAGGTCGTCCAGGGCGGCGGCCAGGCCTTCGCCTCCGGGTCGGTGCTGCGCTACATCCCCGACGCGACCCCGCCGGGCGCCGACCAGGTCGTCACCCTGGAGTACGGCGCCCACCCCGAGGGCTCGGTCGCCACCGAGCGCACCGGGCGGGTCACCGTCACCGTCAAGCCGTTGCCCACCGCCGCGACCCCCGACCAGCCACCGACGGCGCGCTCCTTCTCGGCCAGCGTCACCGCCGGTGACACCATCACGATCACCGTGCCGACCTCCGGCGTGGACCCCGACGGCGACCTCGCGTACGTCGTCGGCGTGGTCGGCGGCGACGGCAAGGCCGTCGACCTCTCGCTCGGCCGCGTCCTGTCCGTCGGCCCGGCGACCATCCGCTACCAGGCCTACCCGCGCAGCGCCGGCACCGAGGTGATCCGGTACGCCGTCCGGGACCGCTTCGGCCTGGCCAGCGACGCCTTCGTCCGGGTCGGCGTCGTCCAGCCCGGCGACCCGCAGCCACCGGTGGCCGTCGCGGACGACGTCGTCGCCGCCCCGGGGCGCACCGTCACGGTCGACCCGACCGCGAACGACCTCGTCGCCCCCGGCGACACGGTCGAGTACGACGACTTCGCCCCCCGCAACGAGCCGGCCACCCTCAAGGACTTCGCCCGGCAGAAGGACGACACCTTCCGGGTCAAGGCGCCCGACGAGGCCGACCCGAGGACCCTCACCTACGGCATCACCGACGGCCTGTTCGACCCCTCGGTCTCCACCGTCACCGTCCGCGGCCAGAAGGGCTTCAACAACCCGCCCGTCGCCCTCGACGACGTCGCGCAGCCCAAGCCCGGCGAGACCGCCGTCGTCGCCGACGTCCTCGCCAACGACCGCGACCCCGACGGGGACGCCGCCTCGCTCAAGGTCGTGCGCGCCACCGGCGCCGGCGTCAGCGTCGTCGGGCAGCGCGTGCGCATCGCCCTGCAGGACCACCCCCGCGTCGTCCCCTACGTCATCGAGGACGCCGACGGCGCGCAGGCCATGGCGCTGGTCTACGTCCCGACCAGCAGCGACGGCGCCCCCTTCGTCATCCCCGGGCGCACGATCCGGATGGACGCGAACGCCACCGCGACCGTCGACCTGTCGCAGTACCTCGCCGACCCGCGCGGCCGCGCCCTCCAGGTCACCTCACCCGACACCGTCAGCACCTCGCCGAGCCAGGTCCTCGCGTCCGAGGTCACCGGCCCGCGGACCGTCCGGCTCACCTCGAGCCGCGACTACACCGGCCCCGGCGCGCTCATGCTCGAGGTCACCGACGCCACCGGCCCCGACGACAAGGCCGCCGTGACGGCGTACGTCTCCGTCCCCGTCCAGGTGGGCCCGCTCACCCCGGTGCTGCGCTGCCCGTCGTACGAGGTCTCGCTGATCGGCGGCGGCGTCCCGCGCACCGTCGACGTCCCCCGGCTGTGCCACGCGTGGCTCCCCGACGGGCTCGACCCGGCGTCGGTGACCTACACGGCGACCTGGGACCAGCGTCCCGAGGGCGTCGAGCTGCGCCAGCAGGACGGCGAGAGCCGGGGCAGCCGCGTCCGGCTCGCCGCCGCCGCCGACGCCCCCTCCGGCACCGGCACGGTCACCGTCGGCGTGCAGGGCAGCGGGGAGAGCGCGAGCTTCCGGGTCCGGGTGACCTCGACGAAGCCGGTGGCCACCGCGCCCGGCCGGCCGGCCGCGCCGCCCCCGGCCGCCCTGCCCCGGGTGCGCCCCATCACCGTCGACGGGCTCCAGCCCGGCCAGTCGCGCGCGGTCGACGTCCGCGCCTACCTCGACAGCCCCCTCGCCACCCCGCAGTGCAGCGTGAGCGGGGTCCAGGTGGTCTCGGGCACCGGCGTCACCGGCTCGGCGTCCGGGTGCTCGCTCACCGTCACCGCGTCCTCGTCCGCCCGGCGCACCGCCGTCCTGTCCCTGCGGGTCGCCGACGGCCCGGGCCGCGAGGTGCCGACCCAGGCGACCGTGACGATCAAGGCCCCGCCGGACGCGCCGGCCGGCGTCACCGCCGTCGCCGACCGGGTCGCCGGCGGTCAGGCCCGCGTCTCGTGGCGCCCGCCGGCGTACGACGGCGGTCTGCCGGTCCTCGAGTACGAGGTCCGCGCCTCCACGGGCAAGGTGCTGGCCTGCACCGCCTCGCCGTGCACCGTCACCGGCCTCGCCAACGGCACACCGGTGACCTTCACCGTCCGCGCGCGCAACGGCGTCGACTGGTCCCCGGCCAGCGCCCCCTCGGGGCCGGTCACGCCGGACACCAAGCCGCAGGCCGTCACCGTCGGTCGGATCACCCCGGGTGACCGCACCCTGAAGGTCACCTGGAGCGCCCCGAAGAACGAGGGCAGCCCGGTCGACCGATACCAGGTGCAGTGGGTGGACGTGAACGGCGGCTCGGGCTCCGGGACCGCGCAGGTCGCCGGCTCCGCGCTCGCCCACACCGTGACCGGCCTCGTCAACGACGACCAGTACAAGGTCCGCGTCCAGGCCCACAACGGCGCGGGCTGGGGCCCCTACGGACCCGCCGTCACCGCGCAGTCCGTCGGCACGCCGGCCACCGTCGCCGCGCCGCGCGTCGACGCGCGCCCGGCGACCCCGTCGACGTCGACGGCGGCGCTGACCATCACGTGGTCGCCGGTCGACCCCGACGGCCCGGCCATGCAGAGCTACACGGTGTGGCGCGACGGCGCCCGCCTGCGCACCGTCTCGGCCAAGGCCTCGCTCCAGGTGAGCGACAGCGTCCCGTACGACGGCCGCACCCACCGGTACGCCGTCTCCGCCACCAACGGCGGCGGGAAGAGCAGCAAGCCCGGCCCGGCCTCCTCGTTCCGGGCCGCCGGGGTCCCGGCCACCCCGGGCACGCCGGGCGTCACCACCGGGTCGCCGACCTACTCCGGCCGGGCGAGCTGGCGGCTCGGGGACCCGCACTCGGGCGGGTACCGCACCCTCCAGTGGGAGACCACGGCCGGTCACGGCGGCACGATCAGCTGCTCGCCGACCTGCTCGAGCGCGACCTTCGGCGGGCTCGGGACGGCGCCGCAGCAGCTGCGGGTCCGGGCCCAGAACGACACCCCCGAGTGGTCGCCGTGGTCGGCGTACTCCGCGTCCTTCCAGCCCTACGGGCCCACCCGCACCGTGGCGAACCTCCAGGCGTCGGTGAGCGGGAGCGGCGGCAGCTACACCGTGACCTGGACCTGGTCCACGGTCGAGAACGGACGGTCGGTCAAGGTCACGGCCACCGGGTGCACCTTGCGCTCGCAGACGTCGTGCTCGCGGACGGGCGTCGGCTACCAGACCACCGCGTCGGCGACGATCACGCAGACCGCCGTCAACGCCCCGGGCACCCGCCCCGCCTCGACGAGCAAGAGCGCGAGGACGCCGGACAAGCCGCTGCCCGCCGTGTCGGTGCGGCCGTCGTCGGCGACCTGTGGTGACAGCATCGGCGTCGGCTGCCCGCAGCCGGGTGTCTGCCGGACGGTCTGCAACTTCGTCGACGTCAAGATCGACAACTCGAGCGGGACGGCCACCTGCACCGTCAACACCGACTCCGGCGGGGGCTTCTCCCCCCACCCGGTCGCGGCCGACGGTGGCTGGCACCGCACCTCGTCGTACTACGGCGGTCACGGCGGGTGGGTGACGGCCACCTGCGACGGCCGGACGAGTCCTCGGTACTCACCCTGGCCGTGACGCCACGGCCCTCCCCCCACCACCACCAGCAGGAGAACCCCCATGCCGCTCACCCAGGACCAGGCCGACTGGTTCGCCACGACCTTCGGCCAGCTCGTCGCCAACGTCGAGAAGGCCGTCCTCGGCAAGCACCACCCCATCCGTCTCGCCCTCACCTGCCTGCTGTCCGAGGGGCACCTGCTCCTCGAGGACTACCCGGGCACCGGCAAGACGCAGCTGGCCCGCGCCCTCTCGGCGACCGTGCAGGGCAGCCACAGCCGCATCCAGTTCACCCCGGACCTGCTGCCGTCCGACGTCACGGGCACGTCGGTGCCGCGGCCGGACACCATGCAGTTCGAGTTCCACCGGGGCCCGATCTTCGCGACGATCGTCCTCGCGGACGAGATCAACCGCGCCTCGCCGAAGACGCAGTCGGCGCTGCTCGAGGTGATGGAGGAGGGCCGGGTCACCGTCGACGGCACCACCCACTCCGTCGGCCGCCCGTTCATGGTCATCGCGACGCAGAACCCCATCGAGCAGGCCGGGACCTACCGGCTGCCGGAGGCGCAGCTCGACCGGTTCCTCATGAAGACCTCGCTCGGCTAC